>JAFLSI010000099.1 GCA_022511025.1 Rikenella sp. | reverse complement strand
CGGGCCGGGAATAACATCCCGGCCCGACCCCGTTTTCAATCTATGCTCTAAAGATTCAGAGTCCTCAGAAAATCGGATACTTCACGAAGACCTCGATCGCCTGGTACTCCGCCATCCCCAACTTATCGTAGAGCTGAGCGGTGGCCTGCGTCCGATCCTCGGCCCGTTCCCAAAACTCGCGCTTGTCGTCTCCCGGGAAAGGCACGATATCCTTTTGCGACAAGTGCCGATAGATCGCATGCCGTTTTTTGATCACCTCGTCCGGACTCAGCGGCACCGCCATATCCACCATATCCAAATCCCACTCCTGCCAAGCCCCGCGGTAGAGCCACATCACACAATCCTTGAGCCATTCGTCCCCCGCCTTCTTGATCTGGTTCACCGCCGCCAGCACGATTTCGATACAAACCCGGTGCGTTCCGTGCGGGTCCGACAAGTCGCCCGCCGCATAGATCTGGTGCGGTTGAATCTTCCGCAGCAGGTCGATCACGATATCGATGTCCGCCTGACTGATCGCCCCTTTCTTCACCGAACCGGTTTCGTAGAACGGCAGATTGAGGAAATGCACATTGGTATCGTCATTCAAGCCGAAACTGCGGTCCGCCGCCCGTGCCTCGCCGCGGCGGATCGCCCCTTTGAGTCTCCGGAGTTCGAGCGGTTCCGGCTGCCCCTTGACCTTGCTCTGAATCAACTGTTTGAAGTGTTCGTACTTGTCATCGAACCCGCATTCGCGCGCCGTATCTAACGTCTGAAGCACCACATCGTCATGCACGGCGATATTCCCCGAGGTCTGGTAAGCCACATGGACGTCGTGCCCCTGGTCCGCCAGCCGGATAAAAGTCCCCCCCATCGAGATCACATCGTCGTCCGGATGCGGGCTGAAGATCACGACCCGTTTCGGGAACGGGAACGACCGGGCCGGCCGCGTCGAATCGTCGGCATTCGGCTTGCCGCCCGGCCAGCCCGAAATCGTGTGCTGCAAATCGTTGAATACCTGAATATTGATCTTGTCGTAAGAGAGTCCCGTCTCTTCGATCAGCTGCCCGAGGCTGTTGTCGATATAGTCTTGGTAGGTTACTTTGAGAATCGGTTTGTCGACCTTCCGGCAGAGCCACAGCACCGCTTTGCGGATAAACCGGTTGGTCCACACGCAGCTCCCCACCAACCACGGTGTCGCCACCCGGGTCAGGTTGGAGGCCGCATCCTCGTCCAGCACCACTTCGACATTGTGGTGGTTCTGCAAATACGAAGCCGGCACCGCCGCATCCACAGCCCCTTCGATCACTTTGGCCGCCACGCCCGACTTGTCTTCCCCCCAGCCGATCAGGATGATGCGTTCGGCCTGCATGATCGTGGCAATCCCCACCGTCAGCGCGCGCGTCGGCACATTGGCCACCCCGTAGAAAGCCGAAGCCACCAACTTCCGCGACGCATTGCTCAGGGCTACGATCCGGGTCGAGGTGTTGCGGTACGTCCCCGATTCGTTCAGCGCCACCTGTCCCTGGTCGCCCATCCCGAGGAGCATGATGTCGATCCCGCCGGCCGCCTGAATCTCGGCCTCGTACCGTTTGCAGTATTCGCTCACCTGTTCCGGCGCCACCGTACCGTCCAACGTATGCACCTGCGCCGAGGGAATATCCACCTGGTTGATCAACTCTTCGTAGAGCGAGTAGGTGTAGCTCTGCTGTTCATCCGCTGCGATCGGGTAGAACTCGAACAGGGTGAAGATCACCACATTCCGGAAACTCAGCCCCTCGTTTTTATGGCGCTTCACCAATTCGCGATAGACTCCGATCGGCGATTTGCCGGCCGTCAGCCCCAGTACGCACTGTTCGCCGGCCGCCTCTTTGGCCCGAATGGCCGCCGCCACCTCGTCCGCCACCCGGATCGCCCCCTCTTCGGCCGTAGCCGCAATGTGGGTCGAGAGCCGTTCGAACCGGGTAATGATATCCATCGGTTCACACCCTTTTTTCAGCCCCCCCTCGGTTTTGAGTTTGTAGTTTGTACTCATAAACGGTTATTGTTTTGTTGATTTTTTCGCTGTTTCGTCGATAATCATCCCGATCGCCTCGCCCATCGTCAGCCCCGCCGCGCGCCACTGCTGCGGCACGATACTGGCCGCGCTCATCCCCGGAGTGGTATTGACTTCGATAAAATAGGGTTTTCCCGTCGTCCGGTCGACCATGAAATCGACCCGCACGATCCCCCGGCATCCCAACGTGCGGTATGCCGTCGCCGTCGCCCGGTTCAGCGCCTGCACCGTCTCGTCGGGAAGCACCGCCGGCGTAACCTCGCGACACGCCCCGGCCGTGTATTTCGCCTCGAAATCGAAAAATTCGTTCTCCGGGATCAACTCCGTAACCGGCAGAATCCACTCCCGCCCTCCGATCACCATCATGCCGCAGCTCACCTCGCGACCCTCCACGAACTGTTCCAGCAGCACCGCATCGCTCTCTGCAAAAGCCGCTTCGATCGCCGCCCGGATCACCTCCGGATCCGCCGATTTGACTTTCGTAACCCCGAAGCTGCTGCCGCTGGCATTGGGCTTCACAAAAAACGGCAGCCCCAATCGGCCGACGATCAAGTCCGGTTCCGGAAGCGGATCGCCTCGATGCAGGAGTATCTCTTCGGCCAGATTGATCCCCGGCCGCCCCCGCAGCACCGCCTTGCAGAGCGACTTGTTGAAAGTCAGCGCCGAGACCTCCGCCGTGCAGGTCGAATAGGGAATCCCCATCAACTCGAAATAGCCTTGCAGAATCCCGTTTTCGCCCGGCGTGCCGTGAATTTCGATCAGTGCATAGTCGAACCGGACCCGCACAGCCTCCCCCCCCGCCTGCGGCAACAGAAAACTGAAATCGTTCAAGTCCACCGGCACCGTCGCCCCCTCGACCGCCGCATCCACCGGATTCACCCGCCAGACTCCGTGTTGCAGCACCACCAAATAAGGTTCGAACCGCGTCCGGTCCAAACAGCCATAGACCTGCGCCCCGCTCTGAAAAGAAATCACCGCTTCGGAAGAGTCCCCCCCCGCAATGACAGCAACGATCTTTTTGTTCGACATAGTCCCCGTTACAAACGCATTTTTCATTATTCGCCGACAACACCCCCTCTTGCGCTCTACAAATTTATGAAATTTTTGTTTATCTTTATCCAACTAAATTTCCAAAAACGACAGACCGTATGAAAACATCTGTTACCGAACTGTTTAAGATAGAATATCCGATCGTTTCGGGGGGTATGGTGTGGTGCAGCGGCTGGCGGTTAGCCTCGGCCGTGTCGGCTGCCGGAGGGTTGGGACTGCTCGGCGCCGGTTCCATGCACCCCGAAACGCTGGCCGAACACATCGCCAAAACCCGGACGGCACTGGCCGGCAGCGGACGGCCTTTCGGGGTGAACGTCCCGCTGTTTTATCCGGAGCTCGAGCGGGTGATCGAGCTGCTGATTGCCGAACAGGTGCCGGTCGTTTTCACCTCCGGGGGCAATCCGGCGCTCTATACCGAGCGGCTCAAGGCGGCGGGGATTACGGTGGCCCACGTGGTGGCCTCGAGCCGGTTCGCCCGCAAAGCGGAGGCGGCCGGCGTGGATGCGATCGTGGCCGAAGGGTTCGAGGCCGGGGGACACAACGGGCGCGACGAAACAACGACCCTGACTTTGATCCCGCAGGTGCGCGAGGCAACGGGGCTGCCTTTGCTCGCAGCGGGAGGGATCGCCACGGGGCGGGGGATGCTGGCCGCAATGGCCTTGGGAGCCGACGGAGTGCAGATGGGCACCCGCTTCGCGCTCACGGAGGAGTCGTCGGCACATGAAGCCTTCAAAAACCGCTGCATCGCGATGGAAGAGGGAGACACGATGCTGTGTCTCAAGAAATTGAGTCCGGTTCGACTCATCAGGAACGAATTTTACCACCGTGTGGCCGAAGCGGAGGCTCGGGGGGCTTCGGCAGAGGAGCTGCGGGAGATTCTGGGAGCCAAACGCTCGAAGCGGGGCATTTTCGAGGGCGACCTCACCGAAGGGGAGCTGGAGATCGGCCAGATCGCCTCGGCGATCCGTCGGATCGTGCCGGCGGCCGAGGCGGTGCGGGAGGTCATCGACGAGTTCCGAACCGCCACAGCCGAACTGAGACAATGGGAAATCTGAACCGGGAAGCGCTATCGCTCTATTTGGTAACGGACCGGACCCTCTCCTTGGGCCAGCCGCTGCCGGAGATCGTCCGGGGAGCAGTCCGGGGCGGGACGACGATGGTGCAGCTGCGCGAAAAGAGTTGCGACACGCGGGAGTTCGTCGAGTTGGGGAGGGCTTTGCACGAAATGCTGCAACCGGCCGGGATTCCGCTGATCGTCAACGACCGGGCCGACATCGCACAGGTGATCGGTGCCGAAGGGGTGCACATCGGACAGCACGACATGGCTTACGCCGATGCCCGGCGGCTGTTGGGACCGGAGGCGATCATCGGCCTGTCGGTGGAAAACGACGAGCAGGCCCGCGAATGCCGGTCGTTCGCGGGGTTGGACTACATCGCAGCCAGTCCGGTTTTCGCCACGCCGACCAAGACCGACACCGCAACAGCATTGGGATTGAAAGGGGTGCAGCACCTGCGGCAGGTCGTCGGGCCGGCGCTGCCGATGGTGGCGATCGGCGGGGTGAACCGGACGAACATTCCGGCGATCCTCCGTTCCGGAGCCGACGGAGTGGCGGTGGTCAGCGCAATTTGCTCGGCTCCGTCGCCGGAGGCAGCGGCACGGGAGTTAGGCGCAGCGATAAAACAGGCGAAACCATGAAAATCGAAGAAATAGGGGAGTTCGGCCTGATCGGCCGCATCGCAGCACAATTCGGCGGTTCGGTTCCGGCCGGATGGGAGGGGATCGGCGACGACTGCGCCGTGATCCCGTGGCGGGAGGGAGAGTCGCTGTTGGTTACCACCGACCTGCTGGTCGAAGGGGTGCACTTTCTGCGCGACCGGATTTCGGCCCGCGAATTAGGGGCCAAAGCCTTGGCTGTCAACCTGAGCGACGTGGCGGCGATGGGGGGGCGACCGACAGCCACTTTTCTGAGTCTGGGCCTGCCGGCCGGGGCGGTCGGGGTAGAGTGGTGCGACGCCTTTTTCGAGGGCTACCGTTCGTTCGGCATCCCTTTGTTAGGGGGAGACACGACCTCCTCGACCACCGGGATCGTCATCAATATCACCGTTCTGGGGAGGGCCGAAAACCGGCGCATCAAGCGCCGCAGCACGGCCCGGCCGGGCGACCGGATCGCCGTAACCGGACCGTTGGGCGATTCGGCAGCCGGACTGCGGGTGCTGTTGAACGCCCTGCCGCCGAGTCCCGACACCGACGAACTCATCCGGAGACACCACCGCCCCCGCCCTCACTTGGCGGAAGGGGAGTGGTTGGGACGGGAGCCGGACGTACACGCCCTGATGGACGTTTCGGACGGCGTGGCTTCGGATTTGCGGCACATCCTGCGGGCTTCGGCGGTGGGGGCGGCGATCGACCTGCCGCAGATTCCCGTCTCGGCGCTGCTGCAACGCACGGCGGCAGAGCAGGGGTGGGACGCCCGCGAACTGGCGTTGACCGGCGGCGAAGACTACGTGCTGCTGCTGACGGTCGATCCGGCCGGGGCAGAGGGGGTGCAACGCCGTTTCGAGGCCGAGTTCGGACGGCCGCTGCACTGGATCGGGAGGTGTACGGATACCGGGGAGCCGGAGATCGTCTACCTCGACGCGAACGGCGCAACCTGCCGGAACGACTACCGGGGATTCAACCACTTTTAAGCGATGATCAAGAAAGTACTGACCATAGCCGGTTCGGACAGCGGCGGCGGAGCGGGCATTCAGGCCGACATCAAGACGATTTCGGCCCTCGGCTGCCATGCCTCGAACGTCGTTACGGCCATTACGGCCCAGAATACCTTGGGGGTGGAGGCGGTGGAGTCGCTCCCGGCCGCATGGGTCGAACGGCAGCTTCGCGCCGTGTGGGAAGACATCGGTGCCGATGCAGTGAAGATCGGGATGCTGGCCACGGTCGAACTCGTGGAGACCGTGGCCGCTCTACTGAAAACGTACCGGCCGCCGTTCGTGGTACTCGACCCGGTGTTGGTCGCGACGTCGGGCGATCTGCTGACCGGAAGGAGCGCCGCCGAGGCGATCGCCGCCGAATTGATGCCGATAGCGACGGTCATCACCCCCAATCTTCCGGAGGCGGAACAGCTCACCGGCCTCTCCGTCGTTTCGGAGGAGGACTACGGCGCCGTGTGGGAGGCGTTCCGCAGCCGGGGTGCCCGCGCCCTGCTGCTCAAGGGGGGACACCTGACGGGCGACACCCTGACCGATACGCTATTCACCGCCGAGGGACACCGCTCGTTCACGCACGACCGGATCGACACGCAAAACACGCACGGAACGGGCTGCACCCTGTCGTCGGCATTGGCGTCGTACTTGGCTCGGGGTTATCCGCTGTCCCGGGCGGCGGAGTCGGCCGTGGCGTTCACCCACCGGGCGATCGCCGCGGGGGGGGGGGGGGG
>JAFLSI010000098.1 GCA_022511025.1 Rikenella sp. | reverse complement strand
TGGTTCTCTTTGTTCACAAAGAGAACAGTACCCTCCCGTCGCCAAAAAACAAAACAACAAAAAAACGAACGGTTAATATATACGGTTATAGTCGATGAATTCGAAAGCCGGCGTCGGATCGTTCGTTTCAGCCGGATGTTTTTCGCATCCAACCATCCGCCACTCCTTCTCCCCGATTTTCGGGAAATGCGTGTCGCCCTCCGGAGAGGCCTCGATGCGCGTCAGGTAGAGTTTGTCCGCCCTCGGCATCGCTTGGCGGTAGATTTCGCCGCCGCCGATGATGAACACCTCTTCGTCCCCGTGGTCGAACCGGGCGATCGCTTCGTCCAGCGACCCCGCGAGCACCACCCCCTCCGGCACGGCGAAAGCCGGATTCCGGCTCACCACGACATTGGTGCGTCCCGGCAGCGGTTTGCCCCCCAGCGACTCGAACGTCTTGCGCCCCATTACGACCGGATGTCCCATCGTGATGCGTTTGAACCGCTTCAGGTCTTCGCCGATGTGCCACGGCATCTGCCCGTTGTTTCCGATGATGCCGTTTTGGGCTACGGCCACGATGATCGATAAAGTCATGTCAGTTTTGTTTTCCGGGTCAGGCCGGGTAGGCCGGGGCGCAACGTTAGAAATTCAGCAGCGACAGGAGCCAGTCCGCATGCCGCCACAGATAGTATCCCAAGTAGCCCGCCGCCACCGCGACGACCGCAATCGCCAGAAAAGAGACCGTGTAGCGGTGGGGATTCTTTCCCCTCGGTCCCCGCGGGCGGGCTTGCCGGGCCGGTTGCATCCCTCCTCTTCTCGCCCCCCCGCCGGTTCGTCGTCCGCGACGATCCGGAGCCGTTTGTAATTCATTGTCCGCTGCAGCCGGCCGCTTCGTCGCCGTCGCCACCACCAACGGTTCCGCCGACAGCGGGTTGAGCATCTCCAAAAATGCCGGGTCGACCAGCAGAACGCCCCCCCGCACTGCATCGTTCCGCACCGCGCCGACCCCCTCGAACACGAACGATCCCCGCGGCATTCCCCCCTCGGCCGCCGCCCGGTACCCCTCTTCGCGCCATTCGTCGCAGAGCGCATAAGCCGTCGGCAGATCGACCGCCAACTCCGTCGCCACCACCTCCGGCAGCGGCAAATCGCCCGGCTGCGTCGCCACCACCTCCGGCAGCCTCCTCGGCGGTTCGAGCCGCTGCCCCGGCAGCAGCCGTGCCCGGCGAAGCGTCGTCCGCACCGTCCCGATCCCCTCGACAGCGATCGGAAACTGTTGCAGCAGCGTGCGGCGAAGCAGGGCAGATACGATGTGCATGGTTGGCAGAGTGATGAAAACAGTTAGAGAAGCGTTCGGATTATTGCAGCCCCCGGATCGTCCGTTCGATGACCGCCGGGAAGTGCCGGTGTTCCAGTTCGTGAATCTTCGCCGCCAACGACTCCGGCGTATCGTCCGCCTCCACCGCTACCGTGGTCTGGAATAGCGTATCCCCGCTGTCGTACCGCTCGTTGACCCGGTGGATCGTAATGCCCGACTGCCGCTCCCCCGCCTCGATCACCGCCCGGTGCACCCGGTCGCCGTACATCCCCTTTCCGCCGAACTTCGGCAGCAGCGCCGGATGGATGTTCACGATCCGCCCCGCATAGGCCGTCGTGAGGAACTCCGGCACCAACCACAGAAATCCCGCCAGCACGATGAAGTCGATCCGGTACTCCTGCAGCAGCAGCGCCACCCGTCCCGCCGGATCGAGAAACTCCTCCCGCGAAAAGACCGTCGCCGGCACCCCGAACCGTTCCGCCCGTGTCAGCACAAAGGCATCCGCCCGGTTCGAGAGCAGCAGCGCCACCCGTCCCGCCGCCGAGTCCGCAAAATGGGTCATGATGGCCTCCGCGTTGGTGCCCGAACCCGATGCAAAAATCGCTATGTTCGTCATAATGAAAGGATTGTGCCGAAAACGGCAAATAAAAGTACAAAAAAAAACCGTCCGGCACCCGACTTTTGGAAAAAAACTGTACTTTTGTCCAGAGTTTGGATAACTGCATGTGTCCAACCGACCTGAAAAAGCAGACCAGAAAATTTGTTAAACTCTTAAAAAAAACGAAACGTTATGGCAGACATCTCTTCAAAAGTAGTCGAAATTATCGTTGACAAACTGGGTGTGGACGCTTCGGAAGCGGTTCCGACGGCAAGTTTTACCAACGACTTGGGAGCGGACTCGTTGGATACCGTGGAACTGATCATGGAATTCGAAAAGGAATTCGATATCACGATTCCGGACGAAGATGCTGAAAAAATCGCTACTGTCGGCGATGCGATCAGCTATATCGAAAGCAAGAAAAACTAATTTCTTCACGAACGGTAACGATCGTCCTGAAAAACGATACGACAAACACAAGAGACTGTTTCGGACACTTCGGCCTTTCGTGGGAGGGGCGTTCGGAACAGTTTTTTGTTACCGGCCCGGACGGAGATGCTCGCTCCGGCCGTGTGCCGCCGGCCCAAGGCGGAGCGAGTGGCCGTACCAATCCAATCATTAATCTTTCCTGAAAGTGAGAAGAGTAGTAGTTACCGGTCTCGGAACCGTCAACCCTATCGGGAACAACGTCGAACAGTATTTCCGGAACCTCGAACAAGGGGTCAGCGGAGCGGCGCCCATTACCCTTTTCGACGCATCCAAATTCAAAACCCGGTTCGCTTGCGAAGTCAAAGGATTCGATCCCAACGAACACTTCGACCGCAAAGAGGCCAGAAAATACGACCGCTTCACCCAGTTCGCATTGGTGGCGGCCAAAGAAGCGGCACAGGATGCCGGGCTGGTCGATGCGGAGAACCGAACCGTCGGTACGGTCGATAAAGATCGCGTCGGAGTCGTGTGGGCTTCGGGGATCGGCGGCATAGGGACTTTCTTCGACGAAGTGTTCTCCTTTGCCACCGGAGACGGAACGCCGAAATACAACCCGTTCTTCATCCCGAAAATGATCGCCGATATTGCGGCGGGGCATATCTCGATGAAATACGGGTTCCGCGGACCGAACTATTGCACCGTCTCGGCCTGCTCGTCGTCGAACCACGCCTTTATCGACGCCTTGAACCTCATCCGGTGGGGCAAGGCGGAGGTGATCGTGGCCGGCGGTTCGGAAGCGGCGATCAACCCGGCCGGGATCGGCGGGTTCAATGCCATGCAGGCGCTCTCCACCCGGAACGACGACCCGGCGACCGCTTCGCGGCCGTACGATACGGGTCGGGACGGGTTCGTCATGGGCGAAGGGGCCGGGGCGCTGATTCTGGAAGAGTACGAACATGCCGTGGCCAGAGGGGCGAAAATCTATGCCGAAGTGGTCGGCGGGGGGATGAGTGCGGATGCCTACCACCTCACGGCGCCCGATCCGGAAGGGGCCGGGGCGCTCTTGGCCATGCGCGAGGCGCTGAAAGATGCGGGGATCGACGCCAGTGAAATCGACTATGTCAATACCCACGGAACCTCTACGCCGGCGGGCGACCTGCCGGAGATCAAGGGGATTATGGCTGCGCTCGGAGAGCATGTCTACCAGATCAACATCAGCTCGACCAAATCCATGACGGGACACCTCCTCGGAGGGGCGGCGGCGATCGAGGCGCTGGCTTGCATCCTGGCGATCGACCGGGGGATCGTGCCGCCGACGATCAACGTCTCGGAACGCGACCCGCAGATCGACCCGCGGATCAACCTGACCCTCGGCAGCGCACAGCGGCGGGAGATCCATTGCGCGCTGAGCAATACGTTCGGTTTCGGGGGACACAACTCGACCGTGATATTCAAAAAGGTAAAATAAGTATCGAGGCTCACCGCCCGCTGCTGTGCCGCGTGCACATGCAGCGGTGGAGCTCTTCGCATGCCCGACGGGCCGTCGCACGGAGGAGGTGGGACGGCCTTTCCCGTTTCTCATACGGAGAACATTGCATAAACTATGAACCTGCGTCGTCTTTTCCGCCGCCGTCCGGCGCCTGCCGACAGACCCTACTGCGAACTGATCGAGCGGATCTTCGGCATCGTGCCGAACAACATCGACCTCTACAAACTGGCGCTGGTGCACCGTTCGGCTTCGGTCCCGGTGGAGAAGGGAAGGACAGTCAACAACGAACGGCTGGAATTTCTGGGGGATGCGGTGATCGAAGCGGTCGTTTCGGAGCTGCTCTTCGTGGCCTATCCGGAGGCGAACGAAGGATTCCTGAGCAAACTGCGGGCGCGGATGGTGAGTCGCGAAACGCTGAACCGGATGGCGCTCGAATTGGGCTTGGACGAAGTCATTGTGGCTCACCCGTCGAGCTTGGTGGCGAGCCGGAACAACATCTTCGGCGATGCGTTCGAGGCGCTGGTCGGAGCGTTGTACTTGGATCAGGGCTACGAAATGACGAACCGGGTGCTGATCGACGGGGTTTTTGCAGAACATGTCGATTTGCAGGTGCTGGTGCGAACGGAAAAGGATTTCAAAAGCCGGGTGATCGAGTGGGGGCAGAAACACCACCGGGCGGTGGTGTTTTGCAGTCGGGAGTGTCCGGATCACGTGGAGCTGGCCCCGCATTTCGGGGCCGAACTGCTGGTCGACGGGGAGTGTCGGGCCTCCGGCGACGGCCGCTCCAAAAAGGAGGCGGAGCAGCTTGCGGCCCAGCGGTTCTATGAACAGACTTTGCGGGAGGATCGGTAATCGTGAGGGGGTTTGTTTGGACCTGCCCGGCCTGAGGGCAGTTTTCTTTTACAAGGTAGAGGCTGAACGGGATAGAGGCACTCGGCAAGAGACGCTGTGCGTCCGATTCAAAAAAACACTCCCCGCTTACATGAAATTTTAGCACCGGACCTGTTACCCGGACAAACGATGTACGGAATAGCCGAGATAGTCGAACGAGAATACAGCGACTGCGGGTTTTCGGCCGCGGGAGTTGTCCCGTTCGACCTGTTGGACGAAGAATGCGAACGGTTCCGGCGGTGGTTGGCGAGCGGGTATGGCGCCGGGATGGGCTATTTGGAGCGCTCTGCGGGCTATCGGCACGATTTGCGGCGGTTGTTTCCGCAGGTGCGGAGCGTGGTCGTAACCTTAACCTCGTATCGTCGGACGGAGGCGGTGGGGCAGCCCGACGGCGTGCCGCGCATCGCCCGCTTCGCCTGGGGAGCCGACTACCACGACGTGTTGAAACGGAATCTGCGACGGCTGCTCGATGCCATTCGCCGTTACGACGGGTACGAGGCGGTGGGCGGTCGGCCTGTGGTGGACAGCGCTCCTGCTTTCGAACGGGCGTGGGCCGTGCGGGCCGGGTTGGGTTGGATCGGGCGCAGTTCGATGCTCGTTCATCCGGAGATCGGGAGTATGACCCTGATCGGGCTGTTGCTGTCGGATGCTCCGCTGTCCGGCCGTTTTGTCGCTCCCGAACCGCTGCCGAACGGCTGCGGAGCATGCCGGCGGTGTGTCGAGGCCTGTCCGACGGGGGCGATCGTTGCGCCGCATACGGTGGATGCCGGCCGCTGTATCGCTTACCAGACTGTCGAACGGAGCGGACCGGTCGAAGAGGGGGTCCGGCCGTTTTTGGGGGGACGCATTTTCGGCTGCGACCGGTGCATGGAGGTCTGTCCGTACAACAACCGGGAGGAAATGCCGGCGATGCCGGAACGGGCTGGTTTGGAGGCGGTGGCGGAGCGGTTGGGGATTACGGCGGAGCAATGGCGGGCGATGACGCCGGAGGAGTTCACGACCCGTTTTGCGGGCAGTCCGCTGCTGCGGGCCGGGTTGGAAAAACTGAAAAGTTCGCTCTGACCGCTAAGAGATCCGGTGGGTGCGGAAGGTGTAGTAGCGCTGTGCCAAATAGCTGAATACGATCGCGATGATCTGTATCGCGGCGTAGGAGGGCGAGGGGTAGAATCCGCAAATCTCGACCAACAGTTTCAGCCCGAAGTAGTTGATCGCTATGTTCACGGCCACCACTTGCGCATACCGGAACAGTTGTCCGGTGCTCCGGACTTCGGATCGTCCGAAAGCGATGTTCCGGGCGAGGTAAAAACCGCTGAAAAAGGTGATGACGAAGGTGATCAGAAAAGCGAGAATCGGGGCGGATATGACGACGATTCCTCCGAAAGAGGTCTCTTGCTTTCTCAGTACGTAGTTGAAGACGAACCAGTAGAGCACTAAGTTGAACAGCAGGTTCAACCCGCCGACGAAGGCATATCGAAAGGTCTCCTGAGGAATGAATCTCCGCAGGGGCTTTACGTAAAACCAGTCGGCTATCCGGGTGATCGTTTCTCGCATGGATGCAAAAATACAATAATTTTCTCCGGCATTCGGGGTGTTTTCGGTTTTCGTTCGTTAGGGTCCGTCGGGTTTTTGTTGGCGCCTCGATATGAGTTAGCCGCTTACCGTATTTATTTGGGGTATAGGCTGCCCGTTGCCCGCCGCGGGCACGCGGGGACTGCCCGGCCCGAGGGCAGTTTCCTCTTGTCGGGTAGAGACTTATAGGGTATAGGCTTGTAGGGGTAGAGACTTGTAAAGGTAGAGGCTGCCCGTTTCGAGTGCCGAGCGGCACCGCGCGCCGCGGATGAGGGGGAAAATCGTTCAAAAGCATGGATTGCTTTTGAACAGGATTTTCCCGGCGCGCGGGGCAAGAACGGTTTTCTCTTGT
>JAFLSI010000097.1 GCA_022511025.1 Rikenella sp. | reverse complement strand
GCAACGGGAAGTTGCGGGCCTCCGCGGGGGGGAGGCTGCGGCCCGCCCGACTCTGGCGAGTCGGATGTGTAAGGGGGGAAAAACGAAAAGTACAAAATAGGGAATGGGAAAAAAGAAAGTCAGTATAAAGAGAACCAAATAGTTATAAAGAATCCGAGGAGATGGATGGTTGAAACGAAAAGTATAATTCGGTATAATTTCAGTATCATTCAGAGCGGCAAAAATGGCCGCTTTTTTCATGCGATTATAATTCGCTTTGGCGCAGGTACGGCAAAAGTATAATTCCAGCTCAAAAAACGCGCGCCACAGCGACACCGTATATGCCGCAATCGCAATAGTGGCACGGGGTAGCCTTACTCTTCATCTCTTTTCAATAGAACTACCCGCCGCCGTCTCAGCAGCCCAAAATAGGACCCAGAAACGGGCGATTTTACACCCTTTGAAACCCATTTGAAGCTCCCCCGATTCCGGCCCGGTTTTTCTCTGAAAATGGGGTTGGGTAGACACTTGGGTGGACAGATGGGTGGACAAAAAACCGAAAAATAATCCCGATTGAAAGGGGGATAATGCCGAAAAAATAGAGCGAAAAGGGTGTTTTTTGAGGATAGAAAGGGGGATAATGCCGCCTATTTGCAAGGTTTCGGGTATAAAAAATGCGGTAAATTATTGATTTACCGCATTGTATGATTTTCAAAACAAAGATACCTCCGCTTTAGCTCTCCTTGTTCACTTTTTGAACGAGTCGGCCGACGGTGGTAGAAAGGTCGGAAATCTGTTTTTTCATCGTCTGCATTTCGTTCGCCAAGCCGATCGGATCAGACGGTTCGCCGAGCGTTCGTACCAGGAAGAGTTCGACTGCCCAAATGACGAAAATCTCCTCTTCCGGCAGCGAAATCGGCTTGTATAGCCTCTGGTCGGCATTATCGGAAAGCAAGATGAGTGTACCGTCCTGGTGCAATTTGTTCTCAATTCTCTTTATAAAGGTGTTTCCCTCGCGGTTCGTTACGACATAGATTTCACGGTTTCTCAAATGCTCCCACTCGCTCTCGTGCAACCGCCGCACAACGACCCTGCTGTTATTATATAAAGTCGGCGACATGGAGTCTCCTGTAACTTTAATACACAGCCGATCGGCCCGACCACGCAACATCCCTTTCGGCAGATAGATCATCTGCGACTTGTCCATATACTCCGCATTCGGAGCACCGAATCCCGCAGCAGCTTCGATCTCGACAACCGGCACGGCTGTATGATCGCCCAAGGTTGGCATCTCAGTTTGCAAGATGATCGGTGGTGGAACGGCGGCCGGTAATGCAGACTCGCTTTTGAGCATCTCGCCTTGGCCAGTCAGAAGCCATTCTGTATTTAATTGAGGAAAATTTTCCGCAATCCTTACGAGCCATTTGCTTTGAATATCCGTTCTACTGGCTATCGCTTTCCGAATTAAGCCATTGCTTGCGGAAATTTTTCCCTCAAATTGCCGCGTGCTAATGTTCAATCTTTCAATAAATTGCGACAATCGCCCAATCATATCGTTCATGATAAGAAGAAAATTTTCCGCAAAATATTTGGATGCGGAGAAAATTATCTATAAACTTGCAACTGTATTCCTGACCGGAACGGTGTAAAGATACTCAAATAATCAAACAATGAAAGAAGCGAAACAACGAATCATCATGCCGCTGGGCGGACGCCTCCGATTGGCGCTTGATTTCGAGGTAACTCCACGGATGGTTTACAAGGCGCTGAACTTCGAGGGAAATTCGGACTTAGCCGAACGATTGAGGAAGGCAGCCCTCGAACGGGGTGGACAATTGTACGAGGCAGTGTCTGTCTCCGGACAAACAAGATCGATTAACTAAAATACACCAAACCATGACACAGATGACTAAAAACGGAGTTTCGACGACTGCCGTATCGGGCAGCGAACGATACGAAACGTTCCGGGCAGGCCGGAAATGCTATTGCCAATACGACTACCGCTACACGGACGGAGAGCTGTTCTCGATTGTCCGTCCGGCGCTGGCACAATGCCGTGAGGCACGTAACCAATGGTTGAACACTAAACGATAATGACATGGGAACAAAGACATTGAGACCTTTCGATTTGGAGGCCGCCAAAGCCGGCGCGCCGGTAGTAACACGAGACGGCAGACCCGCACGAATCGTCTGCTTCGATGCAGCCGGGGAGTTCCCGGTCATCGCTTTAATAAGATATGGTACGGACGAAGAAGTGCCGCAGAGTTGCATGCTGACAGGCAGTGTTGCTTACAAGGAAGATTCGGCCGATGATCTGTTCATGGCCCCTGTCAAGCGGAGAGGTTATGTCAACCTTTACCGAAATGGGAACAGGATAATATCCGGGGAAACAATCCATGAAAAAGAAGAATGTGCGATGGACACCGGAAACGTAGACGAAAGTTATATAACTACAGTAGCAATTGAGTGGGAGGAGTAAGCGGAGAGAGCATATCCCGTAGACAGTTAGCGACTGACAGCCCGGAGCGAGACCGGGGCGGGAACACAGAACGATTCATGGAATATTTGGGCAACATACTCTGCATTACGGGCGGCGAACTGATCCTCTCGGAGAAGAATCCGGACGGGGTGATGTCTGAGGCCTGTTATAAGAAGTTGACTGGTCGCAAGAAAATCAACGTCGTTCGCCGTGCCTGTTACGGCAGTCCGGCCCTGGTGGAGTATGACAGTCTGCCGGCGCGCTACCGCGAGGCGTGGGAGGCCCGGCACGGAGACCCGCACGCTCGGCGGAAGTTCGCCCCGTTCGCCGAACGATTGCACGAAGATGTCGAAGCCTATAACGTCTTCACGGCGTACACTTACGATGGTGGGCGGAAGCTCCCGGGCGAAACGATCGTTAGCTACTGCAATGACGCGATGATCCTGAACGCCGTTCGGGAAACACTGGAGGTGATGACGGCGGCACGCAAGGCTGCCCGGTTGTCGATGACCGGACGCTGGGAGAAGATGCTGGAGTTGGTGGACAGTGTCCGGGCCGACTATCCGAACAACCTGCCGAAAACGGCCATCACCCTCAAACGCAAATACCAGCGATACCAGGCTGAGGGCTACATGGCCTTGATCCATGCCGGTTTCGGCAATCGGAACCGCGCCAAGGTCAAAGACAAGGTAGACCAGGCGGTGCTGCTCGACATTCTCAGCCACGGCAACCAGCTCCCGGCCACCGTCGCGGCCGAGACCTACAACCTCTGGGCGGCTTCGCACCGAGCGCCGACTATCACCCCGCGAACGGCACTCAACTACATGGCCGAACATGCCGTGGAGATCGATGCCTCGCGCCGCGGCTCCAAGGCGTGGGCCGACCAGTTCGACCCGATCGTGCACCGTATCCGGCCGACCGCTCCGCTGCTGTTGGTCAATTCGGACGACAACGACCTCGACCTCTACTTCAAAAACGGACGGGACAACTACTATCGCTTCAAACTCTACGTCGTACTGGATGCCCATTGCGATTACATCCTGGGCTATGCGTTCGGCGACCAGATTACCAATGAGTTGATCCGAGAGGCCTATCGCAACGCTATGCGCCATATAAAGGAACTGACCGGCGGTTATTACCTGTGGCATCAGACGGTAGCCGACCGGTGGGGGCTGCAATCGGATAACTTGCTCGGATTTTTCGAGTCGCTGGCCACGTTTACCCCGCCGACTGCAGGACTTGCCCGGGCCAAAGTGATCGAACGGTCGTTCGGCACGGAGTGGCACAACATCCTGAAACACTACAACAATTATGCGGGCCACAACATCACGGCACAGGAGAAGCACAACAGCGATTTTGCCCAGGCCAACCTCAAGCAGCGGCCGTCTGTACAGGAGGCTCCGGCACTGATCGCCCGATTCATCGCATCGATGCGGGCTTTGGAATGGAAAGGGAGCGGTCGATCGCGCGAGCAGGTATGGCTCGACGGTTTCCGGACGATGGAGGCCGGCCGGGCGAAACGGATCACCGAGGAGGTCTACCTACAGCGCTTCGGTCATCGACATGAGTTCGAAAATACAGTGCGCAATACCGGCATTACGGTTACAATTGGCGAAATACGTCGCACATATGATGTACCGGAGGAAATTTACCGACAAGCGGTCGGAAAGAAAATACGAGTGATTTACGATCCTGCAGATATGTCTCGGATACTGGTCGAAGGCGATCGGCTGCGCTTCATCGCAACCGAAAACGTACCGATGCCGATGGCTCTGGCCGATATGCAGCCGGGCGACAGAGACCGGTTGAACGCGGTTTTGGAACGCAAAAAGCGGCTGCGCGACCAAAACAGACAAACCAGCGAAGCGCGGCGCGCTCTCTTGGATCGAGTCGGCACCGACGCCCACAGCTTGCTGCAGGCCGGTGTGATGGTCAAGGAGGCTCGGTTCGGGGCTTCGGAGATCGTGAATCGGCTGGCCCTGAACGACGACCACATGGACGTAGGATCGATCCGGAGAAAATATTAATCAAAACCCAAATACACATGATGACGAAAGAACAGAAACAGGAGATTCGAGACCGACTGGAACGCTATACGGAACAGGTCGGCGGACAGAACCAGGCGGCAGCTATCCTCGCCGGGGTGAGTGCCGGAACAATTTCCCAAATTCTGAACAGCAAATGGGAACGGATCGCCGAGAAAATGTGGCTGAACCTCAGTGGCCAACTGTGGGATTATGCCTCCGACACGAGTGGCGGTGAGGAGTGGCATGGCGTTTCGACACGGCCCTACAACGAGTTGATGACCACGTTCGAGGATGCCCGGCGTAGGTCCATGGCGATGGCGATCGTTGCGGACGCCGGGACGGGCAAAAGTTACACCGCTCGACGCTATGCGGCCGAAAACGGCAGCCTGGTATTCTGTGTAACCTGTAAGGAGGGGTGGAAACTCAAAGCCTTTCTGAAAGAGGTACTGCGGGTGCTCGGCAAAAGTTCGGCTGCGTCGGATAACGATAACGAGGCGATGTATGCTGTGGTGGTCGAGACGTTGCGGCGGAAGGCACGGCCGGCCCTGATAATCGACGAGGCCGACAAGCTGCACAACGAGGTATTCCTGAAATTTATCGACTTGTTCAACGACCTCGAAGACCGATGTGCGTTGGTGCTGATGGCGACCGACTACCTGGAGATGCGGCTGACGAACGGAGCGAAACGAGGGTATCGCGGGTACCGCGAAATCTTTTCGCGGGTCGGGAACCGTTGCGTCCGCATCCACCGGGCTGATGCGGCAGATGTGCGGGCGATCTGCCAGGCAAATGGCATCACGGATGCGGCCGAGGTGGCGGAAATCACGAATGATGCGGACGGCGATTTGAGGAGGGTCAAACGTTCGATTATAGCCTTGCAACTCGATCATGGCACGCGCAGTTAATATCCGGCAATTGCTGACGATGCGGTTCCCGCGAATCCCTCTGGAGGGGAGGTGGCGGGAACTGCTGGGACAGCCTCAGTTAAAAGGCAGCATTCTGATTTGGGGCGATTCGGCTCAAGGAAAGACTTCGTTCGCCCTCCAACTCGCCAAAGAACTCTCCAAGTACGAGCCTGTGTTGTACGATTCGCTGGAGGAGGGAATCTCCGAGTCGATACGGACGGCGTGCGAGAGGGAGGGAATGATCGAAGCCGGGAGTCGGGTTTTGCTGCTGGATAACGAATCGATCGCCGAACTGACCGAACGGCTCGCAAGACCCAAAAGTCGAAATGTCGTCATTGTCGATTCGTTGCAGTACACGGGAATGACATTCGAGGCCTACAAAGAGCTGCTCGAACGATTCCCGAAAAAGCTCTTCGTCTTCGTCTCGCACGCCGACGGACGAGAACCGGCCGGACGAATCGCAACGCAGGTCAAGTTTAACGCCAATATCAAAATACGGGTTTCGGGTTTTACGGCCTACGCGATCAGTCGTTACGGAGGCGGAGTGCCCTATACGATCAGCGACGAAATGGCGGCCCGAATCAATCCGAAATAAAATACGATACAACTATGAAAACTTTAACAGAGATAGGTCGGGAACGATCGCGGTGTCTCGAACGACTACAAGACTACCGTCGGACGCTTCGGGAAAGCGGTGGATATATGAGCGACACACGGTTGGAGGGCTACAAGACAGCTGTTGCTGATTGCGAAGCACAGATTTCCGCTCTCGACGAAGAAGCAAGCCGGAAAACATTTAACAACCTTTCAAACATGTTTTAACGATGAAAAAAGTAACAAGAGAACAGGCAGAGGCAGCCGTACAGACGGTGCGGCAGCTGAAAATCCATGCCTCGGAACTGGCCGGGCGTATTAAGGATGCGGAATCGGTCGTCGAGGCCTACAGTCTCGAACACATCGGCGAGTTTGACAACGGGCGGCTGGCCCTTGACACGGGGATCATTGCGATCAAGGCGGGGACGGCGAAACCGATCAAAGAAGGCAAACCGCTCTCCACGGCCGCCCGGTCGGAACTGGCCGCAGCGCTGCCGCCGGCCTACGTCAAAATTGCTTGCGACTTCGGTGTGTTATATGACTCTCAGGACAAGACGGTGCGCCAGATTCTCAAGTCGCGTGGCATTGAAATCGTCCGAGAAGACAAGTTCGCTGTCTTGTAGGATAGTATTGTGAACCTCTGCCGTGCGTGCCTGCACCCGCAACGCACGGCGGAGACGACCCCGGAACCAACGGTGGTGGCAGGCTGAGGGTTCGACTCCCTCGCCGGGGGCTTACATGAAAAGATGAAAGTTCTATGACCGGATCGTCGAGATGTTTAACAAAATCGCTTACAATAACGGAAGTTA
>JAFLSI010000096.1 GCA_022511025.1 Rikenella sp. | reverse complement strand
GAGAACAGTACCCTCCCGTCGCCAAAGAACAAAACAACAAAAAAACGAACGGTTAGATCAATCGTTTTGGGCGAGGAAGCGTTCGCATTCGAGCGCAGCGACACAGCCCGACCCCGCCGCCGTAATCGCCTGCCGGTAGTGCGGATCCTGGACATCTCCCGCCGCAAAGACCCCCGGCACATTCGTCCGGCCACGATTCGTGATGATGTAGCCCTGTTCGTCCAAATCGACCTGGCCTTGGACCAGTTCCGTATTCGGATGGTGTCCGATTGCGAGGAAGACCCCGTCCACATCGATTCGGTGCTCCGTTCCCCCATTCGAGAGCAGCAAAAGGCCCGTAACCCCGTTGTCGTCGCCCAGGACCTCTTTCGTGTTGTGTTCGAAGATCACCTCGATGTTCGGCGTCGTGAAGACCCGCCGCTGCATCGCCTTCGACGCCCGGAGGTAGTCCTTGCGCACCACGAGGTAGACCTGTCGGCACAACGAAGCCAAGTAAGTCGCCTCCTCGCAGGCCGTATCCCCGCCGCCGATCACCGCCACATCCTTCTTTCGGTAGAAGAAGCCGTCGCACGTCGCACAGGCCGACACCCCCATCCCCCGGAACCTCTGTTCCGACGGCAGACCGAGGTACTTCGCCGACGCCCCCGTCGCGACGATCACCGCATCGGCCTGCACCGATCCCGTCCCCCCGTCGATCTCCGCCGTGAACGGCCGCGCACTCAGATCCAGCTTCGTGATGATCCCGAACCGCACCTCCGTTCCGAAGCGCTGCGCCTGTTTTTTGAGCTCCTCCATCATGACCGGCCCCGCAACCCCCTCCGGATAGCCCGGAAAGTTTTCGATCTCGGTTGTCGTCGTGAGCTGTCCCCCCGGTTCGATCCCCTCGTACACCACCGGCGAAAGGTTGGCACGCGCCGCATAGATCGCCGCCGTGTACCCTGCCGGGCCGCTGCCGATAATCAGGCATTTGATTCTCTCGGTCATAAAGTTCGCTGTTTGATGGTTAGGTAACGGAGACAAAGGTAACCATTTTCGGGATTTTCCGTACAGTCCGAAGCGAGCCGCCGGCAACAAAAAGACAAAAGAGCACCATTCCCCGGAAAAGACTATCTTTGTTCCATGAAAAAACATCTCGCAGCCTTACTCCTGTTGCTCTCCGCCGGTCTGCACGGCAGCACGGCGCTCGCCCAGCTCAACAAGCCCTACTTTTTTTACAAAGGGCGCGAACTGATCGTCGAAGGCAACTACCGCGAAGCGATCGAGATGCTCAACCTGCTGCTGCGGAGCGAGACCAAAGAGTACGAAGGCTACTTTCTGCGCGGCGTCGCCAAATACAACCTCGACGACCTGCTCGGCGCCGAAGCCGACTTCACCAGCGCCATAGCGGTCAATCCGGTCTACACCATGGCCTACCAGTACCGGGCCATCACCCGGTCGCGCATGGGGAACTACAACGACGCACTGAAAGACTACCAGTACGCCGTGGAGTTGCGGCCCAACATGTCGGCCGCCTACTACAGCCGCGGCGTTACCTATTTTCTGAGTCAGCAGTTCGAGCGGGCCGTCGACGACTTTTCGCGCTACCTGCGCTCGGCGCCGGCCGATGTCAACGCCCTGACCAACCGCGGGACCTGCTACCTGTACCTGAAAGACACCGCGCGGGCTTATGCCGACTTCGACCGGGCCGTGGAGATCAATCCGTACGAAGCGGACGGCTATGTCCGCCGCGGCGTGTTGGAGGTGGCCCAGCGGCGGAACGACGAAGGGATCCGCGACCTGACCGAAGCACTGCGCATCGACAGCACCCAATCCATAGCCTACTTCTACCGGGCCTATGCCCATGTCAACGAACAGCGGCCGATGCAGGCGCTGGCCGATTTCGACCGGGCGATCGCCTGCGACTCGACCAACTCCGTAACCTATTTCAACCGGGCGATCCTGCGCAGCCAGATCGGAGACTACAACCGGGCGATCGAGGATTACGACCGGGTGGCGCGGGCCAATCCGGGGAATATCCTGGTGCTGTACAACCGGGCTTCGGTCAAGGTGCAGGTGGGAGACTACCGGGGAGCGATCGACGACTACACGCGGGCGATCGAACTCTACCCCGATTTTGCGAGCGCTTACCTTTTCCGGTCTCAACTCAAGGCGGCACTGCGGGACTACCGGGGGGCGGAGCACGACCGGCGCACGGCCGAGACGCAGATCGAAGCCTACCGCAAAAAACTCAGCGACAGCACCTTCACCTCTTTTGCCGACACCAGCCGGCAGTTCGACAAACTGCTGTCGTTCGACGCCGATTTCGGCCGAAACGAACTGCGTTCGATCCGGAGCGACATCTGGCGCGAGGTGCAGTTGATGCCGGTCTTCCGGATCTCGGTCGTGGCGGGGGACACGGCGATGGCGCTCTACAACCCGCGGGAGTACCGCAACTCCCGGTTAGACGGCTACCTCGCCGAGCTGTCGAAAACGGAGATCGGAGGCGCTCTGCCGGCGGGGTGGCGTTTCGACCTGACCGCCGGCAAGACGGACGGGGCGATTCCGGAACAGTTGGCGGAACGGTGGGATGCAGCGAACGGTGCGCCGGTTTCGTGGGAGGACAACTTCCTGAAAGGGATTACGCAAACGCTGCTGAAACAGTACGCTTCGGCGCTGAGCTACTACCGGCGGGCCAACCGGGTAACGGAGGACAACCCGCTGATCTACCTCAACCGGGGGGCGGTGCAAACGGAGATGATCGAGTTCATCGCCTCTTTGGAGGGGAACAATGTCATGCAGCAGATCACGGTCCAGTCGGACGATCCGGCGGCACGGCTGTTGCAGCAGCAGGGGCGGCGAACCTACGACTACTCGGAGGCGATCGAAGAGACGCGGCGGGCGGCGCAGCTGATGCCGGAACTGCCGCAGGCATACTACAATCTGGGAAACATGCTGTGTCTGAGCGGCGACCTGCCGGGAGCGTTCGAGCAATATACGCGGGCGATCGAACTCTTTCCCTACTTCGCAGAGGCGTACTACAACCGGGGTTTGGTGCAGATCTTCATGCAGGACATGCAGAAAGGGTGTTTGGACTTGGGCAAGGCGGGCGAATTGGGGTTAGCCGAGGCGTACGAGGTCCTCAAACGATACTGCGTCAAGAGGAACCGGTAGCTTTTCGGGGCCGGCGCCCTCTCAAAACAGCCCGCTCATCCGCTCCCTCGCCCACGGGATCACCAACGAGGCCGGCTGTCCCTGCTCCAACAGGTCGCGCATCTTCAGCATGTAAGGTTCCGAATGTTTGTAAAAGGCCGTCAGCCCTTCGCACAGCGAGTTGATTCGCTCCTCGGGGTTTTCTTTCGACGGCGTGAAGCGATGTTTCGGACACTCGCCGCGGCACACGGGGAGATACCGGCACCGCAGACACTCCGCCGGCAGCGTATTGCGTTTGTTCAGCCCGAACCGGAACTGCTCCGGACTCCGGAACATCGCCCGCAGCGAGTCCGTCGCGATATTCCCCAACCGGTACTGCGGATAGACGAAATGGTCGCAGGAGTAGACCTCCCCGTTGTGCTCCACCACCAACGCATCGCCGCACGTCTCGCAAAATGCGCACAGCCCCGGCCGCACCCCGCACCACCCTGCCAGCGTCGCATCGAACAGCTGGACGAAATAGGTTCCCACATCGCCCGTTACCCACTCGTCGAAAATGTCGTTCAGGAACCGGCCGTAGGCCGCCGCTCCCACCGACCACTCCGCCCGGTGCGCCTCCGGATCGTCCGGACTGACAATCACCTCCCGCGGCCACCCCTCGATCCGCTTCGTATGCTCCACCACCGGAAGAAACTGCATGAAACGGCTGCCGATGCTCTTCAGAAAGCGGTAAATCTCCAGCCCCTTGCCCTCGCTCGCCGCACCGACCGCCGACAGCGTGTTGAACTCTGCGCCATGAGCGGCCAGCAGCTCGATTCCCCGCATCACCCGGTCGAAAGTCGGCCGGCCGCCCCGGTCGAGCCGGTTGGCATCGTGGACCTCCGCCGGCCCGTCAATCGAAACCCCTACCAAAAAACCGTGTTCGGCAAAAAACTGCGCCCACTCGGCCGTAAGCAGCGTGCCGTTGGTCTGGAGCGAATTTTCGATCTGCTTGCCGCCTCCGTACTTCTGCTGCAACGCTACCGCCCGCCGGAAAAAGTCTATCCCGGCCAACAGCGGCTCCCCGCCGTGCCAGCAAAACGACACGACCGGAACTTGGTTCCCCTGGATATACTGACGGATGAACTCCTCCAAAAGCGAATCGCTCATCACCTCCGACGGGGTCGCCTTGGGGGCTTGCAGCGCCTTGTCTAAATAGTAGCAGTACCGGCAGTCGAGGTTGCAGGTGGCGCCGACGGGTTTCACCATCGCGCCGAAAGCGGCGGCCCGATTCCGTTTAAGAGCATCGCCGAAGGTCAGGGTGGGCTTTTTTTTCATATCTTTGCAAAGATAACGAATGCCCGAATTTTATCGTTGCAACCGCGATGGCGAAAAACCGAAACAGACGAAAAAAACGGATGACGGCAGCCGCCTCCCGCCGCTTCTGGTGGTGGACGTTCGTGTGGCTGCTGCTGGCGGTGGCGGCCATTGCCTGCTCGCACCGCCTCGCTCCGACCGAACCGCTGCCGCCGGGAACAGGCTACCGCGGATTGGAACTGCCGGCGCTGAGGGCGACCGATACGGTGATCTACAACGAGGAGGGGCGGTACACGTTTCTGTACCATCCGGCCTGCAAGGTGTCTCAGTGGGTGGCGTACCAGCTCACGGCCAGCGACATGACGGGGGTGGCGGACCGGAGCGACGCTTTCGCTCCGGATCCGCGGCTCGAACGGTTCGGCTGGCAGTCGGCCACGCACGCCGACTACCGGGGGAGCGGTTACGACCGGGGGCATTTGCTGCCGTCGGCAGACCGGACCTGCTCCGAAGAGGCGAACCGGGCGACGTTCCTCTACTCCAACATGACGCCGCAGTTGCCGAAACTGAACCGGGGTGCGTGGAAATCGTTGGAGGAGCGCCTGCGGAGCCTGACGACGGAGTACGACACGCTGTACATCGTGGTGGGAACGGTACTCGACGAGGGGCTGCCGACGATCGGCGACGGGGTGGCGGTACCGGAGCTGTTTTTCAAGGCGGTGGCTTTGCGACGGGCCGATTCGTTCCGGGGAACGGCCTATGTCATGCCGAACTCGACGGAACTGCTGACGAACAAGGGCTTCGCGGATTTCGAGGTCTCGATCGACAGTGTCGAACGCCTGACGGGATTGGATCTTTTCCCGGATATTCTCGACTTTTAACCGACCGGAGAGGTTGACTCCGTTTGCGATTCGGCGCCAGCGCGGACGCCACCGAGCGGAGCGAAGGATTGCGGCCGGCGCAGGGGGTGGCGCCGCCCGCAGCGCCTTGCGGCGCAGCAAATAAAAAATCATCGGGACCCAATAAACACGAACGAGCCATGCAAGAAGTGATCGAATGCGTACCGAATTTCAGCGAAGGGGCCGACCGGACGGTCATCGATGCGATCGTGGACGCTGTCGACCGTGTCGAGGGAGCGTATGTCCTGCATGTCGACAGCGGAGCTGCTGCGAACCGAACGGTCATCACTTTGGCGGGTTCGCCGGAGGCTGTTTGCGAAGCGGCTTTCCGGGCAGTTCGCGAAGCGGCGGAACGGATCGACATGCGCCAGCACTCCGGCGAACATCCCCGAATCGGAGCGACCGATGTTTTGCCGTTGGTTCCGGTGCGGGGCATTTCGCTCGACCGGTGCGCAGAGCTGGCGCGTGAGTTGGCTCGCCGGGTCGGCGAGGAGTTGGGCATACCGGTTTTTTGTTACGAAGCGGCGGCTTCGGCGGCGTACAGGAAAAGGTTGGAGGCTTGTCGCAAGGGGGAATATGAGGGGTTGCGGGAGAAACTGAACGATCCGGCTTGGCAGCCCGACTTCGGACCGGCACGGTGGAGCGAGGCGGTGGAGCGAACGGGGGCGTGTGTGATCGGTGCGCGGAATTTCTTGGGTGCCGTGAACTTCAACCTGGCCGGCTCCGGCGACAGGGAGGCGGATGTGGCCAAGGCCCGAGCGGTGGCACGAGAAATTCGGGAGGCGGCGAACGGACGGTGGTCGCTGCCGGGGGTGAAGGCGATCGGATGGTGGATCGAGGAGTACGGTTTCGCTCAGGTCTCGACCAACCTGACGGATATGCACGCGACGGGACTCGGACAGGCCTACGAGGCGGTAGCGGAAGCGGCGAAACGGCATGGAGCGAGGGTCTCCGGAATGGAAATCATCGGGCTGCTGCCGGAATGGGCGCTGGTGGAAGCGGGGCGCCGATCGGGGAATCCGAAAGCGGAGACGCAAGAAGCGGTGGAGGCGGCGGTCAAATATTTGGGTTTGGATACCATGCGGGCGCAGGGCCGTCTGTTCGATCCGAATACCAAAATCGTAGAGCGGGTCCTGTCGGCAAAAATGGGAGTTTAAGGAGTGCGGGCCGGAGCCAGCGGGGAGTGTTTGCAGGCCTCCGCTGCCGGGGCTTCGGCCTGCCCACTTCTGCGAAGTGGACGCACAGCGTCTTTTTTGCGGGCAGTTTCTACCCTTTTCGGCCTCGCTGTTCTTTGCGACCGCAGGTCGCTCGAGCCAGCCGCCCCATTCGGCCTCGCACCTTAAGATTACGATCCGTCGAGTTGCGCGGACCGACGCCAGCGATGGAAGCAACAAGCTCCGCCGAAGTTGCGCCCCGCCGCGTGGGGTGGCGGCGGCTCGCTGCGCCTACGGCGCACCCTTCGGGTGTTCTATTGGCCGCCTCTACCCATCTATTCGGCCTCGCGCCCACCCCCCC
>JAFLSI010000095.1 GCA_022511025.1 Rikenella sp. | reverse complement strand
TGCGTCTTTTGTTGGCCGCCTCTACCAGCGTCCGATGCCGGCGGAGAAGCCACGATCATGGTGAGTGGCGCCCTCCGCGAGGGGTCGGCGTCGGGCGCGCGACCCGGCGGGTCGCAAAGAACAGCGAGGCCGAATAAGGGCAGAGATTGCCAATAAGACACCCGAAGGGTGCGGCGTACCCCCTGCGCCGGCCGTCAGGTCGCAATTCAGAGCAATAAGAACCGATCCGAAGAGATAAACGAATCGAGTGGAGATTATCAAGATCGGCACCCCCGCCGCCGGAACTCCGAGAGAACGATCGCCGTCGCCATCGCCACGTTAAGCGACTCGGAAGTCGGGTCCGATGCTTCAAAAGGATAAGGCGGAATGTGCAGTTTGTGCGACACACGTCCCGCCACTGCCGTCGAGATGCCCCGTCCTTCGTTGCCCATGACCACGACACCCCGGTCCGGAGCCAGATCGAGCGAATAGATATTCTCCCCCTGCAGAAAAGTTCCATAGATCGGCACTCCCGATTCGGCAGCCCGTTTCAGCAGCGGTTCGAGCGGCCCGTAATGCACCCTCACCCGCAGAATCGCCCCCATCGTCGCCTGTACCACCTTGGGACTCCAGCAGTCGGCCGTAGCCGGCGAGCAGAACACCTCCCGTACGCCGAACCAGTCCGCCAGCCGGATGATCGTCCCCACATTGCCCGGATCCTGCACATCGTCCAGCGCCAAGCACAAGCCTTCGACATTCGCCCCCGCCGGCCTGGCCGGAATCTCCGCCACAGCCAGCACCGGCGTCGGAGTGCGCAGGAACGAAAGACGCCCCATCTCCGCCGCCGAGACATTCTCGCCCACCCGGTAGACCTCGTGAACCGTAAAATCCGAATCCAGCAGTTCGCCGACGAGCTTCTCGCCCTCGGCCACGAACCGGTTTTCGTTTTCCCGTCCCGTTTTGTCGCCTAACGACCGGATCCGTTTGATTTCCGATTTGGTCAGCATATCGCGTATGGCATGTTTTGAATCCGCTTCTCTCCGTTCGGAGCACCCCTCCGCCAGAAAAAACAGCGGCGGTTGCAGGGCTGAAACCGCCTCAATCGGCAGCACTTCGCTCCTGCGGCAAAAATAGCCAAATCGGACGAAAAGCCCGCCGGGTTTCGGAAAAAGCGTTATCTTTGTATTTCAGAAACTAATTCTGAAGATTGACATGCTGCAAAGAAAGACCGCCCGCTTGCTTTTGGAGGATGGGACCCAGTTCGACGGCTTCTCGTTCGGTGCAGAGCGATCTGTATCGGGGGAAGTCGTTTTTTCTACCGCCATGACCGGGTATCCGGAGAGTTTGACCGACCCCTCGTATTCGGGACAGATCCTCGTGATTACCTATCCCTTGGTCGGGAATTACGGCGTGCCGGACACATCGGCGGTGGATGCAGCGACCGGACTGCCCCGGTTTTTCGAATCCGACCGCGTGCATGTCAAAGGATTGGTTATCAGCGACTATTCGTTTCAGTACAGCCATTGGAATGCCGTCAAGAGTTTGTCGGACTGGTTGGCCGAGAATGGCGTGCCGGGGATATTCGGCGTCGATACAAGGCAGATTACCAAGATCATACGCGAGCGGGGAGTGATGCTCGGGAAATTGCTTCAGGCAGAACACTGGGCCGATCCTGACGCCGTGCCGCTGCACAATCCGAATGCCGAAAACTTGGTGGAGCGAGTCTCCTGTACCGAGGTGATTACCTATGCCCATCCGGAGGCGCAGCGGCGGATCGTGTTGGTGGACTGCGGGTGCAAGTACAACATTATCCGGTGCCTGTATCGCCGGGGGGCGACAGTGGTGCGGGTGCCGTGGGACTACGATTTCAGCACGCTCGATTATGACGGCGTGATGCTGAGCAACGGGCCGGGCGATCCGGCTCTGTGCGGCAAGACCATCGAAAACATCCGGAAAGCGATGGCCGCCAAACCCGACCGGCCGATCTTCGGGATCTGCCTCGGCAACCAGCTGCTGAGCTGGGCGGCCGGCGCCTCGACCTACAAACTGAAGTACGGACACCGCTCTCACAACCAGCCCGCGTTGGAGGTGGGGACGAACCGGGCGGTGATTACCTCCCAAAATCACGGGTATGCGGTCGATCCGGCCGGATTGGGAGAGGGGTGGGAACCCTATTTCGTCAACCTGAACGACAACACGATCGAAGGGATCCGGCACCGGAGTCTGCCGTTTTTCAGCGTGCAGTTCCACCCCGAAGCGACCAGCGGTCCGGTTGATACGGAATACCTCTTCGACCGCTTTATCGAATTAATCGACCAATACAAGAACAGATAGATCATGGCAGACAACAGCATAAAAAAAGTCGTCCTCCTGGGTTCGGGGGCGTTGAAGATCGGGGAGGCCGGGGAGTTCGACTATTCGGGGTCCCAGGCCCTCAAGGCGTTGAAAGAGGAGGGGATATGCACGGTGCTGATCAATCCGAATATCGCCACGGTACAGACCTCCGAGGGGATTGCGGACAAGGTCTATTTTCTGCCCGTAACGCCGGATTTCGTCGAAGATGTGATTGCCAAGGAGCGGCCGGAAGGGATTTTGCTCGCATTCGGGGGGCAGACCGCCTTGAACTGCGGCGTGCAGCTCTATCGGCGGGGAGTGCTCGAAAAGTATGGCGTGCAGGTTTTGGGGACGCCCGTGCAGGCCATTATGGACACCGAAGACAGGGACCTGTTCGTGCGCAAACTCGATGAAATCGACGTCAAGACGATCAAAAGCGAAGCCGTTACCACGGTTGAGGATGCGAAACGGGTGGCAGGCGAATTGGGGTATCCGGTGATTATTCGCGCCGCATACACGTTAGGGGGGTTGGGATCGGGCTTTTGCGACAACGATGCGGAACTCGAACAGCTCGCCTCCAAGGCCTTCACCTACTCGCCGCAGATCTTGGTCGAGAAGTCGCTCAAGGGGTGGAAAGAGGTCGAATACGAAGTGGTGCGGGACCGGTACGACAACTGCATTACGGTTTGCAACATGGAGAACTTCGACCCGCTGGGGATTCACACCGGCGAGTCGATTGTGGTGGCGCCGAGCCAGACTTTGACCAATGCGGAATATCACAAACTGCGGGAGATAGCGATCAAGATTATCCGGCATGTGGGGATCGTGGGGGAATGCAACGTGCAGTATGCGCTGGATCCGAATTCCGAGGATTACCGGGTCATCGAGGTCAATGCGCGGCTCTCGCGGAGTTCGGCGCTGGCATCGAAGGCGACGGGGTATCCGCTCGCCTTTGTGGCGGCTAAGCTCGGATTGGGGTACGGGCTGCACGAACTGAAAAACTCGGTTACGAAATGTACGACCGCCTGCTTCGAACCCGCGCTGGACTACATCGTCTGCAAGATTCCCCGCTGGGACCTCTCGAAGTTTAAGGGAGTCAGTCGGGAGCTGGGGAGTTCCATGAAATCGGTGGGCGAAGTGATGGCCATCGGGCGGAACTTCGAGGAGGCGATCCAGAAAGGGCTCCGGATGATCGGGCAGGGGATGCACGGCTTCGTGGCCAACAAGGAGATGGCGGTGGAGGATATCGACCGGGAGCTTCAGAAACCGACCGATAAGCGAATCTTTATCATTGCCCAGGCCTTCAAGCACGGATATACGGTCGAACGGATCCACGAACTGACCCGGATCGACCGGTGGTTCTTGCGGAAGTTGGAGGGGATCATAGCGATCGAGGATCGGATGGGGCAGTATCATGCGCTGGCGGATATGCCCGACGGGCTGCTGTGGGAGGCCAAACGGAAAGGGTTCTCGGACTTTCAGATCGCCCGGACGGTGCTGCACAACGACGATTTGCAGATGGAGGAGGGGTTGTTGAATGTGCGGGCCTGGCGGAAAGAGAGGGGGATCGTGCCGGTGGTGAAACAGATCGATACCTTAGGGGCGGAGTATCCGGCGCAGACCAACTACCTCTACCTGACCTACAACGGGACGGCGCATGACATCGACTTTGCGCACGACGGCCGGTCGGTGATTGTGCTGGGTTCCGGGGCCTACCGGATCGGCAGTTCGGTGGAGTTCGACTGGTGCTCGGTGAGCGCGATCAACACGATTCGGGCGAACGGGCTGCGGTCGGTGATGATCAACTACAATCCCGAGACGGTCTCGACCGACTACGACATGTGCGACCGCTTGTATTTCGACGAACTGACCTTGGAACGGGTGCTGGATATTACCGACCTCGAAATGCCGCGAGGGGTTATCGTGTCGGTGGGGGGGCAGATTCCGAATAATCTGGCCATGCGGCTGCACCAGGAGCAGGTGCCGATTCTGGGGACGGCCGCCACGAATATCGACCGGGCCGAAGACCGGCACAAGTTCAGCGAAATGTGCGACCGGTTAGGGATCGACCAGCCGCGGTGGAAAGAGCTGACCTCGATGGACGAAATTTACCGTTTTGTGGACGAAGTGGGATTCCCCTTACTTATCAGACCGTCGTACGTGCTTTCGGGAGCGGCGATGAACGTCGTTTCCAACAAAGAGGAGCTGGAACACTACCTGACGCTGGCGACCAATGTCTCGAAGCAGTATCCGGTGGTGGTAACGGAGTTCGTCAACAACGCGAAGGAGATCGAGATCGACGCGGTGGCGAAGGATGGCGAGGTGCTGATCTATGCGATTTCGGAGCACGTCGAATTTGCCGGGGTGCATTCGGGCGATGCGACGATCGTTTTTCCGGCCCAGAAACTCTACATCGAAACGGTGCGGCGGATCAAGAAGATCGCGCGGCAGATCGCGCGGGCGTTGGAGATCAGCGGGCCGTTCAACATGCAGCTGCTGGCGAAGAACAACGACATCAAGGTGATCGAGTGCAATCTGCGGGCGTCGCGGAGTTTTCCGTTCGTCTCCAAGGTGCTCAAGGTGAACTTTATCGACATCGCCACCCGGGTGATGCTGGGGCTGGAGCCGAATGTGCCGCATAAGTCGGCATTCGAGTTAGACTATGTGGGGATCAAGGCGCCGCAGTTCAGCTTCAGCCGGCTCCAAAAGGCCGACCCGGTCTTGGGGGTCGAAATGGCGTCGACGGGCGAGGTGGGATGTATCGGTGAGGATTACTACGAAGCGATTCTCAAATCGATGCTGTCGGTGGGGTATTCGATTCCGAAGAGCAGCGTGCTGCTCTCGACGGGCGATGCCAAATCGAAAACGCAGACGCTCGAAGCGGCCAAGGCGTTGCAGAAACGGGGATATACGATCTATGCCACGCGGGGAACGGCGAACTTCTTGGCGGAGAATGGGGTGCAGGCGACGGTCGTGGGGTGGCCGGACGAAGAGCCGGCGGTCAGCGGGGTGCCGAATGTGCTCGATTTTATCAAGGAGCACAAGATCGACTGTGTGGTCAATATCCCGAAGAACCTGACCAAAGACGAACTGAACAACGACTATACGATCCGCCGGTCGGCGATCGACTTCAATATCCCGCTGATTACGAATGCGCGGTTGGCGAACGACTTTATCGTGGCGTTCTGCCGGATGGGGCGCGAGGAGTTGAAGATCAAGGCGTGGGGGGATTACAAGTAGGATTTTCCTCCGGAAAGAGAGGCGTTCTGCGGTTGATGGCGCAAGGGGCGAGAGGGTGGTGGAAACAGTGAGCGTAAAATACCCGTCTTCCCCCTCTAATATTTCAGCGGTATATCCTTTACCGTTGCGCCTCCTCGATCCGTTTGCAGATCCGCTTCACGAACCCCGGCCCTTCGTAAACCAAACCCGAATAGACCTGCACCAGCGATGCCCCCGCTTCGAGCATCGCTTCGGCGTCCTCCGCACACATCACCCCGCCCACCCCGATAATCGGCAGCCGTCCTTCGGTCTTTCGGTGGATATACCGAACCGTTTCGCACGACCGTTCCGTCAGCGGTCTTCCGCTCAGCCCCCCCCGGCCGATCTCCAGCACCCGTGTCCGGTCGGTTGTCAGCCCTTCGCGCGAAGTCGTGGTATTGGTCGCCACAATGCCGTCTATCTTGCATTCATCGGCCACCTCGATCATCTGGTCCACCTGTTCCGGGGTCAAGTCCGGCGAGATCTTCAGCAGGATCGGCCGGTAGTCGCTCTGCCCCTGCCGAAACTCCTTGAGCGGTTCGAGTATGGCCACCGTCGAAGCCTTGCTCTGCAAAGCCGTCAGCGAGGCCACATTCGGGCAGCTGACGTTGACCACGAAGTAATCCACATAATCGTACAAAGCCCGGAAAGCCTTCAGGTAGTCGCTCGGCGCCAGTTCGTTCGGCGTGAGCGTATTTTTCCCGATATTCCCCCCCACGATCAATCCCGGCCGGCGCCGCCTGAGGTTGCGCACGGCCTGCTGCACCCCCCGGTTGTTGAATCCCATTCGGTTGATGATCGCCCGATCTGCCGGCAGCCGGAAACAACGCGGTTTCGGATTGCCGTTCTGCGGTTTGGGGGTTACGGTGCCGATCTCGACGAAGCCGAACCCCAAAGCCCCCAACATGTCGTAAACCTCGGCATCTTTGTCGAACCCTGCGGCTAACCCGATCGGATTCGGGAACTTCAGCCCCAACACCTCGCGTTCCAAAGCCGGCGAGCGATGGGTGTAGACCGCCCGCAGCAGCCTCCGCGCAAAAGGTACGAAATGCAGCAGGCGCAACAGCCGAACGGTCATCCGGTGTACCGCTTCGGGCTGGATCCGGAATAGAATGGAACGGAAAAATCGATACATAAACGACTCTTTTCGTTGGCAAATGTACTATTTTTTTGCAAGCCCGTTCTTTGGAGTACAGGAGAGAACTGTTCTCTTTGTTCACAAAGAGAACCAGAAAAACTTTAGGCGATACTTGCGTATCGCTATGGCCGCCTCGGCCTTATGTTTGTCTTTGTGTTGGGTTGGGGTAAGGGAGCGCTTAGGGAGAAAAACCAC
>JAFLSI010000094.1 GCA_022511025.1 Rikenella sp. | reverse complement strand
TTGGGAGTTTTGTTAGCAACCTCTACCTCATTCGGCCTCGTTACTCTCTGCGACCTCTGGTCGCGCGCCCGACGCCGCCCCCTCGCAGAGGGGTGCCGCTGGGCACTCCAGCCGATTAGTCTGCTCGGAACAATTTCTGCCAGCATCGGACGCTGGGTAAAGACGGCCAACAAAAGACGCAACGCATCCGACTCGAAGAGTCGTCGGCCCGCAGCCTCCCCCTGCGGAGGACCGAAATTTCGCATCGCTCAATCGGACCCTCCGCGGGCTGCGAACCGAAAACAAACATTGAGGCCGTCGCCCGTAGCGGAGCGACAGAATTTGTTTTCCCGGAAATAATACCTATCTTTGTTGTCGGTATTGGGACAGGCGCAGATTCTTCGGAGCCGTTCAGTCAGCGGTTCTTGAGGGTCTGCCTTTTTTATCGGAGAGACAAAACCGAAGCGTTATGGCAAAAGTGAACTACATAACCGAAGCCGGACTGCGGAAACTGCGCAGCGAGTTGGATGCGCTGAAAGCCGAACGGCCCGTGATTTCGGCCCAGATCGCCGAGGCGAGAGACAAAGGCGACCTGTCGGAAAACGCAGAATACGACGCCGCAAAAGAGGCGCAAGGCATGCTGGAGATGCGAATCGCCAAGATAGAAGCGATGATCGCCGGTGCACGCATCATCGACGAATCGAAGATCAACACCGACAGCATCCAGATGCTCAACCGCGTAACGATCCGCAACCTCAACCTCGGCAAGACAGTCGAATATACGATCGTATCGGAAAACGAAGCCAATCTGAAAGAGGGGAAACTCTCGGTCGGGACACCGATCGCGCAGGCCCTGTTGGGGAAGAAACGGGGCGACGTGGTTGAAGTTCAAGTACCGTCGGGGATTTTGAAGTTAGAGGTATTGGACATTTCGATTTAAGGAGAGCGCACAGATCTCCCGAAGCGAACCCGGCAATCCGACAGTCGATTGCCGGGTTCGTTCATTTTCCTCCACCGCCGCCATCCAAACTTTCCGAACGCTCCAAGCCGTCCCAGTGGAGCGCGATCCAGACACAATCTTCCGAAGTCCGAACCACCCGATGGACACGGTGCGGCTCGATCCGCAAGTGATCGCCCGCATGAAGTTCCACCGTCGAGCCGTCGGCCCACTCCAACGTCGCCGTGCCGCGAGCCACCATGACCCATTCGTCCCACGCCTGGTCATACCACTCGCCCCCGCACACACCGTGCGACACAATCCGTTCCAACCGCAGCCGACCGCCCGGTCCGAACGTTGCGGAGAGCAGCGTATCGAACTCCTCCGTCCCCTCCGGCGGCCGCACCCCGGCAAAAATATTATCGACCCTACCCATCTCCGAACCGACCTATTTCACCGTTACCACCAACGGATTCTCCGCCGTGAGTTTCTCGTCGAAAATCAACTTCGTCATCGCCTCCGGCGTCGGCACATCCCCCTTGCTCCACCCCACCCCCATCCGGTAGGTGAACGGCCGTCCTGCCGGAATCACCGTACTCGCCAAGAGGTGCCCCAACCGGGTCTCGACCTTGATTTCACACGGAAAAACCAGCCCGATCGCCGTATGTCCGTTATCCGAGTCGTTGTCCGTATTGAGCGGCTCCCAATAACCCACCATTTTGATCGGCTTGTTCAGAATATCCAGCACCCGCCCGCCGGCGCCGCGCGTAACGACCCCCGCCGCCACCTTCAGGCGGTCGAAATCGCCCGTGTACTCCTCCGTAATCCGGTTGAAATGGGTATTGGCATCCAACACAATCGTGCGCCGTTCGGTTACCGTCATGCTGTCCACCCGAAACGGAGCATAGTCGAGCCGGAAAGCGATCCGGATCGGACCGTTGTCCAGCACTTTGCAAGAGACGAAGTTGCGCCCTAACCACAGCAAATCCTTCTCGTACGGAGCCATCGCCCCGGCTCCGAGCGTCCGCCCCACCCGATAACAATCCAGCCCCTCTCCGCGGTCGGTATGGTAATCGAAGCCCGGCGCATACCATTTGTCGATCACCAAGCTGTCGGTTCGTTTGAGCCAGACATCGATCCCGTTGCTGACCTCGCCCGCCTCCTCCCGCGCCGGACCGTACACCCGATGGCCGATCCGGTTATTTTCCCACGCAAAATCGTCCATCCGCTCCGGCACGAAACGTCCGTAAGCCTGCACCGGATAGTCCTCCCGTTGGCCGGTTTTCAGCCGGTAGACCCTCTTCCCTCCCGCCGGCACCGTCGCTTGAAAGATCAGCGCCTGCGGCTCCGTCTCGCCGTTGTACAGCACCTGCGACGGCTGCTGCCGGCCGTCCGGAGCCACCACAACGATCCGCTCCGGCGTCGCATTCTTCAGGTTGTCCGTTACCTGCGCCCAGGCGATTTCGACCGTCTCGTCCGTGCGGTCGATCTTCAGCGGGTTGGCCACCTCGACCCGCACGCCGCACGCCTCCAACAGTACCGCGGCAGCGAAAAGTAAAAATATCCGTTTCATCGTCTTTGTACAGATATAAAGCAGTCTTTTTTGCGTCGAGACATGCGAATCCGCCGAATCCGATTGCACACAAGGGTTTGGGTTCGGCTCAGTGAATACGGACTGTACTCGCATTGTATCCCGTCTCAAATCCGCTTCAACACCTTGGCCGGCACGCCTCCCACCACCGTGCGCGGCTCGACATCCTTGGTTACGACCGCCCCCGCCGCCAAAATCGCCCCCTCGCCCACCGTAACCCCTGCCAGAATCGTAACATTCGCCCCGATCCAGACTTTGTTGCCGATCCGTACGGGTGCCGTTACCATATCCCCGCGCCGGTCGGGGTCTTCGACGTGGTTGATGGTGGCAATCACACAGTTGTGCCCCACCAAAACATCGTCTCCGATGTAGATCCCCCCTTGGTCCTGGAACCGGCAGCCCGAATTGATAAAAACCCGCCGGCCGATATGGAGATTCTTTCCGCAGTCGGTCGTAAAAGGCGGGAAAAAGTTAAACGTTTCGTCCACCGGCCGGCCCGTCAGTTCCGTCCAGAGTTCGAGGATTTCGTCGTGCGTATGGTAACGGCCGTTCAGCTCCATCGTGATGCGAATCGCCTCCTGGCTGAGCCGGTGCATCACCTCGTGCACCTCCGAACCGGCGGGAATCACCTCGCCGCTGTTCATGATTTCGATAAATCTTTCCGTCGTCATCGGACTATATCTTTGTCGTTGCAAAAATATAACTTAAGTCTGCTTTGCCGAAACAGTCTTCCGTTTTTCGTCTTTTACGATTTCACCCCGGCCGGAAACCATTTTCCGAACCGGGGTGATTTTCTTTCTGTTCAGACAGATTCAGCCCTCTTTCTCCTTACTTCAGCACCGGAACCGTATAGACCGAAGGGTCGAAATTCTTGTTGACATAAGGGCCGACCAGCGTAGCCCAAAGCAAATATCCGTTCCCCATCAGATGCACATCGTCGTTGGTCAGCGAAGGCCACAGATAACCCTGCGGATTGAGGAAATGGGGGTAAAGATTGATGAACGTGCACCCTGCTTCGTCGGCAATATCCTTGAACCCTTCGTTGATCAACGGAATGTTGGCCGCCAAGCGGGGATCGAACGTCGGCCCCACGGGGAGCAGACTTTGGATATAGATTTGCGTATTGGGCGACAGTTCCTTAATTCGGTTGACGATCAGCCCCACATTGGCCAGAATGTTCAGCACCGGGACGTTCGAAGCGACATCGTTGATCCCGATCATAAGAAAAATCTTGGCCGGTTGGCCGGAAACGATATTGTCGATCCGCAGCAGCACTCCGCTGGAGGTATCGCCGCTGATGCCGCGATTCTTGATGGCGGGATTCTGCAATATTTCATTCCATTCGCACCGGCTGGTCAGACTGTTCCCCAGAAAAACGATGTCTTGGGGCTGAATCGGCAAGGTTTCGAAATGGGAGACACGCTGTTGATACAGCACACTTCCGACGGAGTCGATCGGGAACGGGATCTTCATCGAGTTGTTGCCGTTCATGCCTTGAGCGTGCGACACGACCGCTGCTCCTCCCAGGAGCAGCAAGAGCAAAGTACATACCTGTTTTTTCATGATACTGTTTGAGTTTCGTTACACATGGGGTTTGCAGAAAAGAACTGTCTTTTCTTCTACAAAAATAGTATTTTTTGCCAATTTTTCCAAGCCGCCTTGCCCGCATCAAGACAGAAAATTTCGACCGAATAGTCCGGCGATAACCTTTAATCTACTCTGTGTCGGTAGGAGGTTTATCCAAGTGAAAGCGTACCCCGTTACCGGAACAGTCTTTTCGGGCAGGTCGGTAAACGACAAAGCCCGACCACGGTCGGGCCTCATTGTATATCTTTACCTGCGCGTTTGTTATAGCACTTTCGCAATATCATCCAGCAGCAAAACGTCTGCGGGTAACCACTGAACGGAGTGCAACTCCTCTTTGCCGAGCCAGCGGGCGGACGCGTGTTCATTGAGGTGGAGCGAGGCGGAGGTCAGCGCACACCAATAGCAGTGCAACGTCAGGTGAAAGGTCGGATAGTCCCACTCGATTGTCCGTATCCAATCGCCGATTTCGATTTCGGCGTCCAACTCTTCCCGGATTTCGCGGGCCAGCGCCTGCTGCGGCGTTTCGCCCGCCTCCATCTTCCCGCCCGGAAACTCCCACCAGCCTTTGAACTCCCCGTAGCCGCGCTGCGTGGCAAAGATTCGATTGTCGAGACGGATTACGGCGGCAACGACCTCGATGCGTTTCATGCTGTCAAATGTTGCGCCCCAATTCGTATGCCTGCTGCCCGTAAGCGGTCTGCTGAATGTCGCCCGCAGCCCATACGCCCGGCACAATAATCTGTCCGCAATCCTCCCAGCCGAGGTAGGCGACCATCTTGTCGTACATCATCACAGCGGGGTCAGCTACCTGTGCATTCGGGTTCCCCATCGTGGCGATGAATACCGACTTCTTGCCGCCGATAACGGCATTGAGCGAGTAGAAACGGTCGATAACGGTTTTGAGTTGGGCACTCACGCCGAAATAATAAATCGGGGTCGCCAGCACGATGGCATCTGCCGCAAGCAGTTCCTCGCGCAGGGGGGCAAAATCATCTTTCTGCACACACGGGCCGTTCATCCCGCAGGCGTTGCAGGCCATACAGCCGCCCACCTTGTGCCGCGTGCAGTCGAACTCTGCGACCTCGTGTCCCGCTTCGGTTGCGCCTTTGGTGAACTGGTCGGCGAGCCAGTTGGAGTTGCCGCTCTTGCGCGGACTCCCTTTCAATACTACAATTTTCATGTCGCGTTTTCAGTTAAGTCTTAATATAGCTATCCCCGCCATAACGCCGAGCAGGCCGATGTACTGCACCGCGCCGACAGGCTTTTTCGCCGCGCCGAGCAGTCCGTATTTGTCTATCAAGAGGCTGCACGTCAGCAATCCGCAGATGCTTGTAACCAACAGCAGCCCTACGCCCACTTTTGCGGCGAAAAATGCAAAGCCCGTAACGAATGTGCCGCCGATAATCCCTCCGAGCCACGACCACCACGGGCGATCGGTCGAGAATATCTGCGGCAGCTGCCGGCGGTCGCCCCGCAGCAGCACAATAACGAACAGCACCGCTGTTGCCGACAGGAACGAGAAGAACGCGGCGTGAACCGCCGACACGAGTTCGGCCGAGAGGAGGCTGTTCATCGGTGGCTGCATGGCAAAGATAGCCCCGCCGCTCGCGCCGACTAACTGCCACGGCAGCAGATTATCGCCCGCCGACTTTTCGCCTTTCTTCATCACCACCATGCAGACCCCTGTCAGAATCATCGCCAGCGCCGCCAACCGCAGCCACGTGAAAGGGTATGCCGCCGAGCGGAACCAGCCGAAAGTGTCGATCAGCATGCCCATGCCGATTTGCCCGAGCATCGGCATCAAGGCCGTCTGCACGCCGCCGAGTTTAGGGAAAATGACGATATTGACGGTCAGTCCGTACAGCCCGCAAACGCCTCCCAACCACGCCCACCAAGGCAGTTTGCCGAATGCGTTGGCGGGGATTCCGAGCGTGCCTTTCTGCATCAGTGTCGCGGCAACGAGGTAGAGTGTGCCAACGGAGAACGACACGAGCGATGCGACGAGCGGCGAGCCGACGGAGAGCCGCAACCGCGAATTGGCGGCCGTCTGCACGGGGGTCAGCACACCTAACAGGAATATCAACAGCAGGTAAAACATCTTGCACGCTTTGACAAAACAAAATTACGAATTAAAACTGCAGCGTGTGTTGCTCCGAGGATCAAAAATGGTTTGTGCAAATATACGGCCAAGAAACAGACGAAAAGGGCTTCAGACGGTCATTCTATTGACAGAACCGTAGCCCGGCAGTATTTTAATTGTAGGTCAAGGATTAATATGGTTTCGATAATCATTGGGGAAACAACGATGTTTCGATGCAACAGACGGCCGGCGAAGATTATCTGCTTGCTCCGGCATATGACTTACTGAACACCTCGATACATATCGATGACGAGGATTTTGCGCTGAAAGGAGGATTGATGCCCGAAGCGATGTGGTCTGATGTGTATGTACGCACAGAACATCCATGTGTAGCGGATTTCATGACTTTCGGGCAGCGTATCGGCGTATTGCCTAAAAAGTTAGAGGCTATTATCGCGATGTTCTCACAGGATAATCCTACAATCAAGGAACTTATCGATCGCTCCTATCTGGACGAGCGTTCAAAGCGAATGTATTGGCGTTCGTATCAGGAGCGAGTGCATCGGTTTTTGAGACATAATCAATAAAAAATGATAAGATCATATAAAGACTGGAAGCTGCCGAGAAGGACATCTCTCATAATGGTGCTATTCAGAGCCATTTCGACGCAAAAACGGCGACAACGGTATTGCGTATGGGACGAGTTTATTCGTCATTGCGATAGTTGCGTTACGATAGTTACGTTACAATAATTAT
>JAFLSI010000093.1 GCA_022511025.1 Rikenella sp. | reverse complement strand
TACGCAAGTATCGCCTAAAGTTTTTCTGGTTCTCTTTGTTCACAAAGAGAACAGTTCACTCCCGGTACCAAAAACAATTTTATATCGTCATACCTTGCAAACGCGTATTGGATCAAAGCGATGAAAGTATTCAAATTCGGCGGGACCTCGGTCGGGAGCGCCGCAGGACTTCAGAATATCCGGCAGATTATCGGCCGCGAGAGCGGGTGCGTCGTGGTCGTCGTCTCCGCCTTGAGCGGGATCACCGACCAGTTGATCGCAGTCGGCAAACAGGCCGCCGGAGCCGATGACCGGTACCGGGAAGCGTACGAAACGATCTGCCGCCGCCACCGGGAGGCGATCGGCGAGAGCGTCCCCGCCCGATGGCAGGAGGAGACCCGGACGCAGGTCGAAACCCTGCTCGACGAACTGGGGAATATTCTGCGCGGCGTGTTTCTGATTCAGGACCTGTCGGCCAAGACCACCAACACGATCGTCAGCTACGGCGAACGGATCAGTTCGCTCATCGTCAGCCGGATCATCGACGGAGCCGTGCTGCGCGACGCCCGGTCGTTCATCAAGACCGAACCCTATTTCAACAAGCACATCGTCGATTTTTCGCTGACCAACCGGCTGGTCAAAGAGACATTTGCAGACGACACCGTACGGGTGAGCGTCGTGCCGGGCTTCATCTCCTCCGACAAGCACAGCGGCGAGACCACGACCTTGGGTCGGGGCGGGTCGGACTATACGGCGGCGATCATCGCGGCAGCGACCGGCGCCGAAGTGCTCAATATCTATACCGACGTAGACGGCTTCATGACCGCCGACCCGCGGGTGATCGACAAAGCCTACCTGATCGAATCGCTGACCTTTTTAGAGGCGATGGAGCTGTGCAACTTCGGAGCGAAAGTCATCTATCCGCCGACGATCTTTCCGGCCTACAACCACAACATCCCGATCTATATCAAAAACACCTTCCGGCCGGAGTGTGCCGGGACCTATATCTCGCGGCAGAAATCGGTCGCCGACGGCGATGTGCGGAAAGCGATCAAGGGCATCTCGTCGATCAACGACAGTTGCCTGCTCACGGTGCGCGGCTTGGGCATGGTGGGGGTGATCGGAGTCAACTACCGGATATTCAAAGCGCTGGCCAAGGCGGGGATCAGCGTCTTCTTGGTGTCGCAGGCCTCGAGCGAGAACACGACCTCGATCGGTGTCCGGCGCGACGATGCGGAACAGGCCCGGACCGTGCTCAGCCGGGAGTTTGCGCAGGAGATCGCGATGGGCGAGATCGACGAGATCATGTTGGAGTGCGATTTGGCGACGGTGGCGATCGTGGGCGAGAACATGCGGGGATGTCCGGGGATCGCCGGACGACTGTTCGGCACCTTGGGGCGGAACGGGATCAACGTGGTGGCCTGTGCCCAGGGGGCCAGCGAAACCAACATCTCGTTCGTGGTCAAAGTCGAGAGTCTGCGCAAAACGCTGAATGTGATCCACGACTCGTTTTTCCTGTCGGAATACAAGGTGCTGAACCTCTTTTTGACCGGAGTGGGATTGGTGGGCGGTTCGTTGGTCGAACAGATCCGGTCGCAGCAGGATGAACTGCTTCGGACGAATGCGCTCAAGATCAATGTCGTGGGGATTTCCAATTCGCGGCTCAGCCTGTTCGACCCGGAGGGGATCGACCTCTCCTGCTATCGGGAGCGGCTCGATGCGGAGGGGATTCCGAGTTCGCCGCAGATCGTGCGGGACCGGATTCTGGAGCTGAACCTCTTCAACTCGGTTTTCGTGGACTGCACGGCGAGTCCGGAGGTGGCGACGATCTACGGCGAGCTGCTGGGGCATAACGTGTCGGTGGTTACGGCCAACAAGATTGCCGCTTCGTCGGACTACGAACACTATGCGGCGCTCAAACGGACGGCCCGCGAACGGGGGGTGAAGTTCCTCTTCGAGACCAATGTGGGGGCGGGGCTGCCGATCATCAACACGATCAACGACTTGCGGCACAGCGGGGATACGATTGTGGGGCTTCGGGCGGTGCTGAGCGGGACGCTGAACTACATTTTCAATGTCTTGTCGGAGGAGGTTCCGTTCAGCCGGGCGGTGGCGATGGCCAAGGAGGCGGGCTATGCCGAGCCGGACCCCCGGATCGACCTGAGCGGGACCGACGTGGTGCGCAAGTTGGTGATTCTGGCGCGCGAGTCGGGCTACCGGGTGGAACAGGAGGATGTGGTGAAGAATCTTTTCGTGCCGGACTACATTTTCGCAGGCTCGACGGAGGATTTCTGGACGAAGGTGCCGGAGCTGGATGCCTCGTTCGAGGCGAAACGGCAGGTGCTGGCGGCGGAGGGGAAGCGGTGGCGTTTCGTGGCGTCGATGGAGAACGGCCGCTGTTCGGTGGGGTTGGAGACGGTCGAGAAAGGCCACCCGTTCTACGACTTGGAGGGCAGCAACAACATCATCCTGATCACGACGACGCGCTACAACGAGTACCCGTTGCAGATCAAAGGGTACGGAGCAGGGGCGTCGGTAACGGCGGCGGGGGTCTTTGCGGATATCATGTCGATCGCGAATATCCAGTAAGATAAGATTGTTTCGGCCTGTCTGCCGGCCCGGAGGCGCAGTTTTATCGGTCGCCTCGACCCTCTGTCCGGCCCGTGCCCGCTCCCGGCGGCAGACAGGGACCGGGTTAATTCCCGGTCCGGATGCCGGGCAGCACCGCCGTCTCCAGATACCTCAGTTCATACATCCCCTCCGGCGTCATACCGAGGGCATAGAGGCGTCCGGACACCTCGTCGTAGGCGAGCGTTCTCAGGTCGCAGTCGGAGTTCAGCAGAAGCACAGGCCTCCCCTCCCAGTCGTACACACAGACGTGGCGGCTCCGCCAGGCCAGATCCCGGTTGACGATGATTTCATCCAGCGTATGCCCGTTGTACAGGGCATAGATATACGTTCCGTCCGTCGTTACGGCCGGATAGCCGATTTCGGTTTGCTGCCGGAATGTCGAGTATTCGACATTCGAGGGGGTGGTGTGGACCTCGAACACCGGCAGTTTGTACAGGACGTCAGCTATGATCCGGCAGCTGTCGGGCGCCGACTCCACGATTTGGAATCCCGCTCCGTAAAACGAAAACCACGCATACCGCTCCCCGCCTTCCGGCGACGGAACGGCCAGCGACAGCCCCTGCAACAGCCCCGAACCCACCGGTATCGTCAATCCGAATGCTTTGTAATCGCCTAAACGGCAGTCCGTGCGACCGGTCGTGTCGAACCGCGCGTAACGGCTCTCGTCCGAGGTGCAGCCGAACATCCGGTCGGACGAAAGGAACGAAAAGGTGTTGATGCTCTCCGGAGCTTGCCGTTTGTCGGCGAGAACGAACGCTCCGTCCGAAAGGCGGTAGATGAATATCTTTCGGGTGAAGAGGTCGAACAGATAGAACGCGTCCCCGCTGTCGGAAGGGAATGTCCCGATTTGGTGGATATTGGCGAGTTCGTTTCCGCCGTTTCCGCGCGGCTGCATCCGGACGACCGCTCCGGAGGCCGGGTCATAGATTTGCAGCATCCGGTCGGCTTTCGGCTCCACGAAGATCAGCCGGCCTCCCGCCGCATGCAGAAATTCGGGGTTGCCCAGCGAATCGGCCGGCAGCCCGCGGTCCAGCTCCCAGGAGACCTCCCTTACCCGGTCGAATGCTTTCAGCGGGTCGTCCGGTCTCCTGTCGGAGCAGGAGACGGCCCACAGGAGTAAACCGAACCATAAGACAATCGTTCTCATCAGCTTGAAAAATTAGATTACACAGAAATCGGCGCCTTGATCCCCGGCCACGGATCGTACCCCTCTAACGTAAAATCCTCGTACCGGAACCCGAAAATATCTTCGACCTCCGGATTGATCCGCAGGGTCGGCAGCGGGCGCGGCGTCCGGGCCAGCTGGGTCTCCACCTGCTCCAGATGGTTCAGATAGATGTGCGTATCGCCTAACGTATGGATGAACTCGCCCGGTTCGAGTCCCGCCACCTGCGCCATCATCCTCGTCAGCAGCGCATAGGAGGCGATGTTGAACGGCACTCCCAGAAAGAGGTCGGCCGACCGCTGGTACAGCTGGCAGCTCAGCTTCCCGTTTGCCACGTAGAACTGAAACAGCGCATGGCACGGCGGCAGCGCCATATTCGGAATGTCCGCCACGTTCCATGCGCTGACGATATGCCGCCGGCTGTCCGGGTCCCGCTTCAGCGAATCGACCGTCTGGGCGATCTGGTCGATATGTCTCCCGTCCGGCGCCGGCCAGCTGCGCCACTGGTAGCCGTAGACATGGCCCAAATCCCCCGTCTGCGGATCGGCCCACTCGTCCCAGATCGTTACCCCGTTGTCGTTCAGGTAGCGGATGTTGGTATCCCCGCTCAGGAACCAGAGCAGTTCGTGGATGATCGACCGCAGGTGGAGCTTCTTGGTCGTGAGGCACGGAAAACCCGCCCCCAAGTCGAACCGCATCTGATAGCCGAAGACGCTGACCGTTCCGGTCCCCGTCCGGTCGTTTTTGCGGACGCCGTTGTCGCGAACGTGCCGCAGCAGATCCAAATATTGTTGCATAACGCGTTGTGTTTTATCGTGCCGGCAGGAGAGAATCCCTCCCCCCCTTGCAACCGTTACTGGAAGAATTCGTCGCTGCCCCCTTCGCCCGGTGTCCCCTCCGATTCGGCCGAAACAACCTGCTGCGGATCGCAGTCGTATTTCACCACTCCGATCGGCTCCATGAACCGGTCGTCGATTCCGATCCCCAACGATTTGTCTTTGTACACCTTCGTCATGAAGATCCCGAAGATCGGCAACGCGATGCGCGATCCGTCCGCCGCATTCAGCAGGTGGGTCGCCGGATCTTCGCCTCCGACCCACGTCCCCGCCACCACCTGCGGCGTAACTCCCATGAACCAGGCATCCGCATTGTTGTTCGTCGTCCCCGTCTTGCCGCCGACATCGCCGTTCAGGTTGAACTGGTAGCGCAACCGTCCCGCCGTCCCAGCCTTGACCACCTGTTTGAGCATCTCCAACATGGTATAGGCTGTCTGTTCGCTGATCGCATCGTGTGTCTGGGGCGAGAACGAGGCTAAGACATTCCCCTGCTTGTCCTCGATGCGCGTTACGAAAAACGGTTCGGTGTACACTCCCCGGTTCGCAAAGGTGCTGAAGGCTCCTGTCATCTCGAACACCGACACCTGCGGCGTCCCTACGCACAAGGCGTAGACCGGGTCGATGTAGCTTCCGATCCCCACTTTGTGGATCATGTCGGCCACTGCCTGCGGCTGGGCCTGTTTCATGATCCAGGCCGAGTAGTTGTTGCGGCTGTTGGCCAACCCCCAGTAGAGCGGTCTCAGTTCGCCGGCCTGCTCCACTTCGCCTGCCTCTTTCGGCGACCACGGCCCCTGCACCGTTTCGATCGTTACGGGCGAGTTGGGAACCAGCGTGCAGGGGTTGTATCCCAACATGTCGAATGCGAAGGTGTAGATGAAGGGTTTGATCGTGGAGCCGACCTGCCGTTTCCCCTGCCGCACCATGTCGTATTTGAAATGGCGGAAGTTGCTCCCGCCGACGTAAGCGGTTACGTATCCGGTCGCCGGGTCCATGGCCATGAAGCCGGCCCGGAGGAAGGATTTCATGTGGAGGATCGAGTCCCGCGGCGAGAGCAGTGTGTCCCGGTTCCCGCCGTAGCTGAAGAGCGACATGCGGACCGGTTTCCCGAATTCGGCCCGGATGCGTTCTTCGGAAAAACCGGCCTGTTTCATCGCGATCCCGCGGTCGCTCTGGAGCATCGCCCGCCGCATGATCTTGTCTTGTTCCGACTGCTGAATGTCGTAGAAGATCGTTTTGTAGGCTTTGCGCTGTCGGTCGAAGAGGGGCTGGACGGTTTGCGAGAGGTGCTCTTCGACGGCCTCCTCGGCGTATTGCTGCATGCGGGAGTTGATCGTGGTGTAGATTTTCAGCCCGTCTTTGTAGAGGTTGTACGGGGTGCCGTCGGCTTTGGTGTTTTTGTTGCACCACCCGTAGAGCGGGTCGTTCTGCCACCGCTTCATCTCTTGTTCGTAATCCCAGTCGGTGAGGAACTGGCGCCTTTTGGGCTCTTCGGCGGTCATGTAGAGCCGCAGCATCTCCCGAAAGTAGGTGGCTGTCCCTTCGTTGTGCGATACGGGGTGGTAGTCGAGCTGGATGGGCTTGGCGGTCAGTTCGCGCACTTCGGCTTTGGTCAGGAATCCGGCGCTCCCCATCCGTTCGAGTACGGTGTTCCGGCGCCGGAGTGCTCGTTCGGGGTTCCGCTTCGGACTGTAGCGGGTCGGTGCGTTCACCACGCCGACGAGCAGGGCGGCCTCTTCCGGGGCCAGTGCGTCGGGGCTTTTGTTGAAGAAGGTGGCGGAGGCGGATTTGATCCCGTAGGCGTTGGAACCGTATTCGACGGTGTTGAGGTACATCGCCATGATCTCCTCTTTGGTGTAGTTGTGTTCGAGCATCACGGCGGTGATCCACTCCTTGAGCTTGGCGATCACGAGTTTCCCGGCTTTGGCGATCCCGGAACTGTGGGTCGTGTCGCGGGGGTAGAGGTTTTTGGCGAGCTGCTGGCTGATGGTCGATCCGCCGCCCTGCCCGCGGTCGCCGAGCAGCACGGTCTTGATGCCGACGCGGGCCAACCCCTGAAAATCGATCCCGGAGTGGCTGTAAAACCGGGCGTCTTCAGTCGCTACGAGGGCGGCTACCAAATTGGGCGACAAATCGCCGTAATCGACGTAAGACCGGTTCTCGACAAAATAACTGCCGATGTTCTTCCCGTCGGCGGAGATGAGTTCGGTGGCGAGGTTGCTCCGCGGATTCTCCAACTCTTCGAAGGTGGGCAACTTCCCGAAAACGCCGAACCCGATCAAAAACAACAACACTCCGAACAAAACGGGCGGAATGATCAAAATGCTCCAAAATATGAGGCTGATCCGGCGATGGTTAACGGGATCGCTGATGTAATCCCGAATCCGGGCTAAACGCTGTCTGACCATGATGCTGTCTCCTGTTGATTCTCTCCTCTTGCAAAGGTAAAACTTTTTAACCGTTCGTTTTTCTGTGTTTGTTCTTTGGTGTCGGGAGGGTACTGTTCTCTTTGTGAACAAAGAGAACCAGA
>JAFLSI010000092.1 GCA_022511025.1 Rikenella sp. | reverse complement strand
TTTATGATGCCAGCAGCGGCCTTTACTTTCCACAGAAAGAAAAGGCCGCTGCTGGTGTTTGGTATTAAATCTGCGGTTGGAAAGAGGACATTACAAAGCCACTCTCACGATCTGAGGGCCGTTGTCGTTGCCCAAGTCGGTCAAAGCATACAGATACCGGTCGTTAGCATCAACCGTCAAGGTACTTAATTTACATCCCGGATCGATATTTCGTACATGGTTCAGATTCCAGTCATATACCTGAATCAACGGATAATAGGTGTCGTCGTTCGAGGTGGGGCCGGTGCGGGTGTCGAATAGCAGGTAAATATGATGGTCGTTGGCCGTGGCTGTCGAAGAGCCATTGACAATATGCTCCCGTTTTTTCGACCTGCGTATCATGCCTTCGTTCTGATAGTCGTACTGGTATTCGGCCAACAGGGTGTCTTTGACCCATTCCACCCCTTGCGGTACCGAAGGTTTGAAGAGGCTTAGTACATAGGGCGTCGAAACGGCGATCAGGTTGTTGCCGGAATGGCGAAACAGCCGGGCAGAATGGAATCTGTTCTTAGCGGCCGTAGGAATCGAACGCTCTTCGCTCCAGTGGTCGGCGAATGTTCCCGTGTAGATCACCGAATCGGGATGTAAGGTATTGATCCACCGAAAGCGTCCTTCTTCAAAGCTGCCGGAGGTCAGGAATGTCGTATCGGACAGTCGGAGGAGACGGTCGGTGCCGGGAGAAAAACGGTGAATCGGTTTCAGCGTCTTCCCGTTACTTTTCAGAATGGAATCCGTATTGCCTTGAAACAGATCGGGAACCATGCTCCGGGAAAAGAGTTCGATCCGATCGCCCTCCAATTTGATGTCGATGACGGGACGGCTTTCGCCGGGGCCGTTACCGACTCGCAAAAAGGAGGCAACAGTGTCTCCGGTCGTCAAGTCCAGTACCCAGACCATCGTTTTGGCTCCGCCATCGCTGATCCACAACAAATTGCCGTCGGCAGCCATTTGAACCGGATGGAGCAGGTTGAAATTTTTCCTGACTTCGGATACGGCAACCCGGTCGGTGGGAACTTCATTCGGTCGATGTGTGCCGCAGGCACAAAGCAGCCCGGCGGAACAAAGTATCAGTCTGAATTTCATGTTCGATGCTGGCCCACAGAAAATTTTCGTCTGTTTCATGATCGTAATCGATAAGAGGGAATCTTGCCGAAATCCCGGTGCGCCAAATTTCTTAGCGCAACGATAACTTAAAGATACTGCAAGAAACAAATTTTTACGATAAAAACAGCAGAAATCAAAAATGGACCTCAGTCGAATCGTATCTTGTATTTTGTTATCTTTACCAAACAATCAATTCGGAGACCCGCGATGGAACACTACGAGGAACACCATAGAGAGACTTTTGCGGACAGCGCTTTGGAGGTAGCCGCAGGGATCGACACGCCACCGGCCGTGAACCCGCACTATAAGCGGGTGAAACGGCAGCAGATGGCCGTCGAAGACTATGTGAGCGGGATTCGGTCCGGGAATATCTCCGTCTTGAGCCAGGCCATTACGCTGACCGAAAGTTTGCTGCCGGAGCATCATGCACTGGCGCAGCAGATTATCGAACGCTGTCTGCCTCATGCCGGCCGGTCGGTCCGGATCGGGATTACCGGCGTTCCGGGGGCCGGGAAATCGACATTTATCGAAGCGATGGGCGGCAAGGTAACCGGACTGGGCCACCGGTTGGCCGTTCTGGCGATCGACCCCAGTTCGGAGCGAACCAAAGGGTCGGTGTTGGGCGACAAAACGCGCATGGAGACCTTGGTGCACAATCCGGCGGCATTTATCCGCCCCTCGCCCTCGGCGGGTTCGTTGGGCGGTGTGGCGCGGAAGACGCGCGAGAGCGTCGTGCTTTGCGAAGCGGCGGGATTCGACGTCGTTTTCATCGAGACCGTCGGAGTGGGGCAGTCCGAAACGGCGGTTCATTCGATGGTCGATCTGTTCCTGCTGATCCAGATTTCGGGGGCAGGCGACGAATTGCAAGGGATCAAGCGCGGCATTATGGAGATGGCCGACATGGTGGCGATCAACAAGGCGGACGGCGACAATGTACAGCGGGCCGAGCTGACCCGGCGCCAGTTTCTGAACGCCCTGTCGCTCTTTCCGATGCCGGAGTCGGGCTGGAAACCGAGAGTCTATACCACCTCTTCGACCGAAAACCGAGGCTTGACGGAGTTGTGGGGCGGGATCGAAGATTACCTGAAGTTTACCAAAGCGAACGGCTTTTTCGAGCGGAATCGCAGCCGGCAGGCGAAGTATTGGATGTATGAGACGATCGATTCGGAACTGCGCGACAGCTTCTACAAGGCGCCGCCAATCGAATCGCTCTTGGCGGATTATGAAAACCGGGTGCTGAACAACGAAATCAGTTCGTTCGTGGCGGCTCAGGAGTTGCTGCGACGCTATTTTAACCGGTAGTTTTCACTTCTTTAGGTCAATTGCGCGAATCATAAAACGAAGAAAGGTGGAGAGCGAACCTCCACCTTTCTTTTTCTTTTGATCTATGGTGCCTGCCGGCGCCTGCCGTTCTCAATCGATCGTCTCCTCCGTCGCCGGAGCCATGTTGGTGTTCAGGAACTCCATGTCCATCTCCCCCTGCTTCGTAATGAGTCCGTAGATCATAATCGCGATCACCACCAAGGCTGCGATAATCGCCACTACGAGCCAGATGTCCGTCTTCGTTTTCGGCTGTTTCCGTCTGCCGGACTGTCCCGGCCGCCGGGGACCCTGTCCTCCCGGCCGTCCCGGATGCGGTCCGCTTCCCATTCCCGGCCGTCCTCCGCCTTGTCCGCCGTTCGGTCGCTGCTGCAACCCCGTCTGGGTGCGCACTCCTCCCGCTGTCGTTGGTTGTCCCTGTTGCAAAGGCTGTTGCGGCAGCATGCCGACAGTTTGCTGCTGTCCGGGCATCGCTGCTCCGCCTCCCGCCGGTGTCCGCAGTTGTCCCATCTGCGGTTGCGCCATGTGCTGCGATGCCGCCGGCCGCTGCTGCACCGAACCGTTCCGCATCGGCTGTCCCGGCTGCTGCCCCGGCCCCGGCTGTTGCTGAATCCGGCCGAACGGCGACGGCTGCTGCGGCTGCAACGGCTGTTGTTGTCCTCCCATCATCATCGGTCCCCGCATCGGCTGTTGAGGCTGCATGGCGGGTTGCGGCTGCTGCGGCATCGGAGGCACCTGCCCCTGCATCTGAATCGACTGCGGACGGGGCATGGCCGGCTGCTGCTGCGTCATCGGGGGTATCGGCTGCGGTATGGCCTGCTGCGGAGCGACCGGTTGTTGAACGATCGGCTGCTGTACCGGCTGCTGCATTCTGGCCGTTTGCTGCGGCGGCTGCACCGGTTCCGGTTCGACCGGTTCCGGCTCCGGCTTCTCCCCCTCGCGCAAGGTGATCGAGCCGTTGGCATCTGCGGCCAGCATGCCGATCCCTTCGATATAATATTTGCCCGACGAGGCCAACGACTGCCGCAGGTAGATAACGAATTCGGAGACCATAGCCCGCGCATCTTCGGTCTCGACTCCGTACTCGCGCACGATTGCGTTGGTTACCACTCCGTCGTCTTTGCGCAAGAACGGACTGAATACCAGCGCTTCGCCCTCCGGCGTCTCCTTTTTCAAAAAGGCGCCGAAGTCCGGAATCACCACGCGGCGATGCCGGGCAATGAGTTGTTTCAACAGGTTGTTATCCATGGACAATGTCTCTATTTGGCTCCAAGGTTACGAAAAAAAAATCAAACGGCCAATTTCTGCTGCGATTTTCGGTCGGAAGGCCGGCCCGGCAAGGGGCGCTCCGCAAGGTAAACGGAACGGACGGAGCGTTTCGTATTCAAAGGGTTAGGAGGGGCCGATCGGCCGGGGCGAACCGATGTGCGGGATTTGCGGGTCGCCCTCTTTTTCCGGCAAACCGAACCCGGGCGACAAAAAGGTCCTCTTGTCGCCGAGTGCTGTTTGGTCCGAAAGGGTCTGTATAAATAGATAGAGAGATTGTCCGAAAAAAGTCGAAAAAGAAATTTTGTTCTTCTCTGTTATTTGTCCCGCTGCCGCAAAAAGCGGCCCTTTGCGGACAAGATGCAATACCCCTTATATAATACGAACCACCTTGCGGAAAAAGTCTTTCTCACCCCGATATGGGGTATTCTGAAGCCCGTTTCCCGCAAAAACCGCCCCTTTCTTTTAATCGTTCGATTAAATGTAAACGGCGTTACAAATGTACGCAATGAAAACGGAATCGCCAAATAAAAATTGTGTTAAATGACCTTTTTTCAAGAGCATACCGATCTCTTTTCATATGTCAAAAAGTCGTTTCAATCCGCCGATTTTCATCCGATCGGCCCGTTGCATTTAATCGAACGGTTAAAAGAAAGGTGGACTCTTGTAAATAATTGATTCATATAAAATTACGAGGAGGTAAAAATAGGTATGACAAAGCAGAAACGTTGTTTGCTGATTGGAGCCTTGTTTTTGACAGTTGTCGGGTGCCAGCGTCGTCCGTTGTGGGACGGTTCGGGCGGCGAGAGTTGCGAAGTGCATTTCTCGGCCGGCAGTCTGAAATTGGAGGCGGCGACCAAAGCGCCGGACGACAAAGTCGCATTGGAGGTCGGAAGCACCGTGCGGGTGGTGGCCTACCAGCGGTCGAGTGCCGGACAAACCGAACCGAATCTGGAAACCGACATCTGGAAAGCGACTGCCACTTATAAAGTGCAGAGCGACGGAACGACCCTCGTGGCCTGCGAAGTCGACGACACCGGGGCGGAAACCGGAACATCGGTCAAAGGCATGGAACTGAACAATGGCACGTATGATTTCTACGCCTACTCGACAGCCCGCAAGCTGGAGGCGGACAACCGGACTGTCAAAGGGGTCGGACACGGCGAAGATTTCCTCGGTGCGTATGTCGGAAGCCGGGCGATCAACCGTTCGTCGTCGTCCGTGGCGCTGGATTTCGAACACGAGTGTACGAAGATCACCTTTTCGGTGGTGCCGGCCGAGGGGATGAGCTGCAACGACCTGTCGGTCTCGAAGGTGGGGCTGAAACGGTTGGCGACGGCACCCGCAGCGGATTATACGATCGGCGGCGATTTGGCGGCGACGGTCGGCGACGAAACCTCGACCGGCGAGATCGTCGGATTCGACTACATCGACCCGCTGGAGAAGGGAAAAGGGGCCTCCGGATCGGGCATCTTCCTGCCGAAAAGCAACGGAGTCGTGCCGGCTGAATTTACGATTCGGGTGAATGAACTCGACTATGTGCTGACGGCCGAACTGCCCTCGATCGCCTTTCTGAAAGGGAACGACTATCGCTTTACGGCCCGTGTGAAACAGGGGAGTGTGGATCTGGTGCTGGATGTGCTGTCATGGGGGGCCGTCGACCAGAATTTGGACGGCTTCGGCGGACCGAACGGCTCGATCGAGGTCGGAAGCTGGGGCAACATCGACTGGAACGGCTCGATCGGGGGCAATCCGGATGTGAACCAAGCGCCGATCGAAGTCGGTACGTGGACGGCGGTGGCGCAGTCGCTGGATTTTCTCGGCTCCAACAGTGGCGGAAATGTCAGCGGCTGGGACGAGGTCGATTCGGGTTCCGAGGGGATCGGACGGTAGCGGCAGGGAATGACAATGCAAGAAAACACGATAAAAAACAATAACACAAGTTACGAACCTATGAAAAAATTAATGATTTTTGCGGTCGCCGTGGCAGGTTTCGGTCTGGCGTCGTGCAGCAAATCAGACTTGCAGACTCCGAAACCGACGGGTCGGCCGAACGAGCTGCCTGTACAGGTTTCATTGAATGCCGAGGCGTTGACCCGTCCGGGCGGCGCATTCACGCCGGCTGTTTCCAAGGCGGCGGATTCGGAGGCGTTGGCGGTGAATTTCGGCGAAACGGAGACCAAAGCGACTCCTGAACTGACCACCGAACAGGACTCCAAGGTGTTGAATGTGTGGGCGATCCAGTACAAGGCGGACGGGACGCTTCTGGGTTCGCCGTTCTACACTGCCGATATTCCGGCTGCCGGGAGCGGGAGTGCGGGGATCGACGCGACGTACGATCTTTCTGTCAATCTGACCTCCAATGCGGAAACGGGTGGGAAGGTCTATTTCATCGCGAACACCCACTCGCCGACCTTCTTCAATGAGACCAATGCGGCGACGGAGGCCAAACTCAAGGAGGTGGTGAAAGCGGTCGGTACGGAGTTGAAACCCACTGCAACGAGCGGGATTCCGATGCTGGGGGTTTACACCGGCAAGGTGGAGTCGAGTGCGGCGATCGCGCATGTGCCGATGAAGCGGCTGATGGCCAAGGTGATCCTGAAATACAAGGTAAATCCGAGTTTTGCGGGGTTCGAGGTTACGAGCATTCAGATCAAAAATGCGGCGGCCAACATCTATTTCGGGCCGGAACCGTCCGGGATTTTCCCGGCCAAGTCGGACAACAGCCATGTCGATTACGCGGCTGAAGTGCTGACGGCGGCCACGGACGAGGGCGACTACAAGAAGTTCGTTTGGTATGTTCCGGAAAACTTGCGGAGCACGATCTCCGGCATCGCTTCTGTGAGCGACCGGGTGCTGAGCAAGACGGACGGCAAGGCGACTTACATCGAGATCCGGGGGACGCTGAAAAGCTCTTCCAAGTGCGAAAAGGCGGTTTACAGCATCTTGCTGGGCGACCCGACGACCAATCTGGGGGATTTCAATGTGAAGCGGAACAATGCCTATACGGTTACGGTCGACATTCAGGGTACCAATACGGCGGACAAGCGGATCGAGGTCGAGTCGTTCGATATGAACAATAGCGCGATGATCAAACCCAATTCGGGTGAAGCCGGGGCTGTAACGTTCGATATTCGCAAAGTGAACGGCAACAGCTGGACGATGCTGCCGACGCTGGGTGCCAATGCGGCGTTGCGTGCCGAAATTTTGTGGCAGGACGGGAATGTGATCAATGCCGGCGATGTAACGTTGGATAAGGTGAACGGTTTGTTGACGGTCAAATCGACCAAGACGACGGTCGGGAATGCTGTGGTAGCGCTGTACAACAATGCTACGACTGGCGGGGATATTTTGTGGAGCTGGCATATCTGGGTAACGGATTACCAGCCGGACGGTAGTCAATCTTATAACTTGGGGATCAACTCCAAGGCTTCTGTGCCGGGCGGGGAGGTG
>JAFLSI010000091.1 GCA_022511025.1 Rikenella sp. | reverse complement strand
AGGGCGAAGCATATCACCGCGTACGGTCATGGAATGCGTCAGCATTCCCGAAAGTTTCTTTGGTACTTTCTGTTCACAGAAAGTACAGTACCCTCCTGTTCCCTACGAACAGAGTATGCAAAAAATAGTACCTTTGCAGGGCAGCGACTGTCGGGAGACCCGGAAACGGCACCGATCCCCGCTCCGGCCGCTGCCCTGTAAAGTTTTGTGTGCTATGGCTCAGCAAGCCTCGCCTCAGTTGTTAGGCACCGAAAAGATATCCACCCTGCTGCTGCGGTACGCCATTCCGTCGATCATCGCCATGACCGCCTCGTCGCTCTACAACTTGATGGACAGCGTCTTCATCGGACACGGCGTCGGGCCGATGGCCTTGTCGGGTTTGGGGATTACCATGCCTTTGATGAACCTCGGCGCGGCATTCGGTTCGTTGGTAGGGATCGGCGCCTCGACCCTGCTCTCCATCAAAATGGGACAGAACGACCGGAGCAGCGCCCGGATAATTCTCGGCAACGTCATCATTCTCAACACCTTGATCGGACTGTTGTACACCTCGGTCTGCCTGCCGCTGCTCGACCCGATCCTCACCTTCTTCGGAGCCAGCGAGAATACGATCGGGTATGCCCGAAGCTATATGCTCATTATCCTGGGCGGGAATGTGATTACACACATCTACTTGGGACTCAACGACATGCTCCGTGCATCGGGCTATCCGGGCCGGGCCATGGCCATCATGCTGACGGCCGTCGGACTGAACTGCCTCCTCAACGGACTCTTCATTTTCGGTTTCGGCTGGGGAATCGCCGGAGCGGCGTGGGCGACCGTACTGGCGCAGGTTACGGCCATGGGGCTGGAACTCCGGCACTTCCTCGACCCGAAAAGCCTGATCCATTTTACCCGTTCGACCATTCGGCTCAAACAGAGTATCGTCAAAGGGATTCTGTCGATCGGGATGGCCCCTTTCCTGATGTACGTATGCTCCAGCGTCATCGTCATCCTGATCAACAAATCGCTCCTGCACCACGGCGGAGACTTCTATATCGGCGCCTACAGCAACGTCAACCGGATTGCGATGCTCTTCCTGATGGTGGTCATGGGGCTGAACCAAGGGATGCAGCCGATCGTAGGCTACAACTTCGGTGCGCGAAAGATCGACCGGGTTATCCGGACCTGGAAATACGTCGTCTGCTGCGCCGTGAGCGTAACGACCACCGGATTCCTCGTCTGCCAACTCTTTCCGCGCTACATCACCCTGCTGTTCACCGACGACCCCACCCTGCTCAGCATATCGAGCCATGCGCTGCGGATCGTACTGGCCATGTTCCCGTTCGTCGGTTTCCAGATGGTTACCTCGAACTTCTTCCAGTCGATCGGGATGGCTCCCAAAGCGATCTTCCTTTCGCTGACGCGGCAACTGCTCTTTTTGATCCCGTTCCTGTTGGTGCTGCCGATCTTTTTCGAGGCGGACGGGGTCTGGATGAGCATGCCGCTGGCCGACGCGGCGGCCACGACCTTAGCCGCGATTCTGCTGTGGAAACAGTTCGGAAAATTTCGCCGGATGCAGCAATCCGCAGCCACCACGCTCTAACTCCGCATGACACCCATGGAAAAGCCTCGCTTCGTCATCACCATCGGCCGCCAGTTCGGGAGCGGCGGCCGGGAATTAGGCCGCCGGTTGGCCGACCTCTTCGGTATCCCGTACTACGACAAGGAGCTGATCGCAGCAGCCTCGAAAGAGAGCGGCATCGACCCCGAATACTTCGAGAAAGCCGACGAACAGATTCCCGGCACATTGATCCGGGCGCTCACGGCCAATCTCATCATGGGCGGCGGAGCGGCCAGAGGGCAGCATGCGCTGGCCGGGGAAAACATCTTCAAATTCCAGTCCGATGTGATTCGGGAGGTGGCCCAGTCGGGATCGTGCGTGGTGGTGGGGCGCTGCGCGGACTACATCCTGCGCGACGAGCCGCTCTGCATCAGCACCTTCATCTATGCCTCGACAGAGGACCGGATCGAACGGATCATGCGGTGCCACGGTGCGCGAAGCCCGAAAGAGGCAGCCGAAATGATGCGCCGGATCGACAAAAAACGGGCTGCCTACTACGATTTCTACACCGACAAGCGGTGGGGTGCGGCGGTCTCTTACGACCTCTGCATCGACTCGTCGATTTTGGGAGTCGAGCAGACGGCGCAACTGCTGCGCGACTACGTCGAACGGCGGATCGCGGCAGAAGCGGCGCGGTAAGGGCGGTACGGTGTCCCTCGACGACGCCTCTGCCTGCGGGCTAATGCAGGGCCGGCAGCTCCGACTTGACCTCGGCCAGCCGGTCGGCCGTTTCGTCGGCCGGCCGGCGAACGGCCGACCAGTCGTCGTCCACCTCCGGAAAACAGGCCTCGTCCGGCAACTCCCGCGGAACGGGCAGCACCTCCATCTCCCACGGCAACCCACCGCCTCCCGCCCCGCCGGGCAAAGCGAGCCGGTCGCGAATCTCCCGGTTCAGCCGGTAACGGGTCATCGTGCGATTCAAAGTGCCCAACTTCAGCACCTCGCCCATCTGCGGAATCAGCTTCAACTTCATCTTGTAGCACTTGTAATGGGTCATGTAACCCAAGTAGGAGTTCATGGCCGACTGCATGTAGAGCAGAAAGGTCTTCGACGGCCGGGGATGGGTGCGGATATAGGCGTTCAGCGAGACCAACAGGGCACTGAAGTGGTTGCGCGTCCGGTTGACCATGTAGCGCCGGTAGGGTTTGACCACGGCGCCGAGAAAGGTAACCCCTTTGGAAATCTCTTGCAGGTAGATCTTTTTCGGATGGAGCGTCAACCCCAGATTGGCTTGCAGATAGGCATTGATCTCGCGAATGTGCCGTTTGAGCAGCTCCTTGTCCCGGTGGATGATATAGAAATCGTCCACATAGCGGCCGTAATGTTTGTGGCCCAATTGGCGTTTGACGAAATGGTCGAAGTCGTTCAGGTAGATGTTGCTGAAAAGCTGGGAGGTGAGGTTCCCGATCGGCAGGCCGCAATCTTTCGGGGTGGTGAAAAGGCTCTTGCTCCGCGGCAGGTCGGCCCACTTGGAACGACTGCCCCGCATGATGCAGTTTTCGGTCGGGTCGTTGAAGACCACCTCCCGCAGCAGGTACAAAATCCGGTCGTAGTCCAACAGCTCGTCCCAGGTCTTCCGCCCCCGGCCGCAACGGCGCGGCCCCATCCGAAGCATCACCCGCTCGATCGTTTCGTACATGATCTTCCGGTTGATGCTCATGAAGTAGCCCTGTATGTCGAGTTTCAGTACGTAGCAAGTCTCGGTGTAGTTGCGCGAACAGGAACGGGCATGGTGTTCGAGCCGCTCGACGCCGAACAGCGTCCCTTTGTTCTTGAGACAGGAGTAACTGTCGGTGATGAAGGTCCGCTCGAACAGGGGCGAAATGTAGTTGAACAGCAGGTGGTGGACGACGCGGTCGCGAAAGTCGGCGGCGAAAATCTCGCGTTTGACGGGGTGTTCGACCATAAAACAGACGCTGGGACCGACCCGGTAGGTGCGGTCCCGGATCTCGTTGTAGAGTTCGATCAGGTTGGCCTCGAGGTCCATCTCGAACCGCAGCTGGTTGCGGGTGTTCCGCTTGTGTTTCCGGGCGTCGAAGTAGGCGCGGAACAGGTCTTCCAGCAGGGTGTCGGGCCGGACAGCCGAGTCCGGCTCCGCTGCATTCACTTTTTCCATAACTTTTTCTATATAGCGTATTATCTTCTTTTTCGTTACCGGTTTCCGGCCGGAAGGGCCAAGCCGAACCCGCTTGCGGCCCTGTGTGAGCCGCCGGGATTAAAACAAGGGGCAGAACGCGCTGGTAAATGCTTGGAGGCAACGCACCTGAAAGCCGTACGCGCGGTTATTGTTGTTCTGCGGGTTGATCCAGCTGTTGTTGAAGTTCAAGTTGTGGGCATTGGTGCTGCCCGCAGGAATGGACGACGACCAGCTGTACCCGTTGTTGCCGACGGCATACAACGTACCGGAATCGCGATGGCGGTAGCCCGGAGGCCAGACCTTGCAAGCAACCGTTCGATTCGTAGCGGCACCGGAACGACCGGTTCCGCACCGGCCATAACTACCCCGCCCCCGGCGCGAGCCGGCGGAGGGCAGTAGGTTGCTGAATTTACCCGATCACTCTACGTGCAGCCGGAAGAGGGGGCCGCAGCATACTCTCGAAACGCATTCTACCCCGAATCGCCGTGCAGAAAAAAACAGAGCGCCCCCTGACAAATGCTTGGAGGCAACGCACCTGAAGGCCGTTCGCACGGTTCGTGGTGTTCTGCGGATTGACCCCAGTGTTGTTGAAGTTCAAGTAGTAGGCACGGTTGCTCAGCTCCCCGGCCGGAGGAACCGACGAGGACCAGCTGTACCCGTTCTGGCCGACGTTGTACAACGTACCGGCGCCGTTGTTGCGGTTGCCCGGCTGAAATGCGTGTAAAACGTCCTCTTCAACAGAGCCAGCCATCACTTGCTGTTCGACGGCGGGAGGCGTGGTGCGACCCGCCGGCGAAATCTGTCCGAAAGATAACTACGCCGTGTGTGCGCTGTCTGCCGACAGAACGGCGCAGTGGATGGCTGAATTTATCCTTTCACCCTGCCTCACGGTTCGGTTCGGTCCGGTTCCGCGCGACACTCCGGAAAAGGCACCCCGTTCCGCGTATCGATACATTTCCTATACCATTCGGTCGAAAAAACAGAGCGCCCCGATAAATGCTTGGAGGCAACGCACCTGAAAGCCGTTCGCACGGTTGTTGCTGTTCTGCGGGTTGAGTCCAGCGTTGTTGAAGTTCAAGTTGTAGGCATTGGTGCCCGAAACCGACGACGACCAGCTGTACCCGTTGTTGCCGACGTTGTACAACGTACCGTTATCGCGGTGGCGGTTGCCCGGACGATACTCGCGTGTGAAACAACGTCTCTCCAGAGGAGCCAACCATCACTTGCTGTTCGACGGCGTGAGGGGTACGACCCGCCGGCGAAACCGAATAACTACGCACCGCCCCCCGGTGAGGGGGGAGGTGGCGCAGTGGATGGCTGAATTTATCCGTTCACGCTGCCGTCCGTCCGCGGCGGAACGGGACGGCACTCCGGAAACAAGCGCTCTGTTCGGAAATTTCGGTATGTCGAAAGAACCTGTTTTGTCCGGCCGCAAAGAGGACAGAGTGTCCCGGATAAATGCTTGGAGGCAACGCACCTGAAAGCCGTTCGCGCGGTTATGGCTGCCCTGCGGGTTGAGCACGGTGTTGTTGAAGTTCAATCCGTAGGCATTGCTGCCCGCAGGTACCGACGACGACCAGCTGTACCCGGCGTTGCCGACGTTGTACAACGTACCATTATCGCGGTGGCGGAAGCCCGGCGCAGGAACGAGCGGTCTTTCGCTTGTTTTCGCTGCCGGATCGCGCTTTTCGCGAAAACGGCGGCGAAAGGGAGGGCATAACTAATACGGACACCGTATCAGTAGACCGCTGAATTTATCCATTCGCTCTGCCGTCTGTCCTGCTCGGGGCAGAACGGCACTCCGGATACGAAACACTCTGTTAGTTTTCGTTTTTTTGCTGTTCGGTTTGCGGCTCAGGACAGAGGCGGGGCCGATGGCTTTATTGATTCCGTCCGGCCGCCTTGACCGCCGCACTTTCGTTCCGCACCCGTTCGGAATATTTCTGCCAGGCCTGGAGTTGCTTGGAGATCGACTCGGTGTGGGTGCAGACTACGGCGAACTGTTTGACCGAGATCTGTTTGAGATCGGTCAGCATGCGGCACAAAAGTTTGACCGTTACCAACCGTTCGCGGGCCTGCCGGATGTCCGGCACACGATCTTTGGCGGCATTGGCGCGGTAGATCGAGAGGCAGAGTTCGATGATGTTGTCTTTGATTTTTTCGGCCAGCGTGTAGCGATAGTCTCGTTTGACGTTGGGCGTGAACTGGAAGACGAAGAGCAACAGATCGTAACTGGCTTTGAAGACCTCTAAGTTATCGTATATTGCCATTGAGCTGCTTTTTGAGGGAAGAGACGAAAAGAAGACACTCCAGCGGCGTGGCATTTTCGACGCTGAAATTGCGCAGATCGCGCAAGACCGTCTCGTCGACCGAGCGATCGTTCTCCGCAGCCGTTTTCGCCGGCTGCATCGCCACCCGTTCTCCGGTTGCGACCGGTTCGTGTCGAGGCACCGACTCGGTTTCCGGCACCGGTGGCGGCACCACTTGTCGTTCGGTTCGTCCTCCGTAGAGGGTAGCGGTGTAGACGGGTCCGGCGGCCGGCAGGTTGTTTTTCGGAACGATCAACGGCAGGGCCTCTTTCCAGCGTTCGTACTCTTCGACTCCGATGGTTCCGGCGTCGAGCACCAAGCGGTCGTCCGAGGCGGAGAGCAGCGGCCGGTCGCCCAAAACTTTCGCCCGCGAGGCATCCGGAAATCCCAAAGAGACGATCTCGGCATCGAGGTATTTGACGAACCGTTTCGAGGGTTTGTAACGCGAAATCCGGTGGATAAAAGCGAACGCCGAGCGTTCGTAGACTTTCCAGAAAATCCCCTCGAGATAGAGGTAAATCTTATCCGTATTGCGCCTCTCGGTCGCAATAATATCGTTCATAGTCATAACAAACAATTTTTTTAATGATAAAACGATAATAAATAACTATGATGTAAAAGTAGAAAATTATACGGAAAGTCCATGCACGCCGGATCGGAAAGATCGGAGGGGCATGGGAGGAGAGGGTGTGGATAATGGGTATTAGTAAACTGATTTACAATAACTTATTTCACAAATAAAATATTCCACCCGGTCTGAATCTCACTTTTTGAGACACAAAACAAACAGAATCGAACACACAAAAAAAAAAGAAGGAGCGGAATTTCCCGTTGAAGCCCTTCGGTCAGTTGCAAAATCGGCGGAATAGCACAGGCAAAAATCCACGTTTACAAATCAACTGACACCAACAACGTTCCATCCAGCTCCTTCATTTCTTATCGTTCAGCACACTTCTCGGCTCGTAGTCCGGACGCACAGCGTTTTTTGCTGGCAGCCTCTACCTCTCTATTCGGCCTCGCGCCCATCCCCCCGAGCGGCTCCGCCGCTGGGCGCAGAGGCCGGCGATCCTTAGGATCGCAGTTCTCGCCGCTTTTGATTGCAACACCTGCGACCTCCGGTCGCTCGGGCCAGCCGCCCCCCACCGGCTGGCTCCGACACTCGGCGGTGCTCGTGTCT
>JAFLSI010000090.1 GCA_022511025.1 Rikenella sp. | reverse complement strand
TTTTCTGGTTCTCTTTGTTCACAAAGAGAACAGTACCCTCCCGTCGCCAAAGCACGGGCAGAAGAAAGCAGAATGACAAATAATGCAAGTATATGGAATTGAACAGATTGACAGCCATATCGCCTGTTGACGGGCGGTATCGGTCGAAAGTGGATCAGTTGGGAGAATATTTTTCCGAATACGCCTTGATCCGGTATCGCGTTCAGGTCGAGATCGAATACTTTATCGCCCTGTGCGAACTGCCGTTGCCCCAGTTGTCCCGGTTCGACAAGCGGCATTACGACGCCTTGCGCGACATTTACAGAAATTTCGGTCCGTCCGATGCCCAGCGTGTCAAAATCATCGAGCAGACCACGAATCACGACGTGAAAGCCGTCGAATACTTCATCAAAGAGAAGATGGACACATTGGGATTGGGCGATGAGCGGGAGTTCGTCCATTTCGGCCTGACCTCGCAGGATATTAACAACACCGCCACCCCGTATAGCCTCAAGGCCGCGATTCGGGCCGTGTACGATCCCGCGATGGAAGAGTTGGTCGGGACGCTCGAAACCTTGGCCGACGAGTGGAGCAGCGTTCCGATGCTGGCCCATACCCACGGTCAGCCCGCTTCGCCCACCGTGCTGGGGAAAGAGATCCGCGTCTTCGTCGAACGGCTCGGCAAACAGCTGGCCCAGCTGCGGTCGATTCCGTTTCCCGCCAAGTTCGGCGGCGCCACCGGGAACTTCAATGCCCATTCGGCAGCCTATCCCGGAGTGGACTGGGTCGCCTTCGCCAACCGCTTCGTGAACGGGACCCTGGGTCTGGAGCGGTCGCAGTACACCACGCAGATCGAGCATTACGACAATCTGGCCGCCATTTTCGACGCCCTGAAGCGGATCAACACCATTCTGGTCGACCTCTCCCGCGACATGTGGACCTACATCTCGATGGAGTACTTCAAACAGAAGATCAAGGCCGGCGAAGTAGGTTCCTCGGCCATGCCCCACAAAGTCAACCCGATCGATTTCGAGAACGCCGAAGGAAATTTCGGTTTAGCGAACGCCCTTTTTGAACATTTGGCAGGAAAATTGCCGGTATCCCGGTTGCAGCGCGACCTGACCGACTCCACCGTGTTGCGGAACGTAGGGGTTCCGGTAGCCCATACCCTGATTGCCGTCTCTTCGCTGATGAAAGGTCTCGGCAAGCTGATTATCAACCGGGAGGCCATCGATCGCGATTTGGGTGCCAACTGGGCCGTGGTGGCCGAAGGGATCCAGACGATTTTGCGGCGCGAGAAGTACCCCAATCCGTACGAGGCCCTGAAAGCCTTGACGCGGACCAACAAAGGGATTGAACAGGCGGACATAGCGGCTTTTATCGACGGGCTGGAAGTCGCCGAATCGGTGAAAGCCGAGCTGCGGGCGCTGACGCCGCATACCTATATCGGCATTTTCGCGGCGAAGAAAGATTGACTGTAAGGTTGAAAACCATTTTACTAACACGCTAAAAACTACCACTATGAAAAGCTACAAATGCGACGTTTGCGACTGGGTTTACAATCCCGAAGAGGGGTGTCCGGAAAAGGGAATCGCACCGGGTACGCCCTTCGAGGAGCTGCCGGACGACTTTGAATGTCCGCTCTGCGGGGTAGGCAAGGATATGTTCAGCCCGGTCGAAAAGTAGATTTTGTCCGTGCCGGCGCCGGAAAGTAAAACCTAAGATCGAACCATTCGGATGGAGCTGTTTTTGACCGTCATACTTTTCCTGTTCCTCGGCTTTTGGCTGCTCGGGGTGATCGGCCGCTGGAGTCTGCGGTGGTGGCTCGCCAAGAAGCAGCGGGAGTTTCAGGAGCGGTTCGGCGGTGCAGGGTCGGCTTCCGGCGGCGGGAGCTTCGGCGACGGACCGTTTCGCGGGTTTTACGCCAATTTCGGCGGAAAATCCGGCGGCACCGGACGAAAAAAGAGACGGGAGGGCGAAGTAACCGTAACGCGGACGGAGCGGCAGAGCGAATACCGGGTCCGGCAGGGGGTCGGCGATTATGTCGAGTACGAGGAGGTGTCGGTTGAACATACGGAGACGACGGCTCCCGGAGAGTGATTGCGGGTTGGCCGGAGGATTGAAAGCTGCGCCCTGTGTCGAAAAATCGACACAGGGCGCAGCTATTTTGTCGGTTCGCAGCGGTCGGCAGACGCAGTTTGTGCAGCCCGCACTTCGCGAAAGAAACGCCGGACAGGTGGGAAAGAACGGAAAAAACCCTATCTTTGTGCATGGAGCCGTGCGGGGCGGCGCCGACAAAAGAGGAACGAGCGATGAACAACAATGCCAAGATTTTGTACGTTTGCCAGGAGGTAGTGCCGTATCTTCCGGAGAGCGAGCGTGCGGTTTTGTGTCGCCACCTGCCGCAGGCCATGCAGGAGCGCGGAGCGGAGATCCGGATTTTCATGCCCCGGTGGGGTTGCATCAACGAGCGGCGGAACCAGTTGCACGAAGTGATCCGGCTCTCCGGGATGAACCTGATTATCGACGACACCGACCACCAGTTGATCATTAAAGTCGCCTCGATTCCGAGTGCCCGCGTGCAAGTCTATTTTATCGACAACGAAGACTTCTTCAAGCGGAAAGCCACTTGGGCGGATACCGACGGAACCTACTTTGCGGATAACGAAGAGCGCGCGATCTTTTTTGCGCGCGGCGTGCTGGAGACCGTCAAAAAATTGCGGTGGGCGCCGAATATCGTCCACTGTCATGACTGGTTTACCGCCGTCGTGCCGGTCTACTTGAAACGGATATTTCACAACGATCCGATCTTTCGGGATCTGAAGATCGTCGTCTCGGTCTACGACCACCCCTTTCCCGGGCAGCTGAATGCGGATATGGCCGGCAAACTCCTCCAAGAAGGGATCAAGAAAGAGGACTTGGGGCTTTTGGAGCAGGTGGATTATGCGAGTCTGATGCGCTTTGCGATAGAGTATGCCGACGCCGTGGTGATCGGCAGCGAACGGATCGATCCGGCCCTCTCCGAAGTGGTCGGCGGGTCGGGGAAACCGGTGCTGCCGTACGTCGGGGACGAAAATTACGAGGACGCTTACGCGGAATTTTATGACAAACTGTTGGAAAAATAGCAACCGGCCTGTTCCGTTCGCAGCAGGTATCGTATGGATGCTCCTGCTGCTGGCCGGAACGGCCTGTACCGATCGGGACAACCTGTTCGGAAACGACATGATTCCTCCGGCCCAGCACATGGGAAGTTCGATCGACTCGACGATCGCCGTGCATACCCGCGTGGCGGTGGGCGATTCGGTGGACACCCATCTGTCGGGCGTCTACCAACAGTATATGGGGTCGTCCATCGACCCGGTGGTGGGGCGGACGGACATATCGGTCTACACCAACTACTCCCCGAACGGATTCCTGCATACCCACTATTTCGGTATCGATCCGGTGATCGACTCGATGCGCTACGCCATCGTCTTCAGCGGAGCCACCGGCGACACCTCGAAAAGCGTGATCGTCGATGTGTTCGAAGTCAAGGAAGGGATCCGGTTCTATCGGGACAGCGCCTATTTCAGCAACTTCGACATGACACCGTATATCGATCCGGACCACCCCCTCTTCTCCTTCGAACAGAAAGGGGCGGGGATGGCGCTGGGGCGGCTGCCGCAGGAGTTCGCGGAGCGGATGCTCGACAACAGACAGGATCAGAGCAATGTGTACTATGCCGATACCGCATTCCACACGAAATTTCCGGGACTCTATTTCCGGCTGCGCGAACCCGCAGAGAGCGGAGAGGGGATGATGCTGCAGCTCGACCTGTCGCAGAGCGCGATGTTCCTCTTTTACCACAACTCCGGACCCGGCGAGGAGGCCGACAGCTCGTTGCAGCAGCGGATGTGGTTTTTCGGAGATTATACCTATGATTTCGTCAGCTTTTCGATGGTCGAACACGACTATTCGCTGGCCGACCCGTCGGTCGAAGGGTCGGTGCGGGTCGATGCCGGCGGGGAACTGGTGCAGACGGACGAATATCTCTATGTACAGGGGTTGGCGGGCTTGATGGGGCTGATCGAAGTCGATCGCGAGCAGCTCGAAACCCTGAAACAGAAAGTGGCCGGGATGGGGTACACGCATGTCGCACTGCACCGGGCCGAGTTGCAGGTAACGATGGTGGATGCCGGAGTGGGGCAGTACGACCTCTCGTTCACAGCGCTGGGGATGTATTACGACATGTGGCGATACGACTTTCTGGCGGAGTACAATCCGGTGCTGGAGGCGGCGAACACGGGCTATACCTCGACCTTGGGCGGGGCGCTGAATCGGACGAAAGGAGTCTATACGTTCGACATTACCTCGTATGTGCAAAAACTGCTGACCGGCCGGGAAACGCATGAAGAGAAGGAGTTGCAGCTGCTGCCTGCGTTCTCGACGCGAAACAGCCTGAAGCGGAGCTGGATGTACGGAACAGCGTCGAAATTTCCGCCGAGGTTGGTGCTGACCTACACGATGATTAAATAACCGTCGGCGTTCGGACCTGTTTGCATGAACAGCCGGGGCCGCGGTTCGTTTTCTGCCTGCTGCCTCCCTGCGGGCTGTCGCCAAAACCGGATACAGGGGAAACAACGCTGACTTTCTCAGGGGTTTTTAGTTTTTCGGAGAAACTATGCAAGAAAACTTAGTGATCGTCGAGTCGCCCGCCAAGGCCAAGACCATCGAGAAGATACTCGGCGACAAATATACCGTCAAATCGAGCTTCGGCCACATCCGCGACCTGAAGAAACGCGGCCTGAGCATCGATATTGCCAAAGGGTTCGAGCCGGAGTACGAAGTCTCGCCCGACAAGGTGAAGGTGGTGAACGAACTGCGGAAACTCTCGAAAGAGGCCCGGATCGTTTGGCTCGCCTCCGATGAAGACCGCGAAGGGGAGGCCATCGCGTGGCACTTGAAAGAGACCTTGCAGCTGCCGGATGACAAGGTGCGGCGGATCGTGTTTCACGAAATTACGGAGAACGCGATTCTGCACGCCGTCGAACATCCGCGGCAGGTGGACCGGAACTTGGTCAATGCCCAGCAGGCGAGACGGGTGCTCGACCGGTTAGTGGGGTTCGAACTCTCTCCGCTGCTGTGGAAGAAGGTGAAACCGTCGCTGTCGGCCGGGCGCGTCCAGTCGGTAACCGTGCGGCTGATCGTCGAACGGGAGCGCGAGATTCTGACTTTTCAGGGGGCGGACTACTACCGCGTCGTGGGGGAGTTTGCCACGGCAGAGGGGGGAATGTTCAAGGCCGAACTCAATACCCGTTTCGGGACGGAAGCCGAGGCGAAGGCCTTTTTGTCGGCCATAGCCGCTCCGGATACGCAGTTTACGGTGGGCAGCGTCGAGACCAAACCGGGTAAGCGGACGCCGGCGCCCCCGTTCACCACCTCGACCTTACAGCAGGAGGCGGCCCGGAAATTAGGATTCTCGGTGAGCCAGACCATGAGCATCGCCCAGCGGCTCTATGAGGCGGGGTCGATTACCTATATGCGTACCGACTCGGTGCATCTCTCCTCTTTGGCAGTCGGGACGGCGAAATCGGCCGTTACCGGCCTGTTCGGGGCCGGGTACCACAAGACTCGGCAATACACGACCAAAAGCAAGGGGGCGCAGGAGGCGCACGAGGCGATCCGGCCGACCTACATCGACCGGCGCGAGGCGGGGGAGACGGCACAGGAACGCCGGCTCTACGACTTGATCTGGAAACGGACGGTGGCGAGCCAGATGGCCGATGCGGAGATCGAGAGGACCACGGCGCAGATCGACATATCGGGTCGTCCGGAGCGGTTCGTTGCGACGGGTGAGGTGATTACGTTCGACGGATTCCTGCGGCTCTATATGGAGTCGCGCGACGACGAAACGGCCGCTCCGGCAGACGGAGGGATGCTCTTGCCGGCCTTGGTGCGGGGGGCCGGGGTGAGGCGGGAGCAGGTGGTGGCGACGCAGCGGTTCGCCCAGCGGCCGCCGCGCTACTCCGAAGCCAGTTTGGTGAAACAGCTCGAAGAGCTGGGGATCGGCCGGCCGTCGACCTATGCACCGACCATCTCGACGGTCATTAACCGCGGGTATGTGGTCAAGGAGGATCGCCCCGGGGTCAAGCGGAATTATGCCGTGCTGACCCTCTCCAAAACCGGCAGCGTCAAACGGACGGAGAAAAGCGAAATGACGGGGGCCGAGAAAAACAAACTCTTTCCGACCGATATCGGCATGCTGGTAACGGACTATTTGGCGGAGCATTTCGCGGCGATTCTGGATTACAATTTCACGGCGAAGGTGGAGAAGGAGTTCGACGAGATTGCAGAGGGGGATCTGGACTGGCGGCGGATGCTGGCGGGGTTCTACGAACCGTTCCACGAGCATGTGGACGATGCGGAGGGGGATACGGAGTATGTCCGTTCGGAACGGCTGTTGGGGGTGGATCCGAAGACGGGAAAGAATGTTTATGCGCGGGTGGGGAAGTTCGGTCCGATGGTCCAGTTGGGGGATACGCCGGCGGCCCCGAAAGGGGAGGGGGCGGCTGCCAAACCGGCGGAGGAGGAGAAACCGAGGTATGCTTCGCTGCTGAAGGGGCAGATGGTGGCGACGATTACGCTGGACGAGGCGCTGGCTCTGTTCGAGTTGCCGCGGACGTTGGGCGAATTTGAGGGAAAGACGGTGGTGGTTTCGGTGGGACGCTTCGGACCGTATGTGCGGCATGACGGCAAGTTCGTCTCGCTCAAGGTGCGGGAGGGGGATGATCCATACCGGATCGATCTGGCGCGGGCGGTGGCGTTGATCGAGGAGAAACGCGAGACGGAACGGAATCGGGTGATTCGGGTTTTCGAGGCGGAAGATATTCAGGTGCTTAATGGCCGGTGGGGACCGTATGTGGTACACGGGGGGGCGAACTACAAGATACCGAAGCCGTTGTTGGCCAAGCGGGAGGCTTCTTCTTTGACGGTGGACGAACTCAAGGCGTTGATTGCGGAGCAGCAGGCGGCGGTCGGTGGTGGAGCGGCGCCGAAACGCTCTTTCCGACGGGGGACGAAGAGGTAATTTTGTGGACTTTTGGGTATAGGCTGCCCTTTGCCCACCGCGGGCACGCGGGGCCTGCCCGGCCCGAGGGCGGTTTTCTCTTGGGGGTAGAGACTTATAGGGTATAGGCTTGTAGGGGTATAGGCTGCCCGTTTCGGGTGCTGAGCGGCACCGCGCGCCACGCCTTAATGGGGAAAATCGTTCAAAAGCATGAATTGCTTTTGAACAGGATTTTCCCGGC
>JAFLSI010000009.1 GCA_022511025.1 Rikenella sp. | reverse complement strand
AGGTAGCCAAAAATGACGGACTTCATGCAGGCGATTGGATTGATTGGTTTAAGACCTACGAACTTTTCAAACCGCTCACGATTATTCATTTTACGAAATTCAGATACTGAAATGAAACGAGAAATAAGATTCAGAGGTAAACGACTCGACGTCGTCGGAAATATCCATGACAACCCCGAATGGCTGAAAGGAGGTGAGCGATGAGAAAAATGGGAACCAATTCACACATACACGAATATTGCAAAGAGTGTCGTACATACCTTTCCCGGGACTGGTATAGCGAGAATTACGACTGTCGATTTGCAGATGTTTGTAACGAACGGAAAAGGTATCTTGCTCTCGTAAACGACTACCAAGCTAAGGCAGTTGAGGCGTTCAAACGAATGTGTCCGTTCCAGGACGGCAGATGTCGGCCAAACTGCAAGGATTGCGCCCGCCTGAATCAATTTGTCAAAAAACTGAACGAATAATGAAAATCGGCACCAAAAGCCTCTTATTCGGGGCACACTGCATATTCATTCACCCCCTGTTGGTAGCCGCAGCATGGTGGCGACTCTATGGCTTTCCGACAGACCTGCGGCTATGGATGGCATTCATCGTACATGACTGGGGATATTGGGGGAAACCCAATATGGACGGTCCGGAAGGGGAAACGCACGTTGAGGCCGGCGCGCGGATCATGGCCCGATTGTTCGGACCGGCATGGGGTGATTTCACCCGCTATCATTCCCGGTATTATGCCCGCAAAGACGGTGTCGCACCGTCGCGGCTCTGTTATGCCGATAAACTGTCGCTATGCTTTGAATGGGATTGGTGCTATCTGTTACGTGTGTGCCTAACCGGTGAAATCCGAAAATACCGGGCACACGCCAAACGAGGCGGCAAATATGTAAAAGATTCGTATCTGAGCGGCGCGGGTTCCAATCGCCGGGCATGGCTTCGAACAGTCAAACGATTCATGCTGCGTTATGTAGCCGCCAATTATGGAACGAAGTAATACCCCGTGCAATATGGCAGAACCTACCCCGAACGAATTGGCGCAACAGATCACACGCCGGGCCAACGCCCTCGGTATCTCCATTGCCAGCTTATGCCGCAAAGCAGGTGTTTCGCGCCGCTGGTTTGAATTTTTTAAGAAACGTACCCCCAAGGCCGTCGAAGCCTATATCAAGATCGAACAGCAACTGACGGCCATGGAACAGGAAAAGACAGCAGACAACCGATGAAAATCGAATTTACCCAAGAAAAACGAGGCGAAATCGAACGCATCCAGCGTGAATTTCGCAACAGTCTATCCCCAAACGAAATATTGCGCGCAACGGCACAAGGCATTAATAGTGCCTTGTCTCGATCGTTGCCACGGATAAATAAGCGTGTAAAGGCAGCGTACAATATAAAGCAGAAATACCTGTCCCGTGTCGCTGTTGTATCGCCCAAAGCCAACAGTAATACATTGTGGGGCGGCATTAAAATCAACGAAAGTCGTTTGCCGGTGTTTGCATTCAAACCCAAACAAACCGGTTCTTCTATCTCGGTAGCCATACATAAAGGAAAGACCGTCGCCATTCGACATGCTTTCATTGCAACAATGGCAAACGGCCATGTGGGGGTATTTAGTAGAGGCCGGTATATCAAACGCTCTGGGTTTGTGCCGGCGCGCGAAAAGACCGACAAAGGCAAGATTCGGATAACGGAGTTATTCACCGCATCGCCTTTCACAATGGGCGTAAACAAAGAGGTCGCACAGGATGTTCAGCAATTTATGGGGAACGAAGTAACCGCACGAGTGCACGGGATATTGACCGACCGGGTCGCTAAAATCACCGCGCAAAATCGTTGAGCAGCGAATTTTTGTAGGTTCTTCCCGGCTACCCGCATCGGGGGTAGTCGGCACCGCGGTTTTCGGTTAGTTAGCGAAAAAAATTATCATAGGAAGCAGAAAGCGTTCGGGGGATGAAAAAGAAAGCACCCAAGGGATGGGTTAAAATATCGGATTTCGAGGAACTGACCAGCATAAGTTCAAAGACCATTGCCGCAGCTATCAAACGCGGATACATTCCGGACCAGATTGCCGATCGTGTGGGGACCGGGGCCACTTCGCCGTACTACCTCGATCCGCAACAGGCGGCCAAAAGCTGGTACGGATCCCTAAATGCCGCACATCCGACATCCCGCAAAATCCGCCTGAAGTTGGCCGACTACATCAAAACATTCGACAGTGTGTTTATTACCCCCGAACAAAAACACGTCGAGAATCCGGCATTAACCTTGACCTATGAAGATGCCCAGTTACAAGAGAAGATCGCCAAGGCGCGTTTGGCCGAATTGGAGTTGGCGGAAAAAGAAGGATCGCTTGTCTCGAAAGCAACCATAGAAGCCGAACTATTCGCTGCGGCACAAGAGATACGAAACGCCCTGCTGGTCATCCCGGATCGGATCATCGATCAAGTGATTGCGGAAGCTGCGAACCGCAATAAAGCGCATGGTATCATCTACAATGCCATTGCGGACGAACTGGAGAAACTGGCTGACATCGGCGCACGACTGGAGAAATGAGCAACTACACGAGCATAGGCAGATTCTTTCAGGGATTACGCCCGGTTCCACGTATCTCGGTCGCGGAATGGGCCGACCGGTACCGATACTTGTCCCCCATGTCTTCGGCAGAGCCGGGGCGGTATCGTACCGACCGCACTCCGTACTTGCGGCGCATCATGGAATGTCTGAGCATTCACGAGCCATACAAGAAGATAGTTTTCATGAAGGGGGCACAAGTCGGAGCCACCGAAAGCGGAACAAATTTCATCGGCTATATCATGCACATATCGCCAGCCCCGGTCATGTTCGTTCAACCTACGGAAGAGATGGTCAAACGGTTGTCAAAAGGCCGTATCGATCCTCTGATCGAGATGTGCCCGGAGGTCAAAGCCCGCGTTGCTGTGAACAAAAGTCGGGACAGCAACAACACCATCATGCAAAAGAGTTTCGATGGCGGGATTTTGCTGTTTGCCGGGGCGAATAGTGCTGCCGGGTTGCGGTCCGTACCGATTCGTTTCCTAATCCTGGACGAAGTCGATGCGTATCCGCAGGATTTGGATGGTGAAGGGTCGCCGATCGAACTGGCCACTGCCCGTACCCGCACGTTTCCGAACAAGAAAATCTATATAGTCAGCACTCCGACCATTAGCGGACAGTCTGTTATCGAAAGTGAGTTCTTGGAAACGGATCAAAACTACTACCATGTCCCATGCCCGCATTGTGGCGGGATGCAGCCGCTGACTTTCTCGCAGTTGAAGTGGGACGACGATCGTCCGGAAACGGCCCGTTATGAGTGTGTCCATTGCGGCGCGCGGATCGAAGAACGACACAAGGTCGAAATGTTCGCGCACGGCGAGTGGGTGGCCAGCAAACCCGAAAAATCCAATCCGGATACGATTGGGTTTCACCTCAATTCCCTGTATTCTCCGTTCGGGTGGCAATCGTGGGGCGAAATCGCCGCCGACTTCATCAAGGCGAAAGACAATCAATCCCGGCTGAAAGTGTTTGTCAATACGACCTTGGGTGAAACATGGGCGGAACGAGGCGAGGCCCCGCCGTACAAGAATCTGTACAACCGGCGGGAAAGCTACCGGACGAACAGCCTTCCGGACGACGTTTGTTTCATCACGGCGGGCGTGGACGTCCAACGCGACCGGCTGGAGCTGGAGATCGTGGGATGGTGTGCCGATAAACGTTCCTACTCCATCGACTACCGTGTGATTGACGGAGACACGGCGGGTAAAAAAGTATGGGACGAGTTGGCCGAAGTGGTGAGTGAACGATGGGAACGTCGAGACGGTGCGGAACTGCCGCTGCAACTAATGGCCGTGGACAGCGGGTACAACACGATGTACGTTTATACTTTTTGCCGTCGGTTCTCCAGTTCGCGTGTTATTCCGACCAAGGGACAAGACGGTCAGAAAATGGCGGTCATGCCGCCCAAATCCGTCGATGTAACCAAAGCCGGGAAGCGGGTTGGAAAAACGAAGCTCTGGAACATCGGGGTATCACTCCTCAAAGGCGAATTGTATTCGGATTTACGGCTCGAAAAAGACAGCGACGGGAATCCGCCACCGGGTTATTGCCATTTCCCAGAGTACGACGAACACTATTTTCGCGGCCTGACCGCAGAAGAACAGGTCGTCAAGATCGTGCGCGGCTATCGCCACACCGTATGGGTTAAGAAATACGAGCGCAACGAGCCGCTGGACTGCCGGATATACGCGCGTGCCGCGGCAACGATTCTCGGATTGGACCGTTTGTCGCCCGAAAAGCTGGCCGCCCTGGGCGGATTATCCACTAAGTCGGAACCGAGCAAATCGGCCAAGCCCAAAGGCGAACGGAAACGACGTCGAAGCAGTTTTTGGGATAGATAACATACAAATAAGATAAAAAAGGGAGTATTAACTCCCTTTTTGTACTGTGTAGGCATATTTGACAATACCTACTATTTCCGAAACAGGGTGGATAGAGAAATGAATCTTATTAGATTTTGTATCTAAGGTTGTTGAGATGATGACTGACGCTTTCTCTTTTTCTGCATTAGGATATTGTTCTCGAAATCTGGGCAACCTCTCTTTCTCAAAATCTCTAATTAACTCATCATCTCCTACATAAATTTTCTGCATTCGAAGTTTTTGAAATGCAGGAGATTGCACAATCTCCTGCAAAGATTGCGTCCACCAATCATTGACATCTACAGCACAAAAATTCCACGATCTACGAACTTTATACTTAGCCTCTCCTTGCTTAGCATTTGTTCTTAAAATGATCAAAATAGCAGGTTCTAAAGGAGCTATAGAACTATTGCTCAAATACTTTTCAGCTAATAATAAATCATTATTATGAATCCCACACAAACGCATAGACTCTCCACTGACAATGTATCTCTCAAATTGAGCAACATCAAGAACTTTTCCATTCTTATCAAGGAACGTTAAAGACTCAGATATGAATCTTTTTGTTTCAGGCGTGCCTGGTTCAAAATTGCCAGCACACGCAATATCATATTCTGTAGTTTGGGCATTTTGCCTTATTTTAACTACTCTCCAAATAGCATAGAAAAACAATGCTATCATTACCAACACTGCTATCAACCAAATCCAAATCATGCAATTTCAAGTTTATTTGGTATTAAAACTCTTTTGTACAAAAAACGTTCCACACTATGATTTATGTACGAAATCTCGAATTTCTGGGCAATAAGGATGAACATTAAGACTATTTCAGTCTTTGACGATCCCCAAAAAACTAAAATTAGAACCACTAATGTAAACCCAAAAGCAATGCAAAATGCCCATATTACATTGATGGAAAATGGTTCTGTTTTATATTGGCGAGCTATATCAATGAATCCAACCAGCAATTCCATTAAAAACACGCAATACACCGCAACAATAGCCAACAATTTCGACTGAGTTTCGTCCTGAATCCTAAAAATTTTCTCCTCAAATATGCCGGTATATAAACCAACTCCCCATACGACTGTATATAACATCGGGATCAAATATTCATCTATTCGATCTTTTATGTTCATAATCAATTACTTAAAGTAATAAACGATGTGTAAAGTTACAAACTTTTCTGCAACTAACATCTCTCAAGACATTAAAAACACAAAATCTAAGATACAGTTGGGGGATATTAAGTCCCAAATCTTGAGCTTTTCCTTAACACCAAATATTCACAGTAGAGTAAGTTTAGACATAGATAAATCTTTCCATATTTTCCCATTTCTTGGAAAGTTCTTTCCATGTTTTCGCAAGTTGATTGTCAAATACTTGCGGGGTCTCTACATTTGCGTCAAATCATGCGCTGATGGCATTCACCGTCGAACAATACGAAACACTCAAAAGGGCCATAGTTAGCGGCGTCCAATCCGTCACGTACGGAGATAAAACCGTGAACTATCGCTCTATTGCCGACATGAAGGAAGCCTTGCGGATCATGGAGGCGGAATTGTTCCCGGAGCGCACGCCGCACCGGCGGCGGTATGCGGTTGTCGATCGCGGTTATTTCCCGAAAAAATGAAAGTCTTTGGGTTGGATATAAAACGAAGTCGGCCCAAACGACGTGCGTATGAGGCCGCCGATAAAAGCCGCCGGGGCAAATCGTTCCGGATGGCCGGTTCGACCGGTGCCAACCGCGAAATTGCGGGGGCGTTGATTACGCTGCGGGACCGGTCGCGACACTTGGTGCGTAACAACGGATGGTCCAAACGCGCCATCGAAGTCATTGCCCGCCACACTATCGGTGAAGGTATCCAACCTGCACCGCTCGGCGACTTGGAGCAAAACCGACACATCAAGGGGATATGGCACGACTGGGCGGAAAGTACCGCTTGCGACTGGTACGGCAAGATGAATTTCTACGGGTTGCAGGAACTGGCCATGCGAACCATTGCCGAAGGAGGCGACGTGCTGATCGTGCGCAAGTGGGTGATGCCGGATGAAGATTGCCCGCTCCCGATCAAGCTCCAAATCTTGGAGGGCGACCAGTTGGACTATACGCGAGACGGGATTAACGACCGGGGGATTGTGCGCCTGGGCGTGCAATACAACCAAGAGGGGCAGGTACTCGGATATTGGATTTACGACTACCACCCCGGCGACGGCGTGTTTTTCGGCACTCGGTGCGAAAGTCAATATGTGGAAAAAACGGACGTGGCCCATGCTTTCGAGATTCTTAGACCCGGACAGTGCCGGGGCGTTCCGTTCGGGGTGGCCGCTTTCATGAAAACAGGGGATTTCAGCGATTACGAAGATGCCCAGCTGGTCAAACAGAAGATCGCCGCCTGTTTCGCCGCGTTCGTGCTGGGGTCGGAAGATACGGACACCGAGCCTTACGAGACTTTGGAACCGGGGATCATCGAACACCTGAATGACGTCGAAAAGGTCGAATTTGCCAACCCTCCGGCCGTCGGCGATTACGATCCCTACTCCAGCCGCATATTGCAGGGAATTGCCGCAGCGTATGGAATCACGTACGAAATGCTGACGATGGACTACAGCCGGGTCAATTTCACATCCGGCCGGATGGCCAAAATCGACGTTACAGCCAATTTCCGCAGTTGGCAATACAACATGATCGTACCGCAGTTATGCGCGCCGGTATGGAACTGGTTTCTGAAAGCCTGCCTAATCGCCGGCAAGATTACGCAGCCGATCCGCGCCAATTGGACGGCCCCGCGCGTACAGCAGCTGGACCCGACCAAAGAGACGGACGCGCAAGTCAAACGGATCAAATCCGGTTTGGCCACGATTAGCGAGGTGATCCGCGAAATGGGGCGCGAACCGGACGAGTTTTTCAAAGAGTACCAACAAGATGTTCAACGACTGCGGGAAATGGGCATTACCGTAGATAGTTTGAATGTTTTCGATAATCAAGCGCAAAATGGCTAAACAGACAAGAAAAGCATCCACCCAGTACGGTCGGGCACTCGTTCAACCAGCGTCGCTCGATACGGAGGCGCGGGAAGTCGATGTCGTATTTGCCACAGAAACCCCCGTGCCGCGGTTCGGCTGGGAGGAAGATTACGACGAGGTATTGGTTTGCGAGGCGGGGGCGATTCGGATGGAGCGCGCCAACCGAGGACTGCCGGTGATGGACTGTCATAATACTTGGTCGGTATTTGCCCAACTCGGACGAACGGTGAAGGTGTGGATTAACGAACGACGCGAATTGTGCGCCCGCATCAAATTCTCGCAACGGGCACAGGTGGCCGAACTGTTCCAGGACATCACGGACGGGATCGTCAAAGATATTTCGGTCGGTTATAACGTGTTCAAGTTCGAGCGCGTCGAACAGCCGGGCGGCAAGAATCCCATCTACCGGGCGATCGACTGGATGCCGACCGAACTCTCCTTTGCCCCGGTGCAGGCCGACATCAACAGTGAAATCCGAGGAACCCAACGGACGCATACGGTCGAAATAATTTCAAACAAACCACAAACCACAACTATGAGTAAACGAGTAAAGAAACGCGGGCAAACGACCCAATATGTCGTTACCGACGAGCCGGTCAAAGCGGGCGACATCATCACCGTGGACGGCGTGGAGGGGGTCGCCCTGGCCGATGGTGAAGTCGGGGACGAAATCACCCTGTCTATCATCGAACAACCGACCCCCAACGAGGAAGAGGGAGGGCGTGATACAGGTACCGAAGAAGGTAACGAAAGCGAAAATGCCGTATCTCACGAAGAGGATACCGGGGATGACGATTCGGACGACGACGAACAACACAAGGATTCACGTCAGCGGATGTCGGCTATCACGCGTGCAACCCGTGCCGCCGGATTGCCGGATTCGTATGCCATCGAACTGTTTCACAGCAAGAAGACAATCGACCAGTGCCGAGCGGCTGTGATCGAAAAGCTCGCTAAGCGGAATCCCAAACCGAACGGAGTGAACGGAATCGGCGTCGGGCTGGAAGCCGGCACGAAAAAACGCGCGGCGGTGCAGAACGTCTTGTTGCACCGAATCTATCCGGCCAAATTCTCCCTCGATGCGGGTGCACGCGAATATCGCGGGATGACACTCGTTGAACTGGGGAAAGAACTGCTGGCCGGCCAGGGAATCAACACCCGCGGCATGGATAAGATGACCGTGGCAGATAGGATTTTCAAACGGTCTCACAGTACCGGAGATTTCCCGTTGCTGCTCGAAGGGGTCATCGACAAAATGTTGCGCGAACAGTACGAGTTCGCCCCGGAATACTGGGACAAGATCGCCCGGCGGACCAGCGTGGCCGATTTCCGGGAAAAAGGGCTGTACATGGTCGGCGGAGCCAACGGGATGAAAAGGGTGGCCGAAGGCGGCGAAATCAAATACACCACGCTGAAGGAAAGCAAATCGACCATCCGGGTGGAAAGTTACGCCGAAGGGATCATGTTTACCCGGCAAGCCTTTATCAACGACGACCTGTCGGCATTCGCCATCGTCCCGTCGAGCTTCGTGCGGGATTGGGAGATTCTGCGGGGCGATATGGTGTGGGGGCTGATCGTCGATAATGCCAAGATGTCGGACGGCAAGGCGATGTTCTGTGCCGATCACGGGAACTTGCTTTCCGGTACCGACAGCGCATTGAGCGAAGAGAGCCTGGCAGCTGCCAAAGTGCTGTTGTCGAAACAGAAAGACCTGGCCGGAAAAACGATCCGGGTATTGCCGAAATACCTGATCGTACCGCCGGAATTGGAAATCACGGCCAAGAAGCTGGTGACGGCGACGACCCCGGCCAAAGTATCGGACGTCAATGTGTTTGCCAACGAGTTCGACATCATTGTCGAACCGCGACTGACAGACCCGAAGAGCTGGTATCTGTCGGCCGACCCGAATACAGTCGATACGCTGTATTACGCCTATCTGGAGGGTAACGAAGCCTTGCGGGTCAATAGCGAAGAGGATTTCAACACCGACACCATGAAATATGCCGTTCGCGGCGATTTCGGCGCGTCGGCCATCGACCACCGCGGGATGGTCAAGGCGGCCGGGAAGTAGCCCCGGCCATCGTGGACGAAACGAGCGGGGGCAACTGTTCCCCGCTCCATTTCACAACCTAACAACGAAAAAACATGAAAAATCTGATCGAAGAGGGTAAGACCATCGACTATACCCTGACGGAAGAGGCCGTAGCGAGCGGTGAAATCGTGGTTGTCGGCGATATGGCCGGCGTGGCCGTTACGGGTGGCAAAACCGGCGATACGATCGCTTTGGCCGTCGAGGGCGTGTACGAGTTGCCGAAAGGATCCGGCGCGCTGGCGCAAGGCAAAAAAGCGTATGTGAATATCGTCGAAGATAAGAGCAAAACTATCGTCGGGACCGCCTCCGGCAATACGTTCGTCGGCTACGTATGGGCCGCCGCGGCTGCCGGCGACGCGACCGTTGCGGTAAAACTGAGCATCTGACATGAGTGATTTTGACGAGTTGGCCGAACAGACGTTCTCGCAGATTTCCAACCTTCTCGGTGAGGACGCTGTTTGGCCGGCGTCAAAATCTAAAACGATACCGGGGCGGGTACTGTTCAAAAATCCGACTGAGCCGGTACAGATCGGCGACACCGAACGGTACGAATACCGACCCAGCACGGCGACGGCGGAGTATTACACCGGGACGTTCGACGGGTTGCGACAGATCGTCGATGCCGGCGGGGAAGCGCATTTGATCATCCGCGGCGTAAGATATTCGGTGCAAAGCATCGAAACGAAGTTCGACGGCAATACGCTCGTGGCCCATCTGGAACCCGTAGACGAACCGCAAGCATGACTTACGAACAATACGAAGACGCGATTGTCGGCCTGTTGTCCATACCGGGCGTTTCGGTTTCGGTCTTGCCGCACGAGGCGGCATTGGTCGAGATGCGTGCGACGGCCCGACCGCAGCTGTATGTCATTATCAACGGCAGCAATTTCGGCGAACCCGAAAGCATGGGGATGACCGCCCAGCGGGAGACTCTGCAATGCGAAATCTTCATTCGGGCGAAAGCCCGTCGGGGACGTCTGGGCATATTCGACCTGTACGGCAAGATCAGCGAACGGTTGTTGGGGCGCAAGTTGCCGGACGCCGTTACGCCCATCGCGTTCGACCAGTTCGGGTATGTGGCCGGGATACAGAACAACTGGCAATACGCCCTTACCTTTTCGTTCGACACCTACCGGGTCGAAGCCGACCCGGACGCGGCGGAAGCGGTCGGCCGGATCAAACGAATAACGATTCAAACCAACGAACCATGAAATCATACGAAGTACTTGCGCCGGTCCTGGTATTCGGCCTCCACGGCGAAAACGGCACCCGGGATTACGCGTTGAAACAGGGCGACGTTGTCGAGCTGCCGGAAGAGCATGTTGCCGTACGGGCCATGTTGGCCCGCAAACAAATCCGAGAGGTTGAAGCCGCCAGACCGCCCAAATCCAAGAAATAACAATCGTATAAAAATTCACGACATGAATAGTTTTCTGCATGGCATCGAACATGTAAATCTCGCAGCCGACTATACGCCGGTCAATGACGTGGTGACGGCCGTGATCGGGCTGGTCGGCACGGCGGATAAAGGCGCGACGAACGAACTGATTTTGTGTACTTCCGAAAAGGACGATGCGCAATTCGGTACCGCAGGCACCATCCCGGAAGCCTTGGCCGCGATCCGGAAACAGGACAGTTCCAAAGGGAGTGCCTTGGTGCTGGTGGTGAAAGTGAAATCCTCCACCGAGGAGATTATCCCGGCCGATGTGATCGGCGCGGTGGACGAAATGGGTAGCCGGACGGGGCTGAAACTGTTTGAAACAGCCTTTTCCAAATTCGGGTTCGAGCCGATGATCTACATCGCGCCGCGGTATTCGGCTCTGAGCGCGGTGGCCTCGGAACTGGTCGCGATTGCGGACAAAACCGAAGCGGTTGCCTACATCGACACGCCGGATGGCTATACTTTCTCCAAAGCCCTCGAATCCCGCGCCACCAGCGGCGAATTTGCCCGGCTCGGAGAGGGGGCCAAGCTGCTCTTTCCGCACTTTCTCGTGGCCAATCCGAACTATAATTCCGACGCCGAAGAGCCGGCAGCCAAGTATCTGAACGTGCCGATGTCGGCCTATGCGGCCGGACTGCGGGCTAAGGTGGACTTGGAGGAGGGTTGGCACGTTTCGTCCTCCAACCACCCGATTGCAGGGGTCGAGGGAACGGATGTGGCACTGACTTTCGCCCTGGGCGACACGACGTGCGAAGCGAACCTGCTCAACGCCGCGGGAATCACCACCGCCGTCAATCTGTTCGGAAATGGCATTGTCGAGTGGGGTAACTACACGGCCGGTTATCCGGGGAAAACCGATACGGAGGCTTTCGAATGCGTACGCCGCACGCGGGCCATCATGAAACGAGCGATCGAACAAGCGTGTATCCCGTATATCGACAAACCGTTCATTCAGGCGAACGTCGATGCGATCCGAAACACGGTCAATCAATATCTGAACGGACTGGTGGCGCAAGGTAAAATCGTCGCCGGGCAATGCTACTATCGGGCCGAAAGCAATCCAGCCAGCGAATTGGCACTGGGACACCTGACGTTCGAAATCGAGTTCACGCCAGCCCTGCCAATGCAACAGCTGACTTTCCGGTACAAAATCGACCTGTCAAACCTTTCAACCATTGCATAACCATGAAAGTCAATAAAGTATTCGATGCGAATGTCTATCTGAACAACGCCAGCAAACACGGCCTGGCGTCGGAAATCACGTGTCCCAATATTGCCGCTGTGATGGCCGAGTACAAAGCGTTGGGGATGGTCGGATCGGCCGAATTTTTCAACGGGTTCGACAAGATGGAGGCTTCGATCAAATGGACCTATCCGGACAACGAGGCGAAAAAGGCATGTGCCAATTTCCTGAAGCCGGTGGATATTATGGTCCGGTCCAGCAAAGCCCAGTATGACACAGGCGGCATCACGTCTGAAACACCCATTGTCATTTACATGAAAGGATACCCGAAACAGCACCCGGGCGGCGGCTACAAGAAGGGAGAGGATACTGAGGTCGAAAGCACTTTTTCCATCCTCTACTACAAAGAGGAGGTCGATGGCGAAACCATCGTCGAACTGGACGTGCTGAACAATATTTACAAGGTGAACGGTGAAGACTTGCTTGCCGAACGCCGTCAAAATTTGGGAATTTAAGACATGGAAGCATTGAACAGAAAACCGGATTTGTCGGTACGAAAATCGATGGCGTTGCCCGACGGCACCCGAATCGACGTCATCGGGATCACAGCCCGTAAAATGATGGCGATTGCCAACGACAAAAAGCTGTCGGATATGGACCGGGGAATCCATATCACGGCGGCCAAGATTCTGGTGAACGGCGCGCCGGTCGTCTATGACGATCTGCTGGACAGCTTCACGGACGACGAAGTGGAAACGATCCTCAAATTCGCGAACGATGTCGATGAAAAAAACGAGGAATAGCCCGCGCCGACGTCGTATTCCTGGCGCACTTCACCGGAAGCGGGCTTAACGACATCCTGAATCTGAATACGGATGATTTTTTCGACTATCTGGATGAAGCGATAGAGTTATACCGACAAGAAACCGAGAACCCCCGCCGCGTGGTGCTGGCGGGGATCGAACAGTAGTAAACGGATATGGCCAACAATGCACTCAAGATGGCGTTCATCTTGTCCGCAACGGACAAGATGAGCCGCGTTATCGATGCGGCCGTCAAGAAATCCACGGACAAGTTGTCTGCTTTCGAGCGCAATGCGGCCAAAGTGGGGCGCGGCATGATGAAAGGCGGAGCCATAATTATGGGTGTCGGCGCTGCTGTTGAGGGTGCGGCGTTCGGTGCGACCAAAGCAACTGCCGCTTATGGCGATACGGCTTGGAAAACCTCCCAACAAGTCGGGATCGGGGTCGAATCGTGGCAAAGACTGGCCTATGCGGCCAAGTATTATAACGTTGAGCAATCGGCCCTATCGGCTTCCATGGTCAAATTAAACAAGAAAATGACCGAGGCCGTCGCGGGATCGAAAACCGCCGGGCAGATATTCTCCGACTTGGGGATTAAACTCAAGGATGCGAGCGGGAAGATGCGTGCGCCCGAAGCGGTATTTGAGGATATAGCAGAAAAGCTATCGAACGTTGAAAATGGGGCACCCAAAACAGCAGCTGCCGTAGAAATTTTTGGCAAATCCGGCGCGAGCCTTATCCCACTGTTGAACTCCGGTAAGGAGGGGATACGAACGATGGGGGATGAGGCGGAAAAGATGGGGTTTGTACTAAGTGAAGATGTCGCCAAAGCCAGCGAAAGATTCAATGACGATCTCTCGCGGGTGAAAGATGGGGCCGCCGGTCTTGCTATGCAGCTGGGATTGGCGTTAATGCCCATGCTGAACGATTTTAGCCTGAAAGTCCAAAATGTCATCGGAAGAATTACCGACTGGATACGGGAAAACCCGCAACTGGTAACCACTATCGGTAAGATTGTGCTATGGGGTGGTACATTGCTGCTCGGTTTGGGAGCTTTATCGTTCGTTTTCGGCACTGTCCTTTCCGTTGTCGGTAAGGTCCGGAAAGCATTTAGCGGATTGATGACTGCGTTTTCTTTTGGAAAGAAAGTCGTATTGGATGCTAAAAACAGCATGTTACTGTTTCGATTGCAATATGCCGGAATGGTGATTTGGCAAAAGTTGGCTGCGGCGGCGCAATGGTTGTTCAATTCAGCTCTGTTCGCTTGTCCGATTGTTTGGATCATCGCTGCCATTGCGGCCGTCATTGCTGCGGTCGTACTGCTGGTGAAGCATTGGGATAAGATTTCGGCCTTTTTCAAACGGCTGTGGGACGGTATCAAAAAGATATTCGCAGCCGTATGGGAATGGATCAAAAACATGTTCCTGAATTATACTCCGGTTGGATTGGTCGTCAAACACTGGGACAAAATCAAAGGCTGGTTCTCGAAGTTGTGGGAGGGAGTCAAAAACGTCTTCCGGTCCGTGTGGGAGTGGATTAAGAAGATGTTTTTGAATTATACCCCGTACGGGTTAGTCATCAAACATTGGGACAAGATCAAAACCTGGTTCTCGAAACTATGGGAGGGTGTGAAATCCAACTTCCGGAACGCGTGGGAGTGGATTAAGAAAATGTTTTTGAACTACACCCCGGCTGGGCTGGTCATTAAACACTGGGACAAAATCAAAGGCTGGTTCTCCGGGCTATGGGACGGTGTCAAAGGGATATTTGTCGGTGCATGGAACGGAATCAAAGGCGTCTTCTCTGAGATGAATCCAATGGAGTGGATCGGTAACATGTGGAGCGGTATTTCGGAGTTCTTTTCCGCTCTTTGGCAACGCTTCAAACAATGGGGTCGACAGATTATCCAGGGGCTGATCGACGGAATCACCGGGATGGCCAAAAAGGCGATCGACGGAATCAAAAACATCGGCCGGAAGATCGCCAACGGTTTCAAATCGTTTTTCGGCATCCATTCGCCCTCCAAGTTGTTCGCGGAATACGGTGCGAATATTACGGCCGGTTTGACTGTCGGGATTGACGGCGGAACAGGAAAGGTAGAGCGTTCGACGACCCGGATGGCCGAACAGGCCAACCGCGGATTCAGTCAGAATATAGAAACCGAGGAGCACAGCGGGGGCCGAATCGGTCAGGTGAATCGGGAAATAGCCGCCGGGAACCGGGCGGCTACTGCTTCGGCATCGCAAATTGCCAACACCATCGGCGGAACATCGGTTACCTATGCTCCACAGATCACGGTTGCAGCCGGGGTCGCGGGGAATATCGAAACGGATTTACGCAAGTTGCTGAAAGAGCACGAACGGGATATACTGGAAATTGTCGAACGCGCTGCGGCGAACCGTACCCGGCTTTCATTCGCATAGAAAACTATGTTTGCGCAGTTGGGTAACCATACGTTCGAGGGGTTGAAGTCGCCCGGATCGTTATCCGATAACCGCGGTGTACGCTATGGCCGCATTGCTCTGGTGAACGGGAAAGACGCTCTTCAATTCACCGGCGAAGAGTTAGCCGAAATCCGCCTTTCGCTACTCCTTTCGATCGATTTCTGCGACCCGGTCGAAGAGATCGAAGCCTTGCGAAAGTCGATGACATCGGCAGAAGTGCTGCCGTTCATTATGGGCGACGGTACGGTTGTCGGAAAATACGTCATAACCGCGGTAGACGTGAACCCCCTGCGGTATTCGCCGACCGGGAAGATGGAAGCCGCCAGCATTTCGGTCGATTTGGTGGAATCTGTCGGGGGCGATGAGCCGGTTCCGAAAGGAATCGCCGTCATCGACAACGATTCGACCTCCGGTTCAAAGGCTATCACGCAAACACCGGCCGCACAACCTCCGGCCGCGCCTGTAGAGACTCCGGCCGGCGGTATTACGGCGGATGTGAGTGTCGGGCGGAACGCGGTGGCCCAGATGAAAGAGGTAGGCCGAAAGATAAAAAAGGGTACCACCCAGGTGAAACGCGGGGTGCGGGATGTCCGGCGGCTGGCTGACGAGGTGAAACAGGCATACAGCTCTGCCAAAACGAAAGTCAAGAGCACCAAGAAGATTATCCAACGGGCCAAACAGTTGCCGACCTCGTTAGACGAAGCCATCCGATACGCTGAAAACCTGTCGAAACTGGATGACGTGGCCGATATGTCAGTCGTGCAGCTGGATATTGACGGAATGGCTGCGGCGGCTGAAAAGGTCGGAATTTCGGCCGCGCCGGTGGCGGCATTTTCTGCGACAAAGGAGGGAGGAAACTGAAATGGCGAGTTTCAATTACACGACTGTTGAGGGAGACCGAATCGACACGCTGGCCGCCAAGTTTTACGGCGGCACGACCGGGATCGCCATCCTGGCGGATGCCAATCCGGCCGTGCCGCTCGATGCCGTGTTTCCGATGGGAACGGTGTTGGTCGTCCCCATTGTGGAAAATATGGAAATAGAAACGAATGATAATTTGCCGCCTTGGAAACAATCGGTAAAATAGCTGTGGAAATCACGATCGCCGGGCTAAATATTACCGGCGACGTAAGCCCCTACCTCGCAAAGATCACATACACGGACCGGGTGGAGGATGAGAGCGACGACATTTCGCTGACTTTCGAGGACACGGCGGCCCTGTGGCAGAAACCGTGGTATCCGCAACAGGGCGACAACCTATCCATTCGCTTGGGAACACATGGCAATATGGTGGATTGCGGTCTGTTCGAGATCGACCAAATCGAGTTTGAATTTCCGCCGGACACGTTTAATGTAAAAGCCATCGGGGCAGCCATCACCAAGAGTCTGCGAACCAAGAACAGCAAAGCGTTTGAAAAGCAGTCTTTGAAAAAGATCGCCCAGTATTTCGCTGACAAACACGACTTGAAACTGACCGGCAATTTGGGAGAACTGGCCAAGATTCAGATCGAGCGGAAAACCCAGGACAAAGAGACGGATATTTCGTTCTTGGCGAAACTGGCCAAGGAATACGGATTGATTTTCTCGGTGCGTGGTCAACAGTTGGTATTTATGACGACCGACGAATTGGAGAAGAAGCCGGCGGTTATGACAGTCGATAAAACTCAGATGAGCAAGGCCCGGTTTCAGGACAAGACATCGCAGGTCTATGCGGCGGCCACGGTGGCCACGCGCGACGTACGATCCAATACGGTCAAGAAGTGGCAGATCAAACCGTCCGGCGATCCGGCCAAGAAAGACACGTTGATTGTCGGCGGGCGGGTCGAAAACGACGGCCAAGCCCAGGCAAAGGCCAAAGGGGCATTGAAAGAGAAAAACAAAGGCAAGGTGAATGGAACGATTACCCTGCCGGGAAATTGTCGGCTGGTCGCCGGGGCCAATATCGAACTGACCGGCGTGGGGGAATTTTCGGGGAAATGGCACATTACCCAAAGTACGCATACCGTAGACCCCACGAGCGGATATGCGACGGATATTGCGATCCGAAAAATCGTTGAATCGTAAATGTTAAGGCTGGGGATCATATCGGAATTGGGCGACGGTGAAAACCTGGGCTTTGCCCGGGTGTCGTTCGACGACAGCGAGATCGTGTCGGGCTGGCTGTCCCTACCGTCATCCAACAGCCGAACGGTCAAGCAGTGGATACCGGTCGAGGTCAATTCGCAGGTGGCTTGTCTGATGGACGACTTTTGCGAACAAGGTTGCATCGTGGCTGTTTTGTGGAGCGAAACGGATACCCCGCCCGATTGGGCGATGCCCGACACGTTGGGCATCCGCTTCGGCGACGGTACCGAAATATATTACGATGCCGGATCGCACACACTGACGGTCAATGCCCCGGATGCGGAATTGAATTTCAAGTGTAAGAAACTGAATGTCGAGGGCGATGTGGCGATTATCGGAAAGACCGAAATACAAGGCGATGCCAGCATCTCCGGCAACGCCTCCGTAACCGGCGATGTGGCAGCTAACGGAGAGATAACCGCCGGCCCGCTGAAAATCGCTTTGACCAAGCACAAACATACCACCCCGATGGGGCCGTCCGGCACCCCGATACCGTAGACGTATGGCAATATCGATACACGCGATGAAAATGGCGTTGAAAGCGGCTTTCGACGCGGAAAAGGACCAAACGGACGATCAAGAAGCATCGATCGACCGAATCACGACAGCGATGGCGCAAACGATCGCCGAACAGATCGAGCAAGGGATCAATACGGCTATCGTCAACCTAAACCTGACCGTTGACGGAGTGCCTGTCGAAGGAACGATCACGATAAAAACAACCGCAGAATGAACCGAAACGATACCCGCAACTGGCAGGTCAGTATAAACGATCCGACCATCCGGGTCGAAGAAGCCGAAGATATAGCCCAGTGTATTTATACCATACTGAGCACCATACCCGGCAGCGATCCGTTACGCCCCACGTTCGGCAGTCAGGTCTATCGATATGTCGATGCCCCGATCAATAAAGTGGAACCCCGGCTGGTGTATGAGGCAATCACCGCCATCGAACGATGGGAAAAGCGCGTCGCCGTAACCCATTGCCGATTGCTAACGGACGGTCCCATTGGGCGATGCTTGGAGATCGAGGCGACGGCGATTGCCGCGGCGGCACAAATGATAATTACCGTAAAAATTTAACCATGAGTTCCGAAGTACCCGTATTTATCGAACGTGATCCGGATGTGATTATGGCCGAATGCAAGGCCAAGTTACAAGAGTTGTTAGGACGTGAATTGCAGCCGGCCCATGTCGAACAACTGATGCTCCAGTTCATCGTCTACCGTGAAGTGCTTTTGACCAACCGGTTCAATGCGGGGATGGCCCAGATGCTCTACCAGTTCAGCCGGGCTCCGATCTTGGATTATATCGCTGGACTGGTCGCCGTCGAACGTTTGCCGGCGGCGTATGCCGGCTGTACGATTCGTTTCAATCTGGTCGAGGGGCACGGAGCGGTATTGATACCCGAGGGGACGCGGGTGGCGACGGCCGACAATATGATTTTCCGGACCGTGGACGATTTGCCAATACTGGCCAACATACACACAGTTCAGGTCAATGCGCTGGCGGATACGGCCGGAAAAGACGGCAATGGGTATGCGCCGGGAACTGTCAATAAGATTCTCGATCCGTTGGCTTTCGTTTCGACGGCCGCCAACATTGATACAACCGGCGGGGGATCGGATGTCGAAACCGACGAACAATTGAGGGAGCGTATCAAACTGGCTCCGTCGCAATATTCGTCGGCGGGTTCCCGGTCGAGTTATAAGTTTTACGCCCAATCGGCCAATGCGTTGATAACAGATGTATCCATCACCTCCCCGATTCCCGGAACGGTGGTCATCATCCCGCTGACCGAGAATGACGACACCCCCGAACAGGTTATCACGGATGTGTATGCGGCGTGCAGTCCGGAAGATGTCCGACCGTTAACCGATACGGTCATCGTGGCAGCTCCTGTACGGACGGATTATCGGATACAGGTAGATGTCGTGCTGTACGAAGACACGGATGCGAACGAGGCGCAAACGCAGATTATCGCCGCATTGAACGCCTTTGCTGTGGAGAAACGGACCCGATTGGGACAGGACATCATCCGGTCGCACATCGCCCAGATATGCCGGATCGGAACGGCGTACGATGTGGCAGTTACCGAGCCGGCCGAAAACATCATCATCACGGATGCGGCATTTGCCAGCTGCACAGGAATCGCTGTCAATATAACCGGTTTTAATCGTGGATAATAAACATGTCATAGCGAGCGGTATATCCGACAATGAATTGGCTCGGGCTTTCTCAGAATTGGTAGCTGACCGGTGGGATAACTGGGACCTTTCCCTGTTCATGGCTTATCTGGTCGACATATGTGCTCCGGCGGCACTGCCATACCTGGCGGAACAATTCGACGTAGACGGTTTGCAGGGATTCGCTATCGCAGAAAACGAGCAGCAACAGCGCGAGATTATCAAACGGTCGATCACCTTGCACAAATACATCGGCACCCCGTGGGCCATCCGGGAAGCGTGTCGCACGGTCGGGTTTCCGGTTATTGTGATCGAAGAGGGGGTTACGGCCACACCGGGTGGGCCGTCCAGCCCCGATGACTGGGCCAGGTTTCGGGTCTTAGTTGAGGGAGGTGTATCGCGCCATATCACGGCCGACGATGCCCGCAAACTACGGTTGTTCGTCGAGTTCTACAAAAACGAACGGTCGCACTTAGTGTCGCTCGGATTTTTTCAAACCTTGGAAGACATTCGGGTATTCCGACCTGCTATCGCCGACCGGGAAAATATGGACATCATGGTTTGGGAAGCATGTCCTAATCCGCTCGTATTGGACCCGGCCGGAACACTCGACACGGTAACCGTAACGGCCAGCGTACCCTGGGTAATTGAACAAAACCGATATGAATGGGAGGATGGCACCGGCGATGCCTTTACCTTGAAATTTACCGGCGCTGTGGGTACTTCGGAAATCGTCATCGCATCGGATCCGAATGCAACAGCAAAACGAGAAATGACCGTTGAGATCAAAACGACGGCCGGCCGGACATTAGGGACGCTGACCATCGTACAACTCCTCTATTGGAACGCATATAGCCGTGCGTATAGTAACGCATACAACACTTTCACGGATAATACAACCAAACCATGACACGCGAAGAACTGGAACAGTTGTCGGATGATACATTTTTCGACAACAACAAAGGAGAAATACAGCCGGCAGCCCATCGCCAATTCAATACCCAACTAATCGGATTTATCGATAGTTGCTTGAAGGCAGCAAAACAGTATACCGTTGCAAAGATTGACGAATTGGTCGAAGGTTCGCCGGAACAGTTGGACACGCTGAAAGAACTGGCCGCCGCACTGGGCGACGACCCGAATTTCGCTTCGACAATCACGCAGTTAATCGGCGAAAAACTCCCGGCTGCCAGCTACACGGCGGCAGATGTGCTGGCCAAGTTGAAAACAGTAGATGGCAGCGGGTCGGAAATTGATGCGGATGCGACGGATGGACTCCATTTTTGGAAAGGTACTCAGGCTGCATACGATGCCATAACCGAGAAAGATGCGAATACGTTGTATATCGTAACAGATTGACTATGATTGGGACAGGAAATAAGAAATCCAAGTTGTTTTTGGGTAAAACGCCCGTCCGGAAAGCGTATTTAGGAGCAGTCAAGGTCTATCCGAATAGCTTTCTCGAACTTTCCGCAACGTCGTTCGAGTTTGCTGCCGCCGGAAATACGGCTGAGTTGAATATCGAAGTGAACGATGGACAGACGTGGAATCTCAACGGACTGCCATCCGGATGGAGCGTGTCAGCCACGGCGGGAACAGGGCCGGCAACGGTTACGATCACCGCCTCGAACAATAGATCGACGAATGCCGTTACAGCAAACCTAATCGTAACATCGGAAGACGATTTATCCGCAATCGTATCTGTCTCACAAAAGGCTGGGGTAAAAATCTATGGAACATGGAAAAATGTAGGGCTGACAATCGATAAAACTTCTTTTCCTGCATCTGGGGGATCATCCGCGATGCGGGTTCAAGTGCAACGTATCTGGACATGGAACGGAGTTGCGGGAAGCGGAGGAGCAGACGCATCGACAGCTTCACCCATTCATGCTACTACATCGGACAGTATTGCTACAGTCAGCGGCAACACACTGATTGTCGAATCTCTTGACACTACTATCAAGCCTGCCACCGTCATCACTATATCTGCTGAAACAGAATACGACACAACTAAAGTATCGGCAAATATTACGCAAACAGAGAATAAAGCGATATACGGAGATACGCATATCGTATACAACGAATCGGATACGGGAACGAGCTTGGAAACACAGTTCTCCTACAATGCAAATTATACAGGTCTGAGTCTAAGCCAACGACAGAAAGTCGACTATTCGTCTGGGGCTACACAGACAGTTAGGACCTCGACCAAGCCATCATACCAATCGTCAGCAACCTGGGTAAGTGTATCGGATACTACGGATTACAACGATTATCAAACATCACGAATCTATAGTTTCTTGTTCTCTTTTGGAGAAAATTTAACTCCGTCGTCAAGAACAGCTGTCATAACATTCACTTTTCCCAATGGCGATGTATTCAAAATGACAATCAAGCAAGATGCTATACCCAAAACATTCCAGTATCTGAAATTAGCACCTCTTAATACATCCAACGGGATGCAAATAGGTTCGCTAACTGTTGAATGGGGAACGACAAATGGGAACTACTCAAACTCGCAAACATTCACCGGAGATACGCTACTTGCCGTCCAAACCTTGACTCTCGGTCAGTACATATCCGGACAGACTATCTATTTCAGATTCACAGGCACGACAGGAGGGATGAAAACAACAATGACATTCAGTTCCGGAAGCAAATTATCCTTGACCTCCGGTCGGTATGTCTATACAGGTGCAGATACGATCGAATTTTACGCCACTATGACCGCCGGAACGAGTGATACAGCTGTATTGCAATGGACATTTAGCTCAGGGGGATTGATAGATTAAATACAAAATACTTCAGGTAATGAATGAAATGATTGTTGAGGTAATCAATCTCGAAGGATTGATGCGCACGTTTATCGTCATCTTTATCTTGTGGGTCATGGTACTGATCGCGGTCTTTTGCGACATGTGGACCGGACTCAAAAAGGCCAAAGCCTTACATGAAAAGGTAGACAGCCAAGGTATGCGACGGACGTTCTCCAAAGCGTCGGACTATTACAGCGTCATGTTTATGCTGTTGTTGCTCGACGTGATCGGAAATGTGTTTCCTTGGTATACGTTCCCTTATGTCTCTATTCTGGGAATTGTCGGGGTAATCTATATCGAACTGAAAAGCATGTTCGAGAACCTGAAAGCGAAACGGTCCGCCGCCGCCAATATCCCCGATGCCATCCGGCAAATCGTCCAGTGTAAAGATGCCGGAAAAGCAGCAGAAATATTGCGAACACTGAAAGGGATTGCCGATGATGTCGGATCGGAACAAGGGATGGCACCGATCGATTGCCGGGGATAAACAACGCGAACTATGGCAGATTACAAGCTATTGGTGCCATTTATCCGGAAATGGGAAGGCGGCTTTGTAAACGATCCCTACGACAAAGGCGGTGCCACGAACGCAGGGGTAACGATTGCCACCTATCGGACCTATCGAAAACAGAAAGGGTATGCGACGACATCGGTGGACGATCTGAAACGCATGACGTCGGTGGAGTGGCAAGAGATATTCAAAACGCTGTACTGGGATCGTTGGCGGGCGGACTATATCCTGTCGCAATCGGTAGCCGATATTCTGGTCGATTGGGTGTGGGCTTCCGGGGTGTGTGGAATTAAGATTCCCCAGCGACTGTTGGGCGTTACCGCCGATGGCGTGGTCGGACCGGTAACACTGGAAACATTGAATAGGCTGGAGGCGCGACAAACATTCGACACAATTAAATCCGCCCGGGTGCAATTCATTGACGATATATGCCGCCGAACACCGACAAACGAACGATTCCGACGCGGATGGATAAATAGATTGAACGATATACGTTTTGAAGAATGAAAAACAAAGACAATATGCGCCACGCCCGTGGCGTGCTTACTTTGCGGGCCTATGATACGGCCGGCGTCGAACTGTGGCATGACGCAGGGAATAACCACATCGTAGCCACCGGATATGCTGCGGCGGCTGAAGCTCTGGCCGGTGTTCCCGGGGCGCGAATTGCGCGGGTAGGAGTCGGGACATCGGGAAATGAACCGACAGATAATGATACACCAATCTCGGATGCGGCATTTGTCGATATTCAGAGCGTCGAATATCCGGCTCCGGCAACGGTTCGGTTCAATTTTACGTTCGGTTATGCCGATGCTGTCGGTATGGCGATCCGAGAGTTCGGTCTATACACGTCCGACGGACGATTGTTTTCCCGCAAGGTTCGGGAACCGATAGAAAAGACGCCATACATGTCCCTGGTCGGCACATGGGATATTCATTTTTAACCGTCTGACTATGAAAAACCTGATAACTATTTTACTGGTCGTTGCGGTAATTGCATGCTGTTTTCTTTGGAGCCGTCAGCCAGACTCTCCCATAATATCGAAACCAACGAAAACAGATACGGTGGTTGTCCGCGATACGATCCGAGAGCTGGTCCCGGTGCCGGTAGTGCAAACGGTTGTCCGCTACGATACAGTGCGGGTGGCTCTGCCGGCGGCGGATTCGTTACCGGGGGATTCGGTGGCGGTTTCGGTTCCGATCGAGCGGAAAACTTATGAGACGGAGAATTACCGCGCTGTTATCGAGGGCTACAAACCAAGTCTGGTAGAGATGGAGGTCTATCGACAGTCGGCCATTGTTACAAATACGGTTATACAACCCAAACAACCGCGTTGGGCACTGACAGTCGGGCCGGGCGTCGGTTATGGCCCGCGTGGGATGCAGCCGTACATCGGGGTCTCGTTCGGGTTCGTTTTATGGAGTAAGTAGCGACTTTCAGGTCGCTACTTTTTTATACAAAAGTGCAAAAAATATTTTGCAAATGATATTAATATTACTATCTTTGTGGTGTGATAATCAAACAACGTTACTGCAATGAAGTACAGTGAAGTCGAAAAGAAACTCAGAAAGGCCGGGTGCTACTGGGTGAGGGACGGAGGACGACATCCGATTTGGTTTAGCCCGATCACTGGCAAGGAATTTGAACTGAGTTACCATCGGAGTCAAGAAGTAAAATTTGGAACACTCAAAAGTATTAGCAGGGATTCGGGGGTGAAACTTTAGCCCCCTCCCTTTTTATCTTAAAAACACAGAGATGAAAGTACAAGTTATCATAGAACGTGGGGCAGACGGGACGTTTGCCGCGTACATCGGAGGAGATAATCGATTGCCGTTCGGGGTGATTGGCGAGGGAGAAACCGTGCAGGAAACCAAGATGGATTTCATGAGTGGTGTTGAGGATATGCGCGATTACTACAAGCAGGAGGGAAAGCCGTTCCCGGAGGGGGTCGAGTTTGAATTTAAGTATGATTTGCCGTCATTTTTGCAATACTACGCCTATGCCTTTACGCTTGCAGGGTTGGAACGCATTACGGGGGTCAATCAAAGGCAGTTGAGCCATTATATCAATGGAGTGCGAAAACCGAGTCCGGCGACGGTACACAAAATCGAACAGAAGATTCACGATTTTGCCGCGGAAATAGGTGCCGTTAGCTTTGTTTGATTATCACACGTTGAACAACACACGGCCGGGCCGCCCTTTCGCTATAGGAAAGGCGGCTTTTTTATTCCTCCAGCAGCTTCACCAGATCGCGTTTCATCTCTTCGTCGATTTCCCGATAGCGGGCGAAAGCTCGCGAACCGTCCACGTGACCGGACAACGCCCCTACCAGATTCGGGTCCTTGACCTGTTTATACAGGTTTCCGACAAAACAACGCCGCGCCAGGTGGGAAGAGGCGATCTCGTTCAGCGGCCGTATTTCCTGTTCGCGGGTGGTCGGATTGATGACCACCACCGGGCGACATAGACCTGCGGCAAGAAAAATGCGTTTGATGGCTTTGTTGTACTGTTGCTGGGCCATGAAAGGAAACAACAGGCCGCCATTGGACGGGTACTTGGCTAAGATTTCCAAAGCGATCGAGTTGAGGGGAACGCGTACGGTCACAGGGCGTCCTTCTTTCGTTTTTCGGGGGATATACTCGATCGCGTCGTTTATGACGTTATTTCGGGTCATTTGATACAAGTCCCCCACCCGGCAGCCGATAAGGCACTGAAAGACGAAAATATCCCGTTGAATGGCCAGTTGAGGATGCCGCGACAGATTGGTTCGGTATAATTTGTTTCGTTCCTCGATAGTGATATAGTATGGGGTTCCATAGACGCTTTCGGCAATCGCATAGTTGCGAAACGGGTTGTTGCCGGTCTTCCCGACCTTATTGGCCCAAATAAAAAAGGTGCGAATCTTAATTAAGATGCCGTTTATTGTGTTTTGGCCTCTCGGTTGAGGTGTCCTGCTTTCCGGCACCGCTTCGTAGATGTCGGGGTGTTGATCGGCATATCGGTATTCGTTGCGTAAAAAATCCTCGAAATCGGACAACAAGGCCGGGGTGATCGCATCCACCGACAGGACAAAGGCCGGACCTTGTTTTTTGCGGGTGTACAGTTCATAGCGTTGCAAGGCGCGAATCACTACATGGAAAGCTCGTTGCCGCCACTGGGAGTATTTATGCACCCGCAGAAATTCGGCAAAGGCGTCGAAAAAGGTTTGCTTGTCGCTGGCATCCGCGTACTTTTCGGGATGCAGTCGCCGATCGATTTGTTCGTCCAGCCACCCGGACGTAAGTCCATTTTTGTTTGCCGTAGCGTCGTATATCTCCAAAATGAGATTCTTCCGATCCGCAACACTCCGGTTGATTTCGATCCGTCTGGAGCTGTCGAAAACTACCTTGGCTTTCACTTCCTGCCGGGTATCATCCCACACGGCTGGAGGGACTTCGATTTCGCTGGAATGAAACAGTTGAACACCACGTCCGGCACTCAGTCGGAACCGGATATTGACGGTCGTCGCTTTACGGGTGGAGGTGCGGATAAAGGCTTTTACAGTAGCCATAGCAAGACAATTTTCGGTTATGCAAATATATATCCTTTGCACAACATTCGCACAACACATTGCAATAACCTACAACAAGATGAAATCTATAATCTTTCAAGACAAATCTATAATCTACTTAACTATAGTATATTTACAGTTCATTTACCATATAAGCCAAGAATTGAATATTGCAATATTCAATTCTTGTCCTGGGCACAAAAAGGGCAGTTAATCCGTTGATTAACTGCCCTTTTCTTATTCAGCGATCCGATCGCGCTGCAAATCGGGTTCAATACCTTGCCCTTCTGTTTGCCGGATCGATCTTTTCCATTCATCTTTGCCCCCGACCGAAAGAGCGGACGGCCGCCGCATCGTTCGGTTCCTATATTTCACCCCGCTTCGTATTTTTCACCGTTATGGACACTTGGATTATTTATGTCATCGCTCCGATCGCCGTCGCATTGGTCAGCTGGATCTTGGGCAAGAACAGCCGCCGAATCGACGAAACGGCGAAGATCGTTACGCTGCTCCAGGACGAGATCGGCCGCCTGACGCGCAAGGTCGAGAAGCTCGAAACCAAGCTCGAAGCCAAAGACGATGCGCTGGAACAAAAAAGCCGGATCATTCAGGAGGCTTTTCGTTGCCGCACCCCGTCGCCGGACTGTCCGGTGCTGATCCGGTTGGCGGAGTCGAACCGCCGCCACTTCGACTCCGATGCGGCGGCAGAAGCGACAGGAGGACCGCCGGCCTGAAACATCCGCCCCAAACGAACCCGGTTCCGATTTGCACTACAGGTAGAAAGAGTAAGTCTCTCCGTTGAGCGTGATTTCGATTACGGCCTGCTCGACCTCTTCATATTTCGCATTGAACGAGCCGGAATAGTCGGTTCCTGCCGGAAGGGTGTGTATTTTGAGGTATTCGTCGACGATCTGCTGCCTGATTTCATCCTGGGCCTGCGCAAAGGCTTCGGTGTTGGCCCGAGCTTGCTGCGCAGCGGCATAGGCAGCGGCTCCGTCGTAAGAGCGGGTCGTGCTTTGCCCGTAAGTGGTCGTATAAGTAGAACCATAGATACTGGCGGAACCGGATGCGGAGCCAGCCCGTGCGGAAACATGGACGTTCCCATGGTTAGCCGTGCTACCGGAATAGGTCGTGGTGGAGGTAGAGTATCCGGCATTGGCGGCGGCAGCTCCTTCACCGAGACCGACCAGCAGACTGTTCCAACTCTGCCGGCGGTGGACGATTTTGTGGTATTCAGCCAAAGAAAGTACATGCAGATCTACGGCTACGGTATTCCCTGTCTTCTTGTCTTTCTTGTATCCGTTAATTTTGATTTTAGCGGGGTCGATGAGGATGCTCCGATTTCCAAAGTTCTGTATTCGAAGATCGACATGGAGGTATTTTCCATACTGTTTTCTCAACGACGGCACCAAGGTAATCCCAATCTCGTCGGTTTTGTAATATTGAATGACATCGCCTTCGTCGGCATAAGAGCCGTACTCTTTGACCGGATACCCCTCGATGAACGAGGCGACGTCGGCATAGTCGCATCGTACGCTCGTATCCAACGCTATGCCGCTGAAATTAGACGCCTGAGGATTCGACGGTTCTTCGACCAGATCGAAAACAGCCGTCTCCGGAGCCAGTTTTTCGAACTCCAACACCCACCGGTGCTTCTGACCCGGTTCATCGAAAATCATTCTCTTGGGTTCGGCTTCCCACGAAATGGGCATATTGACCGAGGCCAACAGATGATACCTCTTGTTGCTGCCGGGAAGATGAATATAAGTACCGTCGGAGAAGTTCATCCACCGGACCGAATCGACCGAGGCGTCCGGAGCAGTGTATTCCATAAAGACCAAGGTACTCGAGTCCCGGAGATCGACCTGTACAATTTGCATCCGTTCCGGACCGGACGACCACGAACAATTTCCGAATTGGGCCGAAGCGGTGGAAAAGCAGCAGGCCGCACTGACAATGAGGAGTAAATTTTTCATGTTTCCGTAGTGTTTTTTGGAAGATTTTTGTTTGCGATACAGACATAAAAAAGGTGCCGGCTCGACCTTGATTCTTATTCGGAGGTATCGCCAAACACCTATATCGCATAAAATAAAGGAAAAGCCCGCACCCTCGGTATGGTGCAAGCATCCACTCCCTTACTATTGCGATATATTCTTCTGAATTTGGCGATTTTCCGAATATCACAGCAAGAAGCAAACACTACTTCAGTATGTCGTTTTCAACGGTTTAATTCATATGTCAATCGTTGTTTTTAATCGGTTGTTTGTACAAACATACTCTTTTTCTCCGAAATAACAAGCCGTTAGCCTCCGTCCCGACTCACCCCTCTCCCCAGAGTTTCGCCAAGTTCACGAGGGTCTGCACCGCCTGCACCAACGTATCCACCGAGCAGTATTCGTACCGGCCGTGAAAATTGGCGCCACCCGTGAACAGATTCGGGCAGGGCAATCCCATATAGGAGAGCCGCGCCCCGTCCGTTCCGCCGCGAATCGGCCTCACGACCGGCACCACCCCCGCCAACTCCATCGCCCGCCGAGCCTTCGCGACAATCTCCGGATGAGGTTCCACCCGTTCGCGCATGTTGTAGTACTGGTCTTCGATCTCCACGGTCAGCGTGCCGGCACCGTACCGTTCATTGATGAAAGCCGCCGCCGAAACCATCGCCGCTTTCCGCTCCTCGAACTTCGCGCGCGAATGATCCCGAACGATATACTCCATCGTCGCCTGCTCCACCTCCGCCCGCAGGGTTGTCAAATGAAAAAAGCCCTCGTACCCCTCGGTATGCTCCGGCCGCTCCCCGGCGGGCAGCAGCGCGTGATAGGCCCACGCCACCTCGACCGCATTGATCATCCGCCCCTTGGCATATCCCGGATGAATCCCCCGCCCCCGAATCGCGATCCGCACCGCCGCGGCATTGAAATTCTCGTATTCGAGTTCCCCTGCACCGCTGCCGTCGACCGTATAAGCGACCTGCGCTCCGAACCGTTCGAGGTCGAAATGGTCGACTCCCCGGCCGATCTCCTCGTCGGGGGTGAAGCCGATCCGGATCCGCCCGTGCGGAATCTCCGGATGGGTGATCAAGTATTCGGCAGCGGTCATAATCGCGGCCACTCCGGCCTTGTCATCGGCCCCCAGAAGGGTGGTTCCGTCGGTGGTTACGAGCGTCCCTCCCTTCAAAGCCGACAACTCCGGAAATTCGCGCGGACTCAGCACATATCCGCTCGTTCCGAGCGCAATGTCGCCGCCGTCGTAACAAGCAATGACCTGCGGCCGAACATTCGCCCCGCTCATATCGGGCGAGGTGTCGACGTGGGCGAGAAAACCGACCGTCGCCGCCCCCGCTCCCGTCCCGGCCTCCGACAGCTCCTGCGCCGGTTTCGGATGCGTCGGAGGAATCGTCCCCATTACATAGCCGTATTCGTCGATCTCGACCTCCTCCAACCCCAGCATCACCATCTCCTCAAGGAGGTGGTTGAGCAGAAGAAGCTGCTTGGCGGTAGAGGGGCAGGTGTCGCTCGCCGGGTCGCTCCGGGTGTCGAACGAGATGTAACGCAACAGGCGTTCCAGCACTTTGTCTTTCATCTTCTCCGGCTTTCGCGATACAAATGCCTACAAGTGAGCGGCCACGAAATCCCCGACCTCGGTGGTCGAGCAGGCCCGCTGGCCGGTTGCGCCCGCATCGATCAAATCTTCGGTAACAACACCCTCGGCGATAGCCTGTTCGACGGCGGCCCGCACGGCAGCCCCTTCTTTCGTCAGTCCGACGTGTTCCAGCAGCATCGCAGCGCTCAAAATCGTGGCCATCGGGTTGGCGATATTTTTCCCTGCGGCCTGCGGATAGGAGCCGTGAATCGGCTCGAACAGCGCCACATCGCTCCCCAAGGAGGCCGACGGCAACAGCCCCAGCGACCCGCTGATCACGCTCGATTCGTCGGTCAGGATATCGCCGAAGAGGTTTTCGGTAACCAAGACGTCGAAATAGGTGGGACGCTGGATAATCTGCATCGCGGCATTGTCGACGAACATGTAGTCTACCTGCACGTCGGGATAGTGCGGGGCCATCTCTTTGGCGATCTGGCGCCAGAGCCTCGAGGTGGCGATCACATTGGCTTTGTCGACGACGGTGAGCTGTTTGCGCCGTTTCCGGGCCTGTTCGAATGCCACCCGGAGGATCCGTTCCACCTCTTCGCGCGAGTAAACGCAGGTGTCATAAGCGGTATTCCCGTCTTCGCTCCGCCCCTGCGGACGACCGAAGTACATCCCGCCGGTCAGCTCCCGGATGCAGACAAAATCGGCTCCTCTGACCCGCTCGGCTTTAAGCGGCGAACGGTCGACCAGCGAGTCGAACACGACCAGGGGACGTATATTGGCAAACAGACCCAATGATTTCCGCATCCGCAGCAGACCTTGTTCGGGCCGTACTTTGGCCGTGGGGTCGTTGTCGTATTTCGGATCGCCGATGGCACCGAAGAGCACGATCCCGGCTTCCTGACAGATTTTGTGGGTCTCTTCGGGATAGGGGTCGCCGGTCGCTTCGATCGCGCTGGCGCCGACGAGCCCTTTCTTATAGGCAAACGCATGACCGTATTTCTTCCCTACGGCGTCGAGTACTTTCACGGCTTCGCCCACGATCTCGGGGCCGATCCCGTCGCCGGGGAGCAAGGCAATGTTCAGTTTCATCATGATTTCGACTTGGTTTGTTCGCTGTTTTGGTGTTCTGTATGATCTTCGGAGGGGGCACACCCTTCGGGTGTTTTGTTGGCGGCCTCTACCTTCAGGCCGCACCCGTTGGGTGTCTTACTGGCCGCCTGTACCCCAGCTTCGGCCT
>JAFLSI010000089.1 GCA_022511025.1 Rikenella sp. | reverse complement strand
GGGCGCCACTCGCCTTGCTTGTGGCTTCTCCGCCGGCATCGGACGCTGGGTAAAGACGGCCAACAAAAGAGGCAACGCGTCCGACTCGAAGAGTCGGGCGGGCGGCGCCACCCCCCTGCGACGGCCGCAATCCCTCGCTACGCTCGGTTGCGTCCGCGCTGGCGCCGCACACCCTTCGGATGTTTTGTCGGCAGCCTCTACTCCTTTCGGCCTCGCGCACCCCTAAGTAAAATAAACTCCCGGTTGGAGTGCCCAGCGGCACCGCAGAGGCCGGCATCAAGCGCCCAAAAGGCCACCCGAAAAAGAGTCCCCCCGAACAAAACACAAGGGTATTCCGGCCTTGCAAAAGCAAGTCCGGAATACCCTTGTCGTCAACAAAATCGCTACCGAGATAGACTCGTCCGACTACTCCTTCGCCGTCCCCTCGTCCGTCCCGTCGTAGTGCATCGCAGCATACCGCTTGTAGCTGTTGTACCGCCACTTGGCATTCGCCTCCGAAGCATCGAACAGCTCCTGCGCCTCCTGCGGGAAAGCCTTCAACAACGAGGTATAACGCACCTCCTGATGGATAAATTCTTGGAACTTAGACCAATCCGGTTCCTTGGAGTCGAGCGTGAAAGGATTCTTGCCTTCGCGTTCCAACAGCGGGTTGAAACGCCACAGGTGCCAGTATCCGCACTCGACAGCCTTTTTCTCCGTGATCTGCGAAACGCCCATGCCGTTTTTGTTCCCGTGGTTGATACACGGTGCATAGGCGATAATCAGCGACGGCCCCGGGAAAGCCTCCGCCTCCTTGAGCGCCTGCAGGTACTGGTTGTGATTGGCCCCCATCGCCACCTGCGCCACATAGACATACCCGTAGGTCATCGCCATCGCTCCCAGATCCTTCTTCCGGATCCGCTTGCCCGACGAAGCGAACTTCGCCACCGCCCCCACCGGCGTAGCCTTGGACGACTGGCCCCCCGTATTGGAGTAGACCTCCGTATCCAGAACCAGCACATTGACATCTTCGCCCGATGCCAGCACATGGTCCAAGCCGCCGTACCCGATATCGTAAGCCCAGCCGTCGCCCCCGAAGATCCACTGCGACTTTTTGATCAGATACTGTTTCAACTCCGCAATCTGGCGGCAGTATTTGCAGCTGCAAGCCTCGACCATCGGCAGCAACTTAGCGGCCGCCGCTTCCGAAGCCGCCGCATTGTCCTTGCCGTCGATCCACTCCTGCATCGCCGCCTTGAGTTCCGCAGAGCACTCCTCACCACCCTGGCCGATCGCCTCCCGCATAATCGAAGCCAGCCGGTCGCGCATCTTTTCGACCGCGATGTGGATCCCCAAGCCGAATTCCGCATTGTCCTCGAACAAGGAGTTTGCCCATGCCGGACCCCGGCCCGAAGCCAAGTCCTTGCAATACGGCGTCGACGGCGCCGACCCCCCGTAAATCGACGAGCATCCCGTTGCATTGGCCACCATCATCCGTTCCCCGAACAATTGGGTGATCGCCTTGATGTACGGCGTCTCGCCGCACCCTGCACAAGCTCCGCTGAACTCGAACAAGGGTTGGGTGAACTGCAAGTTCTTCACCGACTGGGTCTTGTCCGCCACCGTCGATTTGTAGCCCACTTGGCCGTGCAGGTACTCCCACCTCGGCTCCTCGGCCGCCAGCTGCGCCTCCATCGGCTCCATCACCAACGCCTTGCCTTTCGGCGCCGGGCAGATATTCGCACAGTTGCCGCACCCCGTACAGTCGAGCGGCGACACCTGTATCTTGAATTTGTACTCCTTGAACGCCCCGATCCCCTGCACCGTCGGCATTCCTTCGGGTGCGGCCGCCGCTTCGGCCTCCGTCATGAGGAACGGCCGGATCGCTGCGTGAGGACAGACATAAGCGCACTGGTTGCACTGGATACAGTTTTCCGGTTTCCAAGCCGGAATCTTGGCTGCAATGCCCCGTTTTTCGTACGCCGACGTCCCTGCTTCCCACGTCCCGTCTTCACGACCCACGAACGCAGACACCGGCAGATCGTCCCCCGCCAGCGCATTGATCGGATCGACGATCTTAGTAATGAACTCCGGCCGCGACGGATCGGCAGCCTTCGGCGCAACGGTCAAGGAGGCCCACTCCGCCGGCACGTCGACCTTCACGACATACTTGCCTCCGGCATCGACCGCCGCGTAGTTCTTGTTGACGATGTCTTCGCCTTTCTTTCCGTAGGATTTGTAGATCGCTTTCTTCATCTCCTCGACCGCCTGGTCGTAAGGAATCACCTCCGAGACCTTGAAGAATGCCGACTGCATGATCGTATTGGTTCTCGACCCTAACCCCAATTCCGCGGCGATCTTCGTCGCATTGATGATATAGAAGTTGATCTTGTGTTCCGCCAGATATTTTTTCATATCGTCCGGCAGATGTTTCTTCGTCGTCTCTTCGTCCCACACGGCATTCAACAGGAAGGTCCCTCCGTCTTTCAAGCCCTTGAGCAGGTCGTATTTTCCAAGGTACGACGGCACGTGGCAGGCCACGAAATTCGGCGTCGTAACCAAATAGGTGGAACGGATCGGCCGGTCGCCGAACCGCAGGTGCGAACTGGTATAGCCCCCCGATTTCTTGGAGTCGTACGAGAAGTAGGCCTGGCAATATTTGTCCGTAGCCCCTCCGATGATCTTGATCGAGTTTTTGTTGGCTCCGACCGTCCCGTCGGATCCCAACCCGATGAACCGGGCTTCATACGTGGAGGCATCCCCCACCGCCACCTCTTCGCCCACCGGCAGCGATTTGAAGGTAACGTCGTCCACGATCCCCACCGTAAAGCGGTTTTTCGGTTCGTTCTGAGCCAGATTTTCGTAGACGGCGATCATCTGCGCCGGGGTCGTGTCTTTCGACGACAACCCGTACCGCCCGCCAATAATGAGCGGTTTCCGGGCACAATCGGTATCGGCGAACGCTTCGACCACATCGAGATACAAGGGATCTCCGTTGGCTCCCGGCTCTTTGGTCCGGTCGAGCACGCAAATCCGCTGCACCGAAGCCGGCAAGGCCTGCATGAAGTATTTCACACTGAACGGCCGGTAGAGGTGTACGGAAACCAACCCCACCTTCTGCCCCTTGGCCCGCAGCACGTCGATGACCTCTTTGATCGTCTCGGTAACGGAACCCATGGCGATCACCACGTGGGTGGCCTCCGGATCGCCGTAATAGTTGAACGGTTTGTAGGTCCGCCCGGTGATCGCGCTGATCTTCTCCATGTAGTCGTTCACCAAATCCGGCACGGCATCGTAGAAGCGGTTGGCCGCTTCCCGGCTCTGGAAATAGATGTCGGGGTTCTGCGCCGTCCCGCGCGTAACCGGATGTTCCGGATTCAAGGCCCGTTCGCGGAAAGCGCGCAAAGCGTCCCGGTCGATCAGCGACTTCAAGGCTTCCGTGTCGAACTCTTCGATTTTCTGGATCTCGTGCGAGGTCCGGAATCCGTCGAAGAAGTTGATGAACGGCACCCGCCCTTTAATCGCCGTCAGGTGCGATACGGCCGACAGGTCCATCACCTCCTGAACCGAGCCGGAGGCCAGCATGGCAAACCCGGTCTGCCGTGCGCTCATCACGTCGGCATGATCCCCGAAAATCGACAAGGCCTGCGCTGCCAAAGCCCGTGCACTGACATGGAACACGGCGGGCAGCAGCTCCCCGGCAATCTTGTACATGTTCGGGATCATGAGCAGCAGCCCTTGCGAAGCGGTATAGGTCGTGGTCAGCGCCCCTGCCTGCAGCGAACCGTGCACGGCCCCTGCGGCCCCCGCCTCGGACTGCATCTCCTGCACGCGGACGGTCTCGCCGAAGAGGTTCTTCTTCCCTGCCGCCGCCCATTCGTCGACATATTCCGCCATCGTCGAAGAGGGGGTGATCGGATAGATCGCGGCCACTTCGCTGAACATATAAGCGATGTGGGCCGCTGCATAGTTCCCGTCGCAGGTGATGAATTTCTTTTGATTTGCCATGGGTATATCGTTTGTTAATTTAATTTGTAAGCCTCTGAACGACAGCGCACGGCTGCACTCCCACCCCAGCGCGGGAGGCAGCCGGCGGAGACAAAGTTAGTAATTTTTTCGGCTCGCCCGTCGGGCTATGCGGACAAAATCGCCCCCAGCCGTTCGCCTGTTGTCTCGGGCCGGTCGATCGGGACGATCTCGCCGGCTTCGACGATCGAAATCTCTCCGCGCTCTTCCGAGACGACGACGATCACGACGTCGCTGTGTTCCGAAAGGCCGACTGCGGCCCGGTGGCGCATCCCGTAGCGGGGCGGAATGTTCGGGTTGTCCGAGACGGGCAACATGCACCGGGCGGCATGGATCCGCCCCTGTTTGATAATCACGGCGCCGTCGTGCAGCGGGCTGTTCTTGAAGAAGATCGTTTCGAGCAGGCGGGCGTCGATCCGGGCGTCGACCAAGTCTCCGGTCGCGGCATAGGCACCCAGATCGCCCTGACGCTCGATGCAGATCAAGGCGCCGGTTGCGTTCGCGGCCATATGCTGGCAGGCTTTGGCCACTTTTTCGATCCATTGCAGCTGTGTCCTGCGCTCGGCGGACCGAAACATCCGCCGCACGAACCGGTTCTTGACCTGTGCGGAGCGACTCCCGAACAGCAGCAAATAACGCCGTATCTCTTGCTGAAAAACGATGACCAAAGCCAGCTCCCCTACGCCGATGATTTGCCCCATAATCGAACTGAGCAGGGTCATGCTCAGGGCTTTGACGACGATCCACAACAAGTAGAAAATAAAAATCCCGACAAAAATGGTCATGGCGGCGGTGCCGCGGATCAGACGATAGATTTGATAAAAAATCACCGCGACGACCAATATGTCGATCACGTCTACGAGGGTGATATGAATAAAATCCATGTTTTGAGCAAACAGAGTCCGGAATTGAAAGGTATGTGTGTGTGTTCCGTGTCGTTTCGATTCGGATTTTCGGTTCCGGTTCGGCCGGCACCGGCTCCGCACGGGACAATTCTTCCGTAAAGATAGGAGGTTATTTCCAATTCCAAAAGGGCGGGCGGCAAACCGGCCCCCTCAAAAAAGAATCGCAGCCCGTCGCAGAGGGTAGCGACGGGCTGCAATGCCTGCGGTGCGGACACACCTTTGCACGGGACAAAAGCGGCGCCGGCCAAGAAACAGCTGCAGCTACCTCCGCCCCCCTCCGTTACCTCCGCCCCCCGAAGCGGCTTTCCGGATCAAAAAGTTCTTGAAATCTTCATCCGCCACGAACACTTTGGCTACTTTGTCCAACGGCAATATCCGACGAAACTTGACGACATAATCCGCCGCCACCTGCCGTTCGGCATCCATCACCTCCAACAGCTCTTTCAACTGCTGTTCGCCTGCCCGCCCTTCGCGAATCGACCGGTGCAGCTCCTGACGGCGATGTCCGATCTTGAGCCGCGCATTCCAATATTCGTTATACAGCGGCCAGAATTTCTCCGACTGCTCCGGCGTCAACTGAAGCCTGTCGGCGAAAAAGGCGATCTTCAAATTGCGAATCTCTTCCCTCGGCGGAAATTTCTCCTGCGGAGCCGCCGGCCCGTGCCCGTTGTCAAACTGTCCGGCCGCCCGCACCGACGTCAGGGAAAAGACCAGCAACCCGGCCATAAGGATCAATCGGGTGCCGAAATCGTGTCGTTTCATCATGTGTATCTCTAAAAAAGTCTATACTATACGCGCCCCAATCACCGCTTCGTTTCGGTCAAAACCGCCAGCAGGTCCGTCTCGCCATATCCGGAGGCCGCCAAATAGTCGGTTACCGCCTCCGTAAACAGGGCATTCTGTTCCTCTCCCCCCCCCGCCGACACGGCTAAATAGGCATCGAGGTCCGCGACATCTTCGCTGTACAGATAATAGCCGGAGAGCATCTCGTCCGCAGCCTCCTGCATCGCGATCCGTTCGTGCTGCTGCGCCCGATACCCGGTCCAGTAGAACCCCGCCGTGGCTAACAGGACCAAGCAACCGAAAGCCGCAACCAATCCAACTGCCGACCGAATCCGCTGCCACACCGTCCCCACCGAACGTCCCTCCTCTGCCATCGCGGCCCGTTCACGCAGGGTCTGCCGCAGGTCGGCAAAATATCCGTCCGGAACCCGATACGGATTACTGTGTCTGAGTTCGTTCGCCCGATTCATAGCTCTGTTTTTTCGGTTCAACTCCGACTCGTTAGTCGTTTGTAGCTTGGATGCGGGACGGAGGCAATGGTTTAACCGTCCGACCAACTATTTTTCAGTCGATTATTCTTCGGGGGAGTCTTCCCGGCTGTCCAACGAGAAGTCGGAGCCGGATATTTCGTACCGCACCCACCGCTCCACTTTCGCGACGGCATGGTGGTACGAGGCTTTCAATGCGCCGACGGAGGTTTCCAGTACGGCGGCCATCTCTTCGTATGGCATTTCGTCCCAATAGCGGAGCGCAAACACGGCTCGCTGTTTGGCCGGCAGCCGTCCTACGGCCCGGGCGAGCGCCCGTTCGGCGGCTTCGCCGTCGAAAAGGCCTTCGCTGTCGACAATCCGGTCGAACGAGGCTCCGCGGTCGTCTATCGAACTGAACAGTCCGCTGCGACGGCTCCGAAGCAAACTCAGGGATTCATTGACGGCGATGCGATACAGCCAGGTAAACAGTCCGGATTCGCCGCGAAAGGTGCCGACGGAGTTCCAAACTTTGAGAAAGACGTTTTGCACGACGTCGTCGGCGTCGTGGTGGCTGACGACGATTTTCCGAACGGTCCAGTAGAGGCGCTGGCTGTACCGGTCGACTAACTGCACGAATGCGGCTTCGCGAACCGACAAATCGGTGTCGCGAAGCTGCTGAACCAACTGTATGTCGTCTGTCTGGGCCATCGCTCTGTCGAGAGGGCTGGGTTATTTTCGGGGCGGGGGTAGTGAGTGGCGGGTACGGGGTGGGGCGGAAATTTGCGAGCCTTTGCGAACGGCACCTTTCGGGGGTTCTGTTGGCGTTCTCTATTCTCCGACTCTTTTGAGTCGGACGCGTTGCGTCTTTTGTAGGCCGCCTTTACCCCATTCGGCCCCGCGCTCGACCTCACCCCAAAATATCTCCGATTCGGCAGAATTGGGCGGGCGGCGCCACCCCCTGCGCCGGCCGCAATCCCTCGCGTTCCACTCGGTTGCGTCCGCGCTGGCGCCGCACACCTTTCGGGTGTTTTGTCGGCAGCCTCTACCCAAATTCAATCTTGCATTACTCTTTGCGACCTCCGGTCGCTCGGGCCAGCCGGTGCCGCTGGGCACTCCAACCGA
>JAFLSI010000088.1 GCA_022511025.1 Rikenella sp. | reverse complement strand
CCGCGCCGATGGTACTGCACAGTGTTGTGGGAGAGTAGGTCGCCGCCTCCTTCAAAGGGTCTCATATCTTTAATGATATGGGACCCTTTTTGGTTTTTGTAACTCGCAAAAATTGAAAGAGCGATTTATCCCAGCGGTGGAAAAATCCCGAACTTGTGAGGGTTGCGACCGTCGCGTCGGGTGGCGGCAGATCGCGCACTCTTACTCATAGTGCAATTTGAGACTTAGCCAAGTTGCGATTCTGAAAAAACACAAATCGGTCGCCTTATTATTAGGCGACCGATAATTGAGAGGAAAGAGTATTTCTATAGCAAAGATGCCGCTCCGATAATGGCACCGAATACGACCAGCAATAAAATCAGTCCGAGCAGTGAAATCACCAACCCGGCAATCGCCAATCCTCTCGGTTGCCGCATGAGTCCGACTGAGGAAAGGATCAGCCCGAGAATCCAAAGAATCCAGCCGAATACAGGAATCCAGCCGAGGAAGATTGTGATTAGAGCGAAGACAAATCCAGCAGTGCCTGTACCGTTCGATTTTTTCTCGATCTGATTGACGATCACCGTTTGCTGATTCGGTTGCTGGGGTTGTGTGTGTTGTTCTTGATTTTCCATATCTTTAAATTGCCATGTCCCTCGGCGTGTTGTTTGGTGTTGAGAAAAGGGCATAAAAAACGTGGGACAATACCTTTCATCCGCTTTTCGAGGTCTTCGACTACCTATGCCGCAAGATAATAGAGTAAAGCCCACGTATTGCTACGCAGGCGTCGCACTTTACTCCTTGCGGCTTTCTGAAAGTGTCGAAGTTTCGAAAAGCAAGAATAAAAGCTAACGCTTTTTATGTCGTCTCTCCCCGCCTCGGTACTATACCGCCGACCGGGAAAGGAAGATTCTGAAAAGAATGAGTGTTTTGGGTTTATCTCATAGGCAATACGATATTGGTTTCAAAGCAAAGATAAAATATTTTTCGGTAATTTCTTTAGTCTGTGTTTTTAGTGGAGTGCAATTGGAGAGAATTTGAAGCAACGGTATCCGCTGTTTGCGGAGGAAGTCTTTCAAAATAAACGAGTGGCATCTCTCCGTTTGATTCCTATTTAATAGTTTTGGTAAAATGAGCAGTTGCCTAATCCTTTAAAGACCGGACCGGTAAAAGATGCGAAAATGCAAGGAGGCAACACAACGGTTGAAAGAAAATTTCATACCTTTGGTTACCGAATGAAGCACAGAAAAATCCCCCACTATATCCGTCCCTTGTTTTGGGTCTTTTTGTTGGTCGCCATTGTGTTGTGGTACAGCGATAAGCTCAACGAGCGGTACACGACGGAGATCGTTCTGCCGGTCGAAGTGCAGAACGACTTCTCCTCCCGGCTCTGGATCGAGCATCCGGAGGGGGAGGTCGTCTGTCGTGCCGAAGGGGTCGGCAGCCGGTTGATGGCCTACAAAATGCACGTCGGGGAACGGATTGTGATCCCGATGTCGCAACTGACATTGGTGCCCATGTCGGGGAGAGAACGCGACTTCCGGGTGGACAAACATTCGCTTGCCGACGCATTGATAGCCGGCGCCAAAGAGTTGCGGATTCAGGATATATTGGATACCGCTCTGACGGTCAGCGTCTCGCCGGTCGAAATGCGGCGCATGCCCGTCCGGAGCCGGATGGAAATCAAGACCGCCCGGCAGTATATGGTCGTCGGCGGAGTGAGCTTCGATCCGGATTCGGTGAATGTGCGGGGGCCGAAAGTCGTTTTGGATACGATGGAGGCCGTCTTTACCAAGCCCAAACGGTATGAAAATCTGAAAACGACAATCGTGGGGCGGATCGAACTGGATCCGCAGGACGGGATTCTGTTGTCGAACAAGCAGGCGAACTATCGGGTCGAGGTGGTGCCCTTTACACAGCATACATTGGAACTGCCGGTGCGGGTCGATAATGTGCCCGACGGGATGCAGGCGACGATCATTCCGTCGCGGGTGAAGGTGGTGGTCAATGTGCCGTTGCGCGATTATGAACGGATTCGCGAGGAGAGGCTGCATGCGAGGGTGGACTATACGAAAGTGCGGAAAGAACAAAGCGGAAAGTGCGCTGTGCGGATCGATTCGTTGCCGGCGGGGACGGAGGTGGTGCGGGTCGAACCGCAGTTTGTGGAACCATTTTTTACACGGCGGTGATGGGGGGGAGGCTGTTGCGCGTAGGGCTGACCGGCGGGATCGGGAGCGGCAAGAGCACCGTGGCGCGTTTGTTGGCCATGATGGGGGCGGCGGTCTACGTGGCGGACGATCGGGCGAAAGCATTGATGTGCTCCGACCGGGAGCTGCGGGCGGGAATCGTCGACTTGTTCGGTCCGGAGGCCTATCGTGCGGATACGGGGGAGTTGGATCGGGCTTATCTGTCGGGGCGGGTCTTCGGGGATGCAGCGCGGTTGGCGGCCTTGAATGCGCTGGTGCATCCGGCGGTGGAGCGGGATTTTCGGTCGTGGGTGGCGGAGCGGGAGGAGATGCTGCCCCGTCCGGCCTATGCGGTGGAGGAGGCGGCGGTGCTGATCGAGTCGGGCGGCTGGCGGGAGATGGACCGGATCGTGGTCGTTGCGGCTCCTTTGTCGGTGCGGTTGGAGCGGGTCGTCCGGCGCGACGGGGTGTCGCCGGAGCAGGCGATGGAACGGGTGAAGGCTCAGATGGGCGACGAGGAGAGATTAGCTTATGCCGATGCGGTGTTAACGGCTGACGAAGTAAGGCTCCTGCTGCCGCAGGCGGTGGAACTGCATGCGGCGCTGTGCGATGCGGCGCGGTCGGTATAGAGAACGGTTCGGGCGGCGTGCGGTTTTGATTTTTTTTGTCTACATTTGTATAGCGTCAGGGACGAAAAAGTTAATCATCATCATTTAACCGTTTGACAAACATGGAACTAAAGGAGATTTTGGCCATATCGGGAACGCCGGGATTGTTCAAATACGTGGCTCAGGGCAAGGGGGGAATTATTGTCGAGTCGCTGGCGGACGGGCGGCGGACGATGGTGGGGGGGACGACAAAGGTGAGCGCACTGGGCGATATTGCGATTTTTACACTGAGCAAGGAGGTGGCTTTGGGGGAGGTGTTCCAGACGATTTATGACAAACAGGCGGGTAAAGCGGTGGCGCTGACCTCCAAGTCGACGCCGGAAGAACTCAAGGCGTTTATGGGGTCGATCTTGCCGGATTTCGATCCGGAGCGGGTGCACAATTCGGATATTAAAAAAATCGCTCTGTGGTACAATGCGTTGGTGGGGGCGGGGATGACTTCGTTCCGGGATTCGTGCTAAATAAACGAATATCAGATAATTGTGAACGCTTTCGATGAGTTTGTGGGTCTGTATTCCAGCCTTTTATTCATCGTTGTTGTCGGATCTTGCTTTTGTTTTTCTCAATTATGCTTTACATTTGGTGAAATTTCGGCAATAATCTGAATTTCGCGCGGACCCCTAATATCATTTCAGAATGTATGCCAAAACAATGACATATTAGTAAAATGTATTCGCACTATCCATGCTGGAAATTTGACAATTATTTCAAAGTAGTCAAGACAGCGAACTCCACTCATTTTTTGTGGAAAACCGGTATTTTACGTGAGGTGCGGTGTCTCAATCCATTCAAGTGAGGGATATCGTATCGCATTGTTTACTGACTACAGATCCTGTTACAACCTCCCAGCAAATAGACGAATTCCGGCCTCACATTTTACTTAGTTTTATCATTAACATGTTGTTGTGTGGAGGTTGGTGCAGCAAAACCCAAAAAAAGACCATGAAAAAAGTTTTATGGATGCTATTAGCAATTATGTTAGGGCTGATGGCTTGCAGCAAGGACGATATCGCTCGTTCTGACTTGTCGTCGGCGGTCATTCAACTGGCCGACTCGGCCAAATCACTCAACTTTTCCGACGGTGCCGGTGAGAAAATCATCTCGTTTATGGTCTCGGGAAGTTGGACGGCTTCGCTGATTAACACGCGTGCTGACGACTGGTGCTCGATTGCATCGACCTCGGGTCCGGCCGGAGCTGCAACCCTCAAAATAACCGTGGCTCCCAACAACACACCCGACGAACGCTCGGCCGCGATACGGATAACCGCGGGTTCGGATACTGCGACGATTGTCGCCACGCAGAAGCAGAAAAATGCGCTGACTGTTACGCAGACGCGATTCGATGTCGGAGCCGAAGGGGGCGAGATTATGGTCAAAGTGGCGCACAATGTCGACGTGGAGTACACCATCGAGGAGAGTGCCACGGCGTGGATTCACTGCGCTACGTCGGCAAATATGCGCGCTGACGAAAACGCATATGCATTTGCCATCGACGCGAGTGCGACGAACGAGAAGCGCGAAGGACGGATTACGTTCCGGGGCAACGGACTGACGGAGATCGTAACAGTCTACCAAGGAGATGGCGGCATAGTGGTTTCGTCTAACTATGTCAATCTGAGCGCAGTTGCGCAGACATTTGCTGTGGAAGTGAACTACAAATCAAATGGTGTTACATGGAAACTTTCGGATACAAATCAGTCGTGGCTGACGCATGTCGACAGTTTGGCGATGTCGACCAACACTTATGTTTTCGCTGTAACGGAAAAACAATGGTATGATAGAGAACGTGTAGTATCCATTATATTCCGCGATAAAACCGGACGGGAAGAAGTGGTTACCGTGACGCAAGATCCTAATGAGGAGTCCTATGTGTTGGAGCGCGAAGCCTTGATTGCGTTCTACCGGGCGCTCGACGGCGATCACTGGACGCATAACGAAAACTGGTGCTCGGATAAACCGATTGAAGAGTGGTACGGCATTCACTTCAATTATGGGCATCCTACCATCATTTATCTTCCGGACAACAACCTAAATGGAACCTTGCCTCCCGAATTGGCGAATCTACATCTGACCCAAATCTATTGGCCGAATAATCAAATTTCGGGTACGGTCCCGGAGGCTGTCCAGCAGACGACTTGGTGGAAGGACCTTTGGTCTTGGATGTGTTTTGGAACTCAGCTTGATATTTCGACGGCAGTTATTCCCGCGCCCGAGTTCTCGGCACGCGCCATTGACGGAACACTGATAGATAACAGCATCTATGTCCAAAACAAGTATACCATACTTTATCGTTGGGCGCATTGGTGTCCGTTCAGTGCTGATTTCACGCCCAAACTTGTCGAATTATACAAACGCTATCGCAACCACGGTTTGTCTGTGTTCGGCTATACTACGAATGATGATGGGACGTTGCAAGAGGCACAGGATTTTATCAATCGATATAATATGTTTTGGCCGAACGAATTTTGCGACTTTAGCGATAGAGAACACGACATGCCTTTGAATGTCTGCTACGTCCCTGCTGTCAATGTGGTCGATGCCAACGGTCGGATTGTTTTTAACTGCATAAGCGACGACCGAAATGACCTCGAAGCGTTTTTGGAGCAGCATCTCGGAGAGGGCGATGTGTCGGAGCGATACGTATCAACTGATTTCAGCATGGATCAAACTTGCATGTCTATACAGGGAGTGACTGAGGGCAACGGAATCAATATCGTGCTGATGGGCGACGGATTCTCGGACCGCCAGATAGCCGACGGCACGTATGACAATTTGATGATGCAGGCTTACGAAGCACTATTCGCCGAAGAGCCCTACAAGAGTTTCAAAGATCTCTTCACAGTGAAGGTGGTTTATGCCGTATCGAAAAATGAGGGATACTATACCGATAGCAACACCGTATTCGAAGGATACTTCGGTGAAGGAACCGCCTGCGGCGGCAACGATGCGATCTGTTTCCGCTATGCGTTGAATGCTGTATCGGAGGAGGAAATGGACAATACGCTGATTGTCGTGTTGATGAATTCGGTCAACGAATCGGGAACCTGCTACATGTACTACCCGGAGCAGACCGACGATTACGGCTGCGGTGCGGCGGTCGCCTACTTCCCTGCCATGCGGAGTGCCGAATCGCTGACCCGCATTCTCAACCATGAGGCGTGCGGGCACGGCTTCGCCAAACTGGCGGACGAATACGCCTATCGTTATAACGGTACGATTCCGGCCGAGGAGGCCCGTAAGGTTGCCGAATGGCAGGCGAATTGGGGATGGTACAAGAACGTCGATTTTACCGCCGACCCGGCCACAATTCGCTGGAGCACCTTCCTAAAAGACCCGCGTTATGCCAACGAGGGGCTGGGTGTCAACGAGGGCGGTTATACCTACTGGAGCGGCGTATGGCGTCCGACCGAAAATTCGATTATGAACGATAACACCGGCGGCTTCAACGCCCCCTCGCGCGAGGCGATCTACTACCGCATCCACAAACTGGCCTACGGCGACAGCTGGCAGTACGATTACGAGGATTTCGTGAAGTACGACGAAATCAACCGTAAAAAAGCCGCTGCTGCAGCTGCCGGTGGGCGGATATACCGTCAGGCCGATTATAAGCCAATGCGTCCGCCGGTGGTCGTCAAAAAAACGTGGCGCGATGCGAAGTAAAATCAAAATAGCACGCAATATGCTGTCGGTAATGGCCATTCTGTTGCTGTTGGCATATTTGTATTCGTGCGCAGCGAATCGAAAAGTTGGTTCGGTCGACAGCGTTCGCGGGAATGCTGGTGGTGTTCATGAAACGGCTGATAGTGTGGAATTTGTGCCACTGCCTCCTCCTGTCGTCGTCCCGCACACATGGCGTGAAGAGATAAAAGACCAAACAACCATAAAAAAGGAGTTGCCAAATTCGGCAACTCCTTTTTTGACAAAGTTCGCTGCAAATTTTGCTGTAAATTTCCGGGAAGGGCAAAGAAAAAGAGGTTATATACGTGTGTAAACTATTGGTTTTTAGTGTAAACACAGAAATACATGATCCTACGATCTTCAGATTATGAGGCCGATGGCGAGGAGGCTTCGGCGGCTGCTTCCTCTGCTTCGGCGAAGAAGACGGCGGCATCGAAAAAGGCTTCGACGTCTGCTTCCTCAGCTTCGGCCTCGGCCAAAAAGACGGCGGGGACGGCTTCTGCGACGGCGAAACGGGCTCCGAAAGCAGAAAGCCGCTCGAAAGCTCCGGCATCGAAGAGTACGACGGTGCGGAAAGCTCAGTAGTTTGTTGTGGCTCTCTCTTTTTGGGAGGGATTTTTTCGATCCTTTTCGTTTCCGTTCTTGTCGATCGGGGACGGAAAGGATTTTTTGTGCCGATTGGTCTCGTCGGGTTTTTTGTTGGCGCCTCGGCCTAAGTTAGCTGCCCTCCGCATTTGTTCGGGTTAGAGGCTGCCCCTTGCCCACCGCGGGCACGCGGGGCCTGCCCGGCCCGAGGGCAGTTTCCTCTTGTCGGGTAGA
>JAFLSI010000087.1 GCA_022511025.1 Rikenella sp. | reverse complement strand
AACTGCCCTCGGGCCGGGCAGGCCCCGCGTGCCCGCGGCGGGCTATGGACAGCCTCTACCCAAAGGCAGACGGCCAATCAAGCCGAAGCGCCCAAAACAACCCTACACCAAAGCCAACCGCAACACATCATCCAACGTCTCCACATAGTGGAACGTCAGCCCCTTGACATACTCCGCCTTGATATCCTCGATATCCTTGCGATTTTCCGCGCTCAGGATGATATTCGTAATTCCCGCCCGTTTGGCCGCCAGAATCTTCTCCTTGACCCCGCCCACCGGCAGAACTTTCCCCCTCAGTGTCGTTTCGCCCGTCATCGCATAGCGCGCCTGCACCCGCCGCCCCGTGAACACCGAAGCCAGCGCCGTAACCATCGTGATCCCCGCCGACGGACCGTCTTTCGGGATCGCCCCCTCCGGCACGTGGATATGGATGTCGTTCTCCTCGAAGAGTTTCGGATCGATACCCAACTGGTCCGCATGCGCCCGGACCCAGCCCAAAGCGATCGACGCCGACTCCTTCATCACCTCGCCCAGATTCCCCGTAAGGATCAAATTTCCCTTACCCCGGTTGAGCGACGACTCGATGTAGAGAATATCCCCACCGACCTCCGTCCACGCCAAGCCCGTAACCACCCCCACATGGCGGTTCCCCTCGTATATTTCGTTGAGGTAGCGCGGCACGCCGAGGATCTTTTCCACCATCGCCGGCAAAATTTCCGTCTCGTAAGCCTCCTCCATACCGATCTCCTTGGCCCGGTAGCGCACGATTTTGGCGATCAGTTTGTCCAACGTCCGCACCCCCGATTCCCGCGTGTACTCCGCGACGATCTTTTCGATCGTCCGCTTGCCCAGTTTCAGCTGGTCGGCCCGCACCCCGTGCGCCTCCAACTGCTTCGGCAGCAGATGCCGTTTGACGATCTCGATCTTCTCTTCCAACAGATAGCCCGACACATTGATCATCTCCATCCGGTCGCGCAGAGCCGACGAAATATTCCCCACGTTGTTCGCCGTCGCGATAAACAAGACCTTCGAGAGGTCGTACTCCGTGTCCAGGTAGTTGTCGTGGAACGTGCTGTTCTGCTCCGGATCCAGCACCTCCAAGAGCGCCGAAGCCGGATCCCCGTGGTTGGACTGCCCCACCTTGTCGATTTCGTCCAAGATAATGACCGGATTCGACGAACCGGCCCGCCGGATCGTCTGGATGATCCGTCCCGGCATCGCCCCGATGTAAGTCCTCCGGTGTCCCCGAATTTCCGCCTCGTCGTGCATCCCCCCGAGCGAAATCCGCCCGAACTTCCGGTCCAGCGACGCCGCCACCGACCGCCCCAGAGAGGTTTTCCCCACCCCCGGAGGTCCGTAGAGACACAGAATCGGCGATTTCAAATCCCCTTTGAGTTTCAGCACCGCCAAGTGTTCCAGGATGCGATCCTTCACATCGTCCAAGCCGAAATGGTCTTTGTCCAACCGCCGTTTGGCCCGTTTCAGGTCGAGGTTGTCCTTCGTCGTTTCGTTCCACGGCAGCTCCAGCATCAACTGCAGGTAGTTCATCTGCACCGAATACTCCGCCACCGCCGGATTCATCCGGTCGAGTTTCCCCAACTCCTTATAGAACAGCTCTTTCACCGAGTCGCTCCACTGTTTGGACTCCGCCTTTTCGCGCAACTCGTCCACCTCCCGCTCCGACGGATTTCCCCCCAGTTCATCCTGGATCGTCCGCATCTGCTGCTGCAAGAAGTATTCCCGCTGCTGCTGGTCGATGTCCTCCTTGACCTTGCTCTGGATTTCGTTTTTCAGCTCGATCAACTGCAACTCGCGCACCAAGATTTCGAGCAGTTTCCGCGCCCGCGCGATCAGGCCCGGCGCCTCCAACAGCGCCTGCCGGTCGGTATCCGGCAAGTCGAGGTTGGAGCTGATGAAGTTGATGATTCCCCGCCGGCTGTCGATGTTCTTGATCGCAAAGGTCGCCTCCTGCGGAATATGGCCCGACTGCCCGACTATCTTCAGGGCGATCTCCTTGACCGACTCCACCAAGGCCTCCAGTTCGACATTCGACTTTTCCGGCGCGAGGTCTTTGAGCGGCCGCACGCTGGCCTTAAAAAAAGGATCGGAGGTGAGAAACTCGCGAATCTCGAACTTGTCGACCCCGTGCAGGATGACCGTCAGGTTTCCGTTCGGCATCTCCAAGACCTTCAGGATCCGCGCCGCCGTCCCCACCGAATACAAATCCTCCGGCCCCGGATTTTCGACCTCGGCCTCCTTTTGAAGCAGCGCCCCCAGCATGCCGCCGTTCTGTTCGACATCGCGCACCAATTTCATCGACTTTTCGCGCCCCACCGTAATCGGGGTAATGGCCCCCGGAAAGAGCACCGAACTGCGCAGCGTCAGGATCGGCAGCACATCCGGCATCGCCCCCCCCTGCGGCATGTCGTCGTCGGCCGAGACGATCGGAATGACCTGCGTTTTTCCGTCCAACATATCCGATATGCCGGCCAATTGATCGAACGATCGATTATCTTTTTTGTAGCTCATAGATTCTCTGAAGTAATAAACGATTCTGCATCTTCCCGCAGCGAAACGAACCGCAAAAGTACGAAAAACCGGCGAATCCGGTTTGTGTGCGCTGCGTTTCCCCGTTTCGATGCAGTGAATTCGGAAACAGTTTTATAAATTTGCATTTCGGACTTTTGCAAAAAGCATGCAAAAGGCGCAAATGCTAAAAAATCGGACAAAATGACAGAAATACCTGCCAAATACGACCCAGCCGAGAAAGAGGACAAATGGTACCGCTACTGGATGGAGAACGGTTTTTTCCATTCGGAGCCGGACGGACGCGAACCCTACACGATCGTCATTCCGCCGCCGAACGTTACGGGGGTGCTGCACATGGGGCACATGCTGAACAACACGATCCAGGACGTCTTGGTGCGCCGGGCGCGGATGCAGGGCAAGAACGCCTGCTGGGTGCCGGGGACCGACCACGCCTCGATCGCCACGGAGGCCAAAGTCGTGCAGAAGCTCGCCAAGGAGGGGATCAAGAAGTCCGACCTCACGCGCGAAGCGTTCCTCGAACATGCGTGGGCATGGAAAGAGAAGCACGGCGGGATCATTCTGGAACAGCTCAAGAAATTAGGGGCTTCGTGCGACTGGGAGCGGACGAAGTTCACGATGGACCCCCGGTTGAGCGATGCCGTGATTCACGTCTTCGTCGACCTCTATAACAAAGGGAAGATCTACCGCGGAGTGCGGATGGTGAACTGGGACCCGGCGGCGCTGACCGCTATTTCGGACGAAGAGGTCATCTACCGGGAAGAGCACGGAAAACTCTACTACCTCCGATACCGAGTGGAGGACGATCCGCAGGGGCGGTATGCGGTGGTGGCCACGACCAGGCCGGAGACCATCATGGGGGACACGGCGATGTGCATCCACCCGGACGACCCGAAAAATGCGTGGCTCAAGGGGCGGCGGGTCATTGTGCCGTTGGTGGGCCGTTCGATTCCGGTGATCGAGGACGACTATGTGGAGATCGGATTCGGAACCGGATGCCTGAAAGTTACGCCGGCGCACGACGTGAACGACTACCTGTTAGGAGAGAAACACGGGCTGCCGAGCATCGACATATTCAACGACAACGGAACGCTCAACGAAGCGGGAGGCGTGTATGCGGGGCTGGACCGGTTCGAGGTGCGGCGGCGGATCGAGGGGGATTTGCAGGCGGCCGGCCTGTTGGAGCGGGTCGAAGCCTACACCAACAAGGTGGGGACTTCGGAGCGGAGCGGAGCGGTGATCGAACCGAAACTCTCGATGCAGTGGTTCCTGAAGATGGACGAGATGGCCAAACCGGCCTTGCGGGCGGTGATGGAGGATGTCATTCGGCTGGTGCCGGCCAAGTTCAAGAACACCTACCGCCACTGGATGGAGAATGTGAAAGACTGGTGCGTGAGCCGGCAGCTGTGGTGGGGGCAGCGGATTCCGGCTTACTACATTCCGTCATCCTTGGGCGGAGGCTTCGTCGTGGCCGAAACCGCCGCGGAGGCGGTGAAATTGGCGCAGGCCAAGAATCCGGCCATCACCGAAAACGATCTGACCCAAGACCCGGACGTATTGGACACGTGGTTCAGTTCGTGGCTCTGGCCGATGTCGGTGTTCGACGGCGTGCTCGATCCGGGGAACAAGGAGATCCGGTACTACTATCCGACCAACGATCTGGTAACGGCGCCGGAGATTCTCTTCTTCTGGGTGGCGCGGATGATCATGGCGGGATATGAATACCAAGGGGAACGGCCTTTCAGCCGGGTCTATCTGACCGGGATCGTGCGGGACAAGCTGCGGCGGAAGATGAGCAAATCGCTGGGGAACTCGCCCGACCCGCTGGAGCTGATCGCGAAATACGGAGCGGACAGCGTGCGGGTGGCGATGATGCTGTGCAGTTCGGCCGGGAACGACATCATCTGGGACGAATCGCTGATCGAACAGGGGCGGAACTTCGGGAACAAGATATGGAATTCGTTCCGTCTCATCCGGATGTGGGACCGGCCGGAGGGGGCGGCGGCCGTACAGCCGGAGGCTGCCAAAATGGCGGTCGAATGGTTCGGGGCGAAACTGGCGGCGACGGTGGCCGAGATCGACGAACACTTCGCCGCATTCCGGATTTCGGATGCCCTGATGACCCTCTACCGGCTGTTCTGGGAAGATTTCTCGGGGTGGTACCTCGAAATGGTCAAACCGGCCTACGGCGAACCGCTCGACGCGGCCACCTATGCGGCCACCATCGCCTATTTCGAGCAACTGCTGCAACAATTGCACCCCTATATGCCGTTTATTACGGAGGAGATCTGGCACTACATCGCCGAACGGGGGCCGAAAGATTCCATTATGGTGAGCCGCTATGCGCCGGCTGCGGCGAACGAAGCGGCGCTGCGGCAGGTCGAACGGTTCGAGCTGGCGAAAGAGATCGTGAGCGGGATTCGGAACGTACGGAAAACCAAGAATATCGCACAGAAAGAGGTGCTGGAGCTGCTCTATGCAGCGGACGAAAACTATCCGGCCGAGTTCGAGGCGGTGATTGCGAAGATGGGCAACCTGTCGTCCATCACACCGTTGGCGGCGGGAGCTTCCGAAACGGAGAAACCGACGGGAGCGGCGGCGTTTATCGTGAAGACGACCGAATATTTCCTTCCGCTCGGCGCCAAGATCGACACGGCGGCCGAACGGGAACGCCTGACGAAAGAGCTGGACTATGTGCGGGGATTCTTGGCAAGCGTGCAGAAAAAGCTCGCCAACGAACGGTTCGTGCAGAGCGCGCCGGAGCAGGTGGTGGCCAACGAGCGGGCGAAGCAGACGGACGCCGAGGCGAAGATTCGGGCTTTGGAGGCTCAGTTGGCGGCGATCGAGGGGTAAATGCGTCGGCAAAACAGATTGTGTTTCGCTGCGGGGAACGAACCTGCCCCCGATTACAAAACCGAAAGGATAACCTAAACTCAGATTTATGAACAAAATACTGTTTTTATTTGCCGCCGGTTGGCTGCTGCTCGGTTGCAGCAAGGAGAAAAACCCGACGCCGCCGGAAAACGGGCTGGCCGAGGAGGCTTATGTGGCCTACTTCTCCCGCTATTTAGAGGGGGACAAAGCGACTTATCAAGGAGGAACGGCACTGACATCCGATGCGGTGGCGGAGGCGCGGCAGGCGGTTTGGGATTCGTGGAGGGTGGCCAACCGGGAGCGGGGAGAAAAGAACGAGTTGATTGCACTGGCGCCGCTGAGCCGGACCCAGACCGGGCAGTTCGATCTGCGGGCATACGAACGGAATGCGGTGATGCCGTATTACTATGGCACCAAAGGGGCGGCAAAACCGGAAGCGGGTTGGCCGCTGTTCCTCTACCTGCACGGTTCGGGGGCGAAAGCCACCGAGTGGAACACGGGATTTATCCTCTGTTCGCGGTTCGACGACGCCCCGTCGGCCTACTTCATCCCGCAGATTCCGAACGAGGGGGACTACTACCGCTGGTGGCAGAAAGCGAAACAGCAGGCTTGGGAACGGTTGCTGCGCGAGGCTTTCGTTTCGGGCGAGATCGACCCGAACCGGGTCTACTTCTTCGGCATTTCGGAGGGGGCGTACGGGAGTCAGCGGTTAGCGTCGTTCTATGCCGACTATCTGGCGGCGGCCGGACCTATATCGGGCGGGGAACCGTTAGAAAATGCCCCGGCGGAAAACTGTGCCGACATCGCTTTCTCATTCCGGACGGGATCGAACGATACGGGATTCTGCCGCAACGAACTGACCGAAGCGGCCAAAGAGGAGTTCGACCGGTTAGAGGGACTGCATCCGGGTTACTACAAACACGACATACAGGTGGTGCCGGGGGCGACGCACACGTCGATCGACTACTACCCGACGACGCCGTGGATGAAGACGCACACGCGGAACCCCTATCCGAAATACTTTTTCTGGGAAGACTTCGCGATGGACGGACGCTACCGCGACGGATTCTACAACCTGTACGTCGACGAACGGTCGGACGACGGCTCGGCCCGCTCGTGCTACGAGATGCAGATCGAGGGCAATACGGTGGAGCTGACGGTCAGCACGATGGTCTGGACCGTAACCGAACGGACCAGCCAGTGGAACTTGGCGAAAAAGTATGCCAAAACCTACACGCCGGCAACCAAAGGAAAGTTCACGATCTACCTGAACGACAAGTTAGTAGACCTCGGACAGCCGGTCAAGGTCGTGGTCAACGGACGCGAGGTGTTCAACGGCCGGGTGGAACTCCACACCGACCACTTGATGAACAGCTGTGCGAGGTTTTTCGATCCGGAACGGCTCTATCCGACCGCGGTCGAGGTCGATCTTTCCTAACAAAATGACAGCCTCCGGGCTGTCATTTTGGCATGGACGGGATTTGGCACAAATTATGATACATCCTTTGTCGACTTACCGATACAAACACTCAACAATCATAAAAATTCTAATCAACCATGAAAATCAAACCGTTAGCTGATCGGGTGCTGATCGAGCCGAAACCGGCGGAAGAAAAAACCGCGTCGGGACTTTTCATCCCGGATACGGCCAAGGAAAAACCGCTGGCCGGAACTGTCGTTGCGGTCGGACCGGGTACGGACGAGGTCAAAATGGAGGTCAAGGTCGGAGACCAGGTGCTCTATGGCAAGTATGCCGGTACGGAAATCTCGGTCGATGGCAAGGACTATCTGATCATGAAACAAAATGATGTGCTGGCGATTATCTAATCTGCCTCACTCAATATCCACATCGTTCATTTTTTCTGCTGCTTATTCTTAGTGCCGGGGTATGGAACCGTTCTTTTTCTGAAGAAAAAGAACCAAAAAGACTTTC
>JAFLSI010000086.1 GCA_022511025.1 Rikenella sp. | reverse complement strand
TGCCAGCAAGAGACGCTGTGCGTCCACTCCGCAGGAGTGGGCAGGCCGAAGCCCCGCCCCGCGGAGGCCTGCAAGCAGTCTCCGCTGGCTCCGGCCTGAATCGAGGTAAAGACTTGCCAGCAAAACATCCAACGGATGAGAGCCAGCCGGTGGGGGGCGGCTGGCCCGAGCGACCGGAGGTCGCAATCAAACACGGCGAAAACTGCGACTCAACGAGTCGCCGGCCTCCGCGCCCAGCGGCAAAGCCGCTCGGGGGGGATGGGCGCGAGGCCGAATAAGGGTAGAGGCTGCCAATAAAACACCCAACGGGTGCGCCGCCACCCCGCGCGGAGGTGAGCCGCTTCGTCGGAGTTCGTGGCCCCCACCGCTGGCGCCGGCCCGCATTTTTCAGACGCTTGAGACACCGGGTGGCCCGACCGAATGGATTATGTGAAATAAAACACCCCCGATGCGGGGCAGACAAACAAACAAACAAAGACGTTGAACCTTACATACCGATTGCCTATGAGACGATAAGCGCACAGTAGGACATAAAAATAAAAGGCGTTAGCTTGTATTTCGGGATTCTGAAACTTCCACAAAACCAAGAATGTCCCCGAAGGAATAAAGTGAGCGTCCATGCTGTTTCATCCAGCGTGGACTTTATTCCTTTGTATCGGGGACCAGGTTGTGGAAGACCTCAGAATCCGACAATAAGCGAATGAGTCCGCGCTTTTTGTTTGTCCCCATTCCGGATTCGAGGACTCAATATTCGTTGAATCGACAAACAAAAGATGAACATGAAAAGAATTTTAATTTTACTGCTTTGTGCCGGCAGTTTCGCATCGTGCGGCACCAAACGAATTATTCTGCCCAGAGCCGTGAACACGATCGATATGGCTCCGCTGGAAGCCTTGAACCTTGCCCGCGGCGATTACGAAATCCTCAACACCATCACCGCCGATGCTTCGATAATCTTTCAGGAGCGAAGGGATGGCGGGATGAAGATCGCCGATGCGAACAACGAATTTAGCATGATTGTATTCAACAGGAAATTCGGAGTCGTTTACGAATGCGACGGTATCCTGAAACTCGGCTATCTCCAGAGCGACTATTTCGGCGACAATTCGGACCTGCTGCAACCGGAAGTGGTAGCCCGTCGGTTAGCCATCTACCGGGCCATTAACCTCGCCAAAGAGTACGGAGCCGATGCCCTTGTCGAACCGACGATCGCCACGAATGTCGAACAGGTGGGCAAAAAACAGATTCTCTACAAGACGACCGTAACGGCCAAGATTATCAAACTGAAAACCGACCGGTAGAACGATGAAAAAGACAATTGCATTGTTGAGTACGATGCTGCTGGGAGGCTTGGTCTCCTGCAGCGTAGCCAAAAAGGTCGTTGCGCCTCCTCAGCCCAAAACGGTGAACTTAGCCCTCACCGAGGACCCGCAGCCCAACCGGTTTATCGAACTGGATTACGGCATCCGGCTGAACGTGCGCGACGAACGGGCCAACAGCCGCGTCTTGCAGAAGTACGACGCCAGCGCCACGACGTTGCCGCAAGTCTCCGTCAGCCCCGAAGTCGTTTCGTTCGTCTCGGAAAGCACCCGTCGCTACATGCGCACGATGGGCTTCAACCTCGACGCCGACGTGGCGACCGACTACATGCTGACGCTGACGATTCGCGAGTTCAACCTCAGCTTCCTTTCGGGGGTAGGCTGGTCGGGCACCGTGCAGCTCAATGTACAGGTACACGACCAGAACGGTAAATTGGTCTATCCGAGCGTCGTCGCCGTCGGCCGGGCCAGCACAGGCGGCAGCGCCAGCGATTTCACCCTCGGGTCGAATGCCCTGAACACCGCTTATGCACGGGCGCTCAAGGACATCGACTGGGATCGGATCGCTTTCTTCCTCAAGCGGGCGGCTTCGCCGAGCCTCGAAAAGAACAAACAGGTTACCGGGGCCGGAAATACCGCGCTCGAATCGACCGTCATCCGGTGGTACATCGACTCCTCGCCCAAAGGGGCCGACATTTCGGTTCGCGTGGTGTCGTCCACTCCGGATGTGAAGAACACCAACCAGAATTTCGTCGGATCGACCCCTTACGAAACGACCGAGACGTTCGATGTCAAGGGGTTGACGTTCAACAACTCCGGCAATGTGCAGATGGAGGTCATTTGCGAAAAGGCCGGCTACATCACCCAGCGGCGGCGGTTCAACCTGCGGCAGGTGATCGAACAGAAAGAGATCTCGACCAAATTCAATTTGGTGAAAGAGGAGTAGGCGTCGGGTGAACCTCATCCGCACGCGCCGGATCGGAGAGCCGCAGCTCGGACAGCTGCGGCTCTCTTTTTTGTTTTTGTGGATTTTGACCACACGGTCGTTGCATTTTTTCCGGTGCCGTGGCGACTCGGAGGATAGAGGGGCTGCCGATAAAATACTCAACAGGTCGGGTTCTTTTTTATCCAATTTGGATAAAAAAGAGACTCGGAACAGGCTGTTTTCAGCATCGGATCGTTATCTTTGGATAAAATTTTAACCAGAAACTCTTTTTATGAAAAGGACACTCCTGTTATTCATTCTGTTTGTCGGAATCGTCAGTCGGGTGCAGGCTCAGCAGCCCAAGTACATCTTCTACTTTATCGGCGACGGGATGGGATACAACGCATTGGCATTGACCGAAGCCTGCCTCGCTTCCGAAGCAGGCGACGAAGTGGCCTTCGGTTCGCTCGGATTCACCCGTTTTCCGGTCGTCGGTTTTGCCACGACGTGGTGCGCGAACCGCCGGATGACCGATTCGGCCGCAGCAGGGACTGCGCTGGCCACCGGTCAGAAAACCTCGGTCGGGACGATCGGCATGAACGCCGATCATACGGCACCCATCTATAGTCTGGCCGTGGCAGCCAGGGAGCAGGGCATGCGGAGCGGAGTGGCGACCTCGGTGAGCATCGACCATGCCACGCCCGCCAGCTTTTTCGGCCATCAGCCGAACCGCGGGATGTACCGCGAAATCGGAATGGATGCACCGGTAACCGGGCTGGATCTCTATGCCGGCGCCGGGTTCCTGAGTCCGGAGGCTCCGGCCGGAGCGGCCGACAGCCGGTCGGTGTACGAGGCGCTGGACGAAGCAGGCTACAGCATCTGTTGGGGAGACGCCAAACTCAAAGGCAAACGGGCCGTGCTGGTGCAGGATGCGGCAGCCGATGCCTCGAAACTGCCGTTGGCCATCGACCGGCAGCCGGGCGACTTGAGTCTGCCGGACATGACGCGCCGTTCGATCGACTTCCTGATGCGGGACGGGGGAGCCAAGAACGGATTTTTCCTCATGGTCGAGGGAGGCCAGATCGACTGGACGGCCCACGACAACGATGCAGCGGCCTTGGTGCAGGAGGTCAAAGACTTCGACGAAGCGATCGATGTGGCGGTGAACTTCTACCGCCGGCACCCGGACGAAACGCTGATCGTCATCACGGCCGACCACGAAACGGGCGGGCTGGCGTTGGGCCGCGGAAATCTGGGGTATGACACCTATTTCGGGCTGTTGGCGGCGCAGCAGTGTTCCAAAGGGGTGCTGCGGCAGGCGATCGAGAAGACGGCCGACTGGGTGGAGGCAAAGGCGTTGCTGGGTGAGCGGATGGGTTTCGGCGGCCCGATCGAACTGAAGCCGGAAGAGTGGACGCGGTTGGAAAAGACCTATGCCGAAAAGCCGGGCCGGACGGCGGATGCGGCGGTGGACCTGCTGGCGCGGCGTGCGGGGACCGGCTGGACGACGGGAAGCCATTCGGCGACCTACGTGCCGGTTTTTGCACTCGGAGCGTCGGCCGAACTCTTCAATGGCCGGCAGGACAACACGCAGATTGCGTCGGTGCTGAGAAAACTGATCGAAAAGCGGCCGTAAAACCGGAATTTATCGCATTTTTGCCGTCCGGCGTTTGGAAATGAACGGGAAAATGCGTTCCTTTATAGGGAATTTAATACCTCACGCCTATGAATACCATTACTTTCAACGAGTTGCGGCGGATCAAGGACAGTCTGCCGGACGGCAGTATGCAGCGCATTGCGGACGAGTTAGGGATCGATGTGGATACGGTGCGCAATTATTTCGGCGGTACGCATTATCAGTCGGGCGAGGGGAATCCGTCGGGTTTGCATATCGAGCAGGGGCCGGACGGAGGGATTGTGATGCTGGACGACCGGACGATTTTAGACAAGGCGTTGGCGATCTTGGGGCAGCAGGCTTGATTTTTGCAGGAAAGCGAGCGGCCGGGTAGTGCGGGTGCAGCCTGTTCCGGCTGTTCCGGTCCATTTCTTCCATGTGTCTCCCGCAGAGGTGTCGATCGACACCCTCTGCGGGAGACGTTCATTTTCCGTTAGAGACGCTCTCTCTTCCGGTTTCGGGAATCCTCCTGCCGGCACCGGGCGCACTCCGTTCCGCAGCCGCAACCGCAGTCGCGCCCCCGGCCCCGCAACCGGCGGATGAACCAGACCGCTCCCACCGCTGCGCACGCCAAGACGATAACCGATACGATCGTATCCTGATTCATAATTGCAATAGTTTGGGGGATTCTGTGTTACGGATGTCGCTGTGTCCTATTATTCTCGCCGGATCTCAGCCGACGAGCCGCCCGCCGGCGGGCGGCTAAAACCAGTGCGAACCGATCTGGTAGATCGCGCACGAAACCGCCCAAGCCAGCCCCGTCGTATAAAAGACCGTGAACAGTGCCCAGCGCCAGCCCGCCTCTTTCCGGATCGCCGCAATCGCCGCCACGCACGGGAAGTAGAGCAGGATAAAAACCATCATCCCGAACGCCACTAACGGCGTATAGACCGGTTTACCCGCCCGCACCCCCGACGAATAGCGCTGCGTCTGCAAACTGCGGATCAAAGCCCCCTCCGGCGCATCGTCCGTTTCGGCCGGCTCCATCCCCTCCGTCAGAGCCGCAGCCGTCGAATCCGGCAGGTTCAGTACCGCCATCGTACTCACTACGACCTCTTTCGCTGCCAATCCGGTCAGCAGGCTCACCCCGATCTTCCAGTCGAACCCCAACGGCCGGATCGCCGGTTCGATCGCATGCCCCAACCGGCCGATATACGAATGTTCGGTCTGCCACTCCGCTGCACCCCCCGGTGCCGTCTCCGCCAACTGCTCCTCCGTCGGCCGCGGGTAGTGGCCCAACGCCCAGATCAACACCGAGGCCAGCAGAATGACCGTTCCCATCTTCCGCAGGTATTGCGAACCCTTGCTCCACATGTGCCGCACCACGCTGCGCCCGGTCGGAATCCGGTACGGCGGCAGCTCCATCACGAACGGCGCTTCGGCCTTGTGGAACAGCAGCCGTTTGAACACCAGCGACGACAGCACCGCCACCCCGATCCCGATGGCGTAAACCGACAGCAGAACCAAGCCCCGTCCCGTCGGGAAAAAGGCGGATATCAACAGGACATAGACCGGCAACCGGGCCGAACAGGACATGAACGGGAGGATCAGCATGGTCAGCATCCGGTCCTTGCGGCTTTCGAGGGTCCGTGTGGCCATGATCGCCGGCACGTTGCAGCCGAATCCCATGAGCAGCGGAATGAACGACTTGCCGTGCAGTCCGATGCGGTGCATGAAGCGGTCCATCAGGAAAGCCGTCCGGGCCATGTAGCCCGTATCTTCCATCAGCGAGATAAAGAAAAAGAGGATCAGGATTTGCGGCAGAAAGACGATGACGCCTCCCACTCCGCTGATCACGCCGTCGATCAGCAGGTCGCGCAGCGATCCCTCCGGCAGGAGGGTCGCCAGCCAGTCGCCGAGCCGGCCGATGCCGCTCTCCATCCATCCGGCCGGGATTTCGCCCAACGAGAAAGTGGTCTGGAACATCACCCACAGCAGACACAGAAAGATCGGGAAACCCCATATCCGGTGTGTCATGATGCGGTCGATCCGGGTCGCCTTGCGCTGTTTGTCGGCGCTGCCGGAGGCGAAGGTCTCGCTTAGCGCCCCGGCGATAAACCCGTACCGCGCTCCGGCGATCACCATCCCGACGTTGTCGTTGTAGAACCGTTCGAGCCGGGCTGTCTCGTGTTCCACAGCCTGCCGGATCTCCGGAAAGTTGGAGGCCGCTTCCAAACGCGAGAGCACCTCCCGGTCGCCCTCCAACAGCTTGATGGCCAAATAGCGCGACGAGTAGTGCACCACGATGTCGTCGTTCTCCCAGATCAACTGCTGAAGGGCGGCGATGCTCCGCTCGATGTCTTCGCCGTAGTTGATGTGGATGTGGCGCACGGTGGGTTCGTTGTCCTCGAAAACGGCGATGACGCGGTCGAACAGGCGGTCGACCCCTTCGCCTTTCGAAGCTACGGTCGGCACGATCGGAATCCCGATCATCCGTCCCAAGGCTTCGTAGTCGAACCGTGCGCCGCTGGCCTCCAACTCGTCGTACATGTTCAGGGCGATCACCACCTTGAGGTTCATGTCGATCAGCTGGGTGGTCAGAAAGAGGTTCCGCTCCAAATTCGAGGCGTCGACGACGTTGATTACGACGTCGGGCAGCTCTTCCAAAATGTGGCGCCGTACGTAAAGCTCTTCGGGGGTGTATTCGGTGATGGAGTAGGTGCCGGGCAGGTCGGCGATGCGCAGGGTGTAGCCTTCGTGCCGGGCTGTCCCCTCTTTGGTCTCGACGGTTACGCCGCTGTAGTTGCCGACGTGTTCGTGTGCGCCGCTGGCGAGGTTGAAAAGCGAGGTCTTGCCGCAGTTCGGATTCCCGACCAAGGCGACGTTGATCGTTCGGCCGGCCTGATGCGGGAAACGGTTGGCGGTTTCATCGCCTATGACGAGTTGGGTCGCCGGTTCGCCGGTCGGTCCCGGTCCGGTCTGTTCGGCGGTCGAGACTTCGATCAAGTCGGCTTCGCTGCGCCGCAGGGCGATGTGGTAACCCATGATCTCGTATTCGACGGGGTCGAGCAGGGGGGCGTTCTTGATGACGGTTACGCGCTTGCCGCGGATAAAACCCATCTCGGCGATGCGCTTGCGGAACGATCCGTGGCCGAGAACTTTGGTGATCACGCCGCTCTCGGAGGTGGAAAGCTCCGAGAGGCGGCGGCATATCGTTTCGTTTTCCATCAGTATAGACTCTGTCTGCGGAGGACAAAGATAACATTTTCGGGGCGGTCGGGGCATCCCTATTTGTTGGGATAAACCCTCCCGCTTCTACCGAATGGTTGGGAAAGGTCTGTCCGTCGGCCGCCTCTCCTCCCAACGGCTGTCGAAAGTGCGGGCCGCACCCGTTGGGTGTTTTATTGGCAGCCTCTACCTTTATTCGGCCTCGCGCCCACCCCCCGAGCGGCTTTGCCGCTGGGCGCGGAGGCCGGCGATCCTAAGGATCGCAGTTCTCGCCGCTTGTGATTACAACACCTCCGACTCGCCAGAGTCGGGCGGGCGGCGCCACCCCCATGCGCCGGCCGCAAT
>JAFLSI010000085.1 GCA_022511025.1 Rikenella sp. | reverse complement strand
CAGGCGCAGCGAGCCGCCGCCACCCCGCGCGGCGGGGAGCCACTTCGTCGGAGCTCGTGTCTCCCACCGCTGGCTCCGGCCCGCATGCCCGAATGGAAAGAACGCTGTGCCTCCACCACTCCTACAGAGTAGGCAGGCCGAAGTCCCCGGCAGCGGAGGCCTGCAAACAGTTCCCGCTGGCTTCGGCCCGCACTTTCGACGGCTGTTTGGAGTAGAGGCTGCCAACAAAACACCCAACGGGTGCGCCACCCCGCCCGGCGCGAAGACACTCGGCGCTGCGGCCCTTTCGTCCATCGGGGATAGAGACCGCCAATAAACCGACAGCCTTTTACAAATCGCCCCCCGGTTCGATCCGGATAACCGTTCGGTCGCGCGAGCCGGAGAGCGGGTCGACCGCTTCGACGACATTTTCGCCCCGCTTCAGCGCCACATCCTCCCAGACGAACCGCCCCCAGCCATCGTTCGTCCGCAAGCCCAGCGAGACCCCGTTTACGAAAAGTTCCACATCGGCTTGATTCGAGAAAACCCGCAGCGTCTGCCGGTCATCATACCGCAGATCGAACCGTTTGCCCGTCAGGTAGACGAACGGCACGGTCCGGTTCCAGTTCGCCTTGTAGAAATAGAACGCATCCTTGCAGACCCACCGGTCGAACGTTACCAGTCCGAAATCCGCCGTTCCCGGTCTCGCCCCGTCCGTCCGGTGCGCCGCCCCGTAGTCGAACATCGTCCAGACGAAAGTCCCCCAGAAGCTCCCGCTCGCCGCAATCTCTTCCCAGTACGTCTCGTGCAGCAGCGTTTGCCACTGTTCCGGATGCCACGGCCCCTCCGCCACCGGCCGGCAGAGCGAATCCCCCGCCCACTGGTAGATGCTCGCTCCCGCTCCGTATTCGCTCACCCCGCAGCGCAGTTCCGGATACTCTTCAAGACTCGCGCGCCACTCCGCAAACCCCGACAATTGATCCCTCGTCCAGCCGTAGAACGTATTGAAACCGATCAGGTCCGTAACGAAGTTCAGTTGTCCGTTTTGGTTGCTGGCTGCCACCGTCAGCCGGCCTCCCCCCTCCTGCTTTGCGATCCCGTTCAGTTCGTTGACCAAAGCGATCGGATCGTCGCCCCGCTGGTTGAGCTGGTCGAAGATCCCCCACCAGACCACACACGGATGGTTGTACTGCTGGCGGATCATTTCGCGCAACTGCTGCCGGATGCTCGCCCGGAACTCCTCGCTGTCGTTGTAGCCCTTGTCGCGATAAGGTCCCGCCCCGACCAACGGCAGGTCGCTCCAGACCAAGATTCCCTCCCGGTCGCAGAGGTCGAGGAAGTACGGATCGTTCGGGAAGTAGGCACACCGCACCGCATTGGCCCCCATCTCCTTCAGCAGTTCCACATCCCGCCGGTGGTTCAGCGGCCGGAGCGCATTGCCGATGCCGTCCCAGTCCTCGACGCGGCACACCCCCTGCACCGTCAGCGGTTCGCCGTTCAGCAGGAAGCGGTTTTGGGCGTCGATCTCGAACCGCCGCACCCCGAACCGTTGCCGCACACTGTCGTAGCCCTCCGCCCCTTTCACCCGCACCTCCATGTCGTACAGATAAGGGTCTTTCGGCCCCCACAGATGAGGCCGGCCGATCGAGAACGAAGCCTTCGCCTCGTTTCGTCCGTTGCCGTCGAGCAGCACCCGCCGGACGGTCGAGTCGAGCCGGTTCCCTTCGCCGTCGCGCAGGATGAAGGTCGCTTCGGCCGTCGTTCCTCTCCGTCCGCGCACACAAGCCCGTACGTTCACCTCCGCCCGTTCGGCCGAGACCTGCGCCGGCGTGATGTACACCCCGCTGGAGCCGTAGTCGTCCAAGGCGATATGGGTGTCGGCCGTAACGATCAGTTCGACCTCCCGGTACAGCCCCCCGTAGAAGTTGAAGTCGCCGACTAACGGCGGCAGGTTCAGGTCGGGCGCATTGTTGACCCGCACCGACAGGGTGTTCCGCTCGCCGAAGCGGATCCATTGCGTGATCTCCCACGCGAATGCGGTGTACCCTCCCCGGTGCTGCCCCGCATGTTTTCCGTTCACGTAGAGGTCGCAGGTCGAGTTGGCTCCGCCGAAGCGGATGAAGATGCGCTGTCCCTCCCATTCGGCCGGTATCTCGAACGCCTTGAAATACCCGCCCAACCCTCGGTAGTAGTCGGGTTTTCCGCCGAGTGCGTCGGTATTCCACGTATGGGGCAGGTCGACATCTTGTCCGGCAGCGGTGAGACGGGTCTCCCAGCCGGGAATGTAGTTCCAGCCGCGGTCGAGCGAGCGGTTCAGCCGCTGGGCCGAAACGCTCGCTCCGAAACCGCAGGCGAGCAGTCCGATGAGGATTTTTTTCATCTGTTCCGAATACTTTAGCATAGTGGCATGCGCGCGCAAAGATACAAAAAGAGAACCGGAACCGGAGTCCGGCGAGAAATCTGCCGGGCGAATGCAGGATAATTCCGGGGAAATCGTATATTTGTCGTATTAAACTGCACATCAGAAACAGGCAAAAGGTATGAAACCGACACTTTTGGTACTGGCGGCGGGAATGGGTTCCCGTTACGGTTCGCTCAAACAGATGGACGGCATCGGGCCGAACCGCGAGGCGATTATCGACTATTCGATTTACGATGCGATCCGGGCGGGGTTCGGCAAGGTAGTGTTCGTGATCCGGCCCGATTTTGCGGCGGAATTCAAGGAGGTGTTCCATGCGGGGCGGTTCGGGCATCGGATCGGAGTGGAGTATGTGTTTCAGGAGTTGGGCTCGGCGCTGCCGGAGGGATTCTCCGTGCCGGCCGGGCGGGAAAAGCCGTGGGGGACGAACCATGCGTTGCTGATGGGGGCGCCGGTGATTGCCGAACCGTTTGCGGTGATCAATGCCGATGACTTCTACGGCCAGGATGCGATTGCCCGGATGGGGGAATACTTGGCGTCGCTGCCGGCGGGTTCCGAAGGGGAATATGCGATGGTGGGGTACGAGGTCTGCAAGACGCTCTCGGAGAACGGGACGGTGTCGCGCGGGGTTTGCACCATCGACGGGCAGGGGTATTTGCAGTCGATCGTGGAGCGCACGAAGATCGAACGGCAGAACGGCCGGATCGTCTATATCGAAGAGGACGGAACGCATCCGCTGGCGGAGGATACGCCGGTGTCGATGAATCTGTTCGGGTTTACGCCGGACTATTTCCGCCATTCGGCAGAGTTCTTCCACCGGTTCGTTCGGGAGACGGAGGGGAACCTCAAGGCGGAGTTTTTCATTCCGTTGTTGGTCAATCTCTTGGTGAGCGGGGGGCAGGCCCGGCTGAAGGTGCTGCACACGACAAGCGAGTGGTTCGGGGTAACCTACAAGGAGGATCGGCCCGGGACGGTGCAACGGGTGCTGGACTTGATTGCAGCGGGGGTCTATCCGCGCTCGCTGTGGGGAGAGTGATCGGTCGGCGGCGTCGGGCGCCGGCTTTTTGAGCCGGTGTTGCGTTGCATGCGGACCGGCCCGGCGGAAACACGCCCGAACCGATTCAAAAATTGACAAACATACAGACCGATTATGAACGAGATTACGCAACAGGTATGGGGATTTACTCCGGCGTCGCCCTCGGGCGAGGGGGGGGGCGAACCGGTCATTCTTTATACGATGACCAACGCCTCGGGAGCGGCCGTGCAGTTGACGAATTACGGGGCGGCTATCGTAGGGATTACGGTGCCGGACCGGGAGGGAAAGATGGCCGATGTGGCGTTAGGCTACGACCGCTGGCAGTCGTATGTGGCCGACGGACCCGCCATGGGGAAGAGCGTCGGGCGGTATGCCAACCGGATCGCCAAAGGGGTCTTTGCACTCGACGGTGAGACCTATAGATTGGCGGTCAACAATGGGCCGAACCACCTGCACGGCGGGCCGACCGGGTTTGCGAACCGACTTTGGGAGGGGCGTGTCGAGGGCGATCGGGTCGTATTTGCCTACCGCTCGGCCGATGGCGAAGAGGGCTATCCGGGGACGCTGTATGTCGAGGCCTGCTATGACTGGGGGGATGACAACCGGCTGGAAATTACCTATTATGCCCGGACGGAAGATCGACCGACGATCGTCAACCTGACCAACCACGTTTATTTCAACCTCGACGGACATGATTCGGGGAGTGTGCTGGAACATCGGTTGACTTTGCATGCCTCGCATTATTTGCCGACCGACGAGACCGCGATTCCGCTGCCCGCGCCGCACGCTCCGGCTCCGGTCGAGGGGACGCCCATGGATTTCCGGACCCCTCATGCGCTGGGGGAACGGATCGGAGACACCTCGTTTCAACAACTTGTGTGGGGGAAAGGGTACGACCACTGCTGGGTGATTGACGGCTATCCGACCGGCGGCGGAGCACAGTCTGTGCTCGGGAACAAGAGCTTGCTGCCGGCTGCCGAGCTTTATTCGCCGGCTTCGGGTCGGTTCGTGCAGGTCGAGACCACGCAGCCGGGGATACAGATTTATACCGGGAACTGGCTTTCCGGCTCTCCGGTTTCCAAGAACCCCGCCTACTCCTATTCGGACCGGGACGGAGTGGCCATGGAGTGTCAGGCCTTTCCCGATTCGCCCAACCGGGCGGACTTTCCCGGTGTGGCTTTGGAGCCGGGAGCGGTGTACGAACAGCATATCGTCTACCGCTTCGGGACCCGATGAACAGAACCGGCCAACTCTAAATCAATTAAAAACATAACCCAGACAACGTTATGACGAACAATCAACAAACACAAATCAGCTACACAGGGCCGTTCATTACGATGGTATTCCTGTTTTTCATCGTCGGTTTCCTCACCGTCGTGAACCAGCAGTTCCAGAGTCCGTTGCAGGGCGCTCTGCTCAGCAATGTGGGCGGGATTCAGAACACCTTGGCCGTGATGGTAACCTTTGCCTGGTTTCTCTCCTACCCGCTGACCGGCGGCATCGGGGCGCGGCTGGTAAACCGCCACGGCTATAAAAATACCATGGTGCGGGCCTTGATGGTCGTGGCCGTCGGCTGCGCGATTTTTGAAGCATCGGTACTGCTCCAGAAATATTCGGACGGAGCCTCGATCGCTTTCGGCGGCTCGTCGATCCCGTATGCTTACTTCCTGTTCCTGATCGGCGCTTATGTCGTCGGAGCCGGAGTAACCATCATGCAAGTGGTGATCAATCCTTATCTGATTGCCTGCAACGTGAAAGGGACCAGCGACGTACAGCGGCAGAACATCGGGGGAGCCTCCAACTCGATCGGGACCACCCTTGCGCCGTTTTTTGTCGGCGGGATCATTTTTGGCGGAGTGGCTGCATCGGAGATTAGTCTCGACAGTTTGATCGTCCCGTTCCTCGCGTTTATCGTAGTGATTCTCGGAGTCGCTTTCCTGATTACGAAACTCCAGCTGCCGAACATCGCCAATACCACGGCCGAAGGGGGCGAAAAACTCGAACGCAGCATTTGGTCGTTCCGGCATTTGATGCTGGGGGTTGTGGCCATCTTCATCTATGTAGGCGTCGAAGTCTGTGTCGGAGCCAATTTAGTGATGCACGCCAAATCCGATGCCGGTTGGATCGAACTCGCAGCGACGATGGGTTCGCTCTACTGGGGCGGGATGCTCGTTGGACGGTTGATCGGGTCGGCATTGAGCAAAGTGCCGGCACGCATGCAGCTGATCGTTACGTCGGTCGCCGCCGGACTGCTCGTGATCGGGGCGATGCTGACCGATTGTCTGTGGCTGCTGGTGGCCGTCGGGCTGTTCCACTCGGTGATGTGGCCTTCGACCTTTGCACTGGCCGTCAAGGGGTTGGGCAAATATACCTCGGCCGGATCGGGCGCACTGATGATCGGCGTGCTGGGCGGCGGAGTATTGCCGCTGTTGCAGGGGATGATCGCCGACATTACCCATTCGTGGTCTGCAACGTGGATCATTGTGATCCTCGGAGAGGCTTACCTGCTCTACTATGCGCTGTTGGGGAGCAAAGTGCGTAAACAGGACATGATTGCGGAATGATCTTCTCTGTTGAACCTAAAGACAGATGGCTATGGACATAACCAAAGTACGTGAGAAATTCAAGGAGCTGTACGGTACCGAGGGTGCCGTGTACACCTCGCCGGGGCGGGTCAACCTCATCGGCGAACATACCGACTACAACGGCGGATTCGTGCTGCCGGGCGCCGTGGACAAAGGGATGGTGGCCGAGATCGTCTTCAACGGGACGGATAAAGTGCGGGCCTATGCACTCGACTTAGGGGAGAGCGCAGAGTTCGGTTTGAGCGAAGCGGATGCACCGGTGCAGCAGTGGGCGAAATACCTCTTCGGCGTGTGCCGCGAACTGATCAAACGCGGAGGGACCGTTAAAGGGTTCGACACGGTCTTCTCCGGCGACGTGCCGCTCGGAGCCGGGATGTCCAGTTCGGCTGCGTTGGAATCCACCTATGCCTTTGCGCTCAACGACATGCTGAACCTCGGTTTCCCGCCGATGGAGCTGGCCAAGGTGGGGCAGGCGACCGAGCACAACTATGTAGGAGTGAAGTGCGGCATTATGGACCAGTTCGCCTCCGTGCACGGGAAAGCGGGACATTTGATGCGCTTGGATTGCAAGACAGGCGAATTCCAGTACGTGCCGTTCGATCCCGAGGCCCATGGGTACAAGGTGGTGCTGATCGACTCGTGCGTGAAACATGAGTTGGTGGGTTCGCCCTACAACAAACGGAGAGAGAGCTGCGAACGGGCGGTTCAGGCGATCCGGCAGCGTCATCCCGAAGTGGAATTTCTGCGGGACGCGAAGCCGGAGTGGCTCGACGAAGTGATCGGGACCCTTTCGCAGGAGGATTATATCCGGGCGAAGTACGCGATCGACGAAGTGCAGCGACTGTTGGATGCGTGCGCCGCCTTGGAGGCCGGGGATTATGAGACGGTGGGGCGGAAGATGTACGGAACCCATATCGGGATGAGCGTCCTCTACGAAGTTTCGTGCGAAGAGCTGGATTTCCTGAATGAAGTGGCCAAAGAGTGCGGAGTAACCGGATCGCGGATCATGGGCGGCGGTTTCGGCGGCTGCACGATCAATGTGGTTCCGGCGTCGAAGTACGATGCCTTTGTCGACACCGTGCGGGCGAAATACAAAGCGAAATACGGAATCGACTGCAAAGTCTATCCTGTAGTGATCTCGGACGGAGCGCGGCGATTGGTGTAGCGGCTTTGGGCCTGAAATAGGACGAAAGGATAAAGTAGATCGTACTTTATCCTTTCTTTTTTGGGGGAGAGGGAGGCTGGCTATAGCCGATTGATTCTTAATGAAATGCCCCCTTTTGAGAGGGGAAAATGAAAAATATTTCCAAATATATTTGGAGGATAGGAGAGAAAAGATATATCTTTGCATCCGCAAAAAGAGAAAGGTCCGGAAATTTTTCCGGTCGACGTTCTTTGAAGTATTGCAGTGCAGCAAAGAAAAGAGGAGAGAGGAATTAAAGG
>JAFLSI010000084.1 GCA_022511025.1 Rikenella sp. | reverse complement strand
GCTCGCTGCGCCTGCGGCGCACACCCTTCGGGTGTTTTACTGGCAGCCTTTACCCTAATTCGGCAACGCGTCCGACTCGCCAGAGTCGGGCGGGCGGCGCCACCCCCCTGCGCCGGCCGCAATTCCTCGCTCCGCTCGGTTGCGTCCGCGCTGGCGCCGCACCCGTTGATCTTGCCCGGCCTCACCCTACGACCCTACGGGACAATCAAATTTCCCATGCCCGAAGCTCCGCTCCAGCCGAATCGCGTGCGGTAAGCCTCCAACGAAAGCGGCGTCGAACTCCGCGGCAGGTAGCACGACAGTCCGCAGTGCGTACCGATCTTCAGCTGGTCGAACAGCCACGGCGTCGCCGCAGCAAAAACCACCGCCTCGTCCATCGCCGCCTCGAACCGCGCCACCCCCTCCGGATCGCTCGCCCCCCACGTGCGGCGGACGAAATCCGTCAGATCGTAGAACGTATTCTGAAACCCCATCGAACTCCGCCCGTACTGCTGTCCCGCGTACGAGATTCCCGCGGCAGGCAGCCCCGCTTCGCACAACGCCCGCAGCGCCTCCGCCACCGCCGGCAGCCGGTCGCACCGAACCACCCCTATTGTCGCACTCTGCCAAGCCCCCGTCCGTTCCTTGTAGTCGTCGAAAAAGGCTTTCGCCATCCCCTTCACATCCGCCTCCTTCTCGAACATCGGTGCCAGAACCGCCTCGTACGGGAAGCCATAAGCCAGCGTCTCCGCCGCCGATGCAATCAGATAGGCCGCAAAATCCTTCAACTCCCACACCACCTCGACACTCGCCATGTGGCAGGCATCGAACAGAATAAAATCGAACAGTTTTCCCGTCGGCAGCGTCCGCGCCAAGGCATCGATCTCCATCTCCGCATTGCCGTGGCTGTTGCTCTGCCCGAAAGAGTAGGTCATGATCCCCGCCCGATCCGCCCCGGCCGGTACCCACCCCTCCAACTTCGACACCGCTCCCGACGCATCATCCCCGGCCGACGGCTGGGTCGACTTCAACGGCTGGCCCAGCCCCTGAGGGATCCACCCCGACCCGTGCGACCAGAAAATCAACGCATAATGGTCCGCCGGCGCCAAGATCACCGCATCCTCGATGACCTGTTTTACGGTTTCCGGATCGGTCGGATCGAGCAGCCGGTCGTACCGCTTCAGCACCCGGCTCGACATGGTTCCGGCATTCCGGTCCCGTGCGATCAACAGCAGCCGCGGATCTTCGTCGTAATCGGCACGAGCCGGCGCATAGCGGCTCGTTTCGGCCACCGGGTAGAGAAAAACGACCATATACCCGTCGAAACGGTCGTCCCACGCCGCCTCCATCTCATTGATATCCAACTCGGCATACGGATAGAGGTTGTTGTCGGCCACCATGTATTCGATCACGGTCCGGTGTTTCTTTTTCAAGAACGGCGGCTCCGGTTCCGGCGCCGGACTTTTCCGGCACGACACCGAACAAACGGCCAATCCCAAGAGACTGAGGCCTATGACGATCTGCTTTTTCATAATCTTCTTAGAACTAACTGAAACAAAGATACATTTATTTTGTCAAAACGAATTTTCGGTCCCCACGGTCGCACGGGCCGCAGGTTGCAATTCGTCGGATCGCGCGAACTGGCGGCAACTCGCCATGCAAAGCGAGGCGACCCCGAAAATCCTCAACGATCTCCCGTCCGGCAGCCCCGCTTGTTCGCCTCCGCCTCCCGGTACGCCGAACCGTCCGGACAACAGCACCACTCGCCCGAACTCTTGATCCGAGGCACTTGGGCACCGACCCGGCGCAACTCCCGCGTCAACCGGTGCGCCATTCTCTCCCGCCGCTTCGCCTGCACCGGATTGGTCCCGTGGTCGATTTTTTCAAAAATGTCCTCATCGAGGTTGAACAGCATCGTCCGGCGCGTATCGTAATAGTAGATCAGCTTCCAGTCCCCCATCCGAATCGCGCTGTACGGTCCGATCCCATCCCCCTCCGCATCCCACATGTTCGGGAAATGCCACACCAACGGCCGGCGCCTCGACCACATTCCCTCCCTCCGGAGCAGCGGCACGAGACTCTGCCCCTCGACCCGTTGCACCGTCCGTTTGTCCGGCGCCTCCGCCATCTCCAACAGCGTCGGGAACCAATCCTGAATCGCCACCGGCATCGAACAGTTCGTCCCCGCCTCCGCCACCCCCGGCCACTCCACCATCATCGGCACCCGCACTCCGCCCTCCATCGGCGAACCTTTTCCGCTCCGCAGCGGCCAATTCGCCCCCTCCGGTTTTCCGCCCCGCGCCCCGACCGACAACCCCCCGTTGTCCGACAGGAAAACCACGATCGTATGGTCCGCCCCCCCCCGTTCGCGCAGATAGGCCCGCAAATCGCCCAGACTTTTGTCCATCCCCTCGATGAGCGCCGCATAGGCCGCCTCCGTCGAGTCCAGCCCCCGGTCGAGATAGTGCTGGAAGAAACGCCGGTCCCGGTCGAACGGCACATGCACCGCATAATGGCTCATATAGAGGAAAAACGGCCGGTCGAGCATCAGCGCCGTGTCGATCTGTTTTTTGGCCTCGATCGTCAGCGCCTCCGTCGCGAAAATATCCTCGCCCCAGTAGGCCTCCAAGTCCGGCACCGCGAACGGCGACTGCACCCCGGCCCCCGGCCGGTTGCCGAAATTGTCCTCGCCCAGATACGAAGCGATCCCGCCCCCCGCATGCCCCGCCACATTGACCTCGAACCCTAACCGCAACGGATCGGCTCCCGGCGTGCCGATCGCCCCGAAATGGGCCTTCCCCACGAGGATCGTCCGATAACCCGCCCGATGCAGCAACTCCGGCAGCGGCGTAACATACGTCGTTCCGGGAATCTTCGGTTCCGCCGCAATCCCGTTCACGCTCCACCGCGGCCACTCCAACGTCGGACTCTCCGGATCCGGTCCCTCGTCCCGGCGGAGCGTCCAGTTCGTTACCCGGTGGGCCGCCGGGCTCATCCCCGTCAGCAGACTCACCCGGGAGGGCGAACTGATCGACGACGCATACGCCTGCGTGAACTTGACCGCACTGTCCGCCATCGCCTCCATAGCCGGTGTCCGGAAGGTCCGGTTCTGCGGCGTCGTATCCCGCCAAAAAGGCTCCGACGTGTCCTGCCACCCCATGTCGTCCACCAAAAAGAACAAAATATTGGGTCGCTCGCCCTGTTTCGGCAGAGGCGCTCCGGACCTCCGGGTCCCCGCTCCGGCCGGGAGCAGGAAAACCGTCGCCGCCCCGGCTGCCGCCGTCCGTATCCACACTCTTTTCATCGGTTCATCGTGTTTTGCTTTCAGGTAAATGTACGACAAATCTTTCTTTTTTCGCAAAAATCTCGTATATTGGGACTCGATGCCGGGCAGCGTCTCGACGGAGGCCGGGCCGGACAGCGACAAGAGACCCCATAAACCGAAATACTTATGAGTTTGTACCGGGATTTTCTGCTCTATATCCAAAGCGCTTTCAGCGAGGCCTCGTGCCGCGACATCCGCTCCGCCCTGCACCTCGCCGTGCGCAGCCTCGCCGGACGGACACGGTACGACGGGACCCCATTCGTTTTCCACAGTGTCAAGACAGCCCGGATCGTAGCCGAAGAGATCGGTTTGGGGCGCAACTCCGTCGTCTCCACCCTGCTGCACGACACGGCCCGCCTCGGCCTGATCACCCCCCGGGAGATCGGCGAACGCTACGGCGCGGCCTGCGAGACCATCGTGTGCGGACTGAACAACATCTCCGAAGTCGACCCGAAGACCTCCACCCTGCAAGCCGACAACTTCCGGGAGCTGATCGTAACCTACTCCACCGATCCCCGCGTGATTCTCATCAAGATGGCCGACCGGTTGGAGGTGATGCGCCTGCTCGACACCTTTCCGGAGCCGAAACGCAACAAAAAAGCGTGGGAGACCCTCAACCTCTACGCCCAGCTGGCCCACAAGTTAGGGTTATACTCCGTCAAGTCCGAGATGGAGGACCTCGCCCTCAAGCAGTTGGAACCGAAAGAGTACGACCACATCGTGCGGAAACTCTCCGAAGGGGATGCCGCCCGGCAGGCCTTCATCGCCGACTTCGTGCGGCCGATCCGCGAACGGCTCGACGCCCTCGGCCTGCACTACAAACTCAAAAGCCGGACCAAGTCGGTCTACTCCATCTGGCGCAAGATGCGCAAACAGCGCGTCCCGTTCGAGGAGGTCTACGACCTGTTCGCCATCCGCATCATTCTCGACTGTCCGCCGGCCGACGAAAAGATGCAGTGCTGGTCGGTCTACTCGGTCGTAACCGACTTCTACACCCCCAACCCCGACCGGATGCGCGACTGGATCTCGATTCCCAAGTCGAACGGCTACGAATCGCTCCACACGACCGTCGTTACCCCGCAAGGGCGGTGGGTCGAGGTGCAGATCCGCACCCGGCGCATGGACGAGGTGGCCGAGCGGGGGGTGGCGGCGCACTGGCGGTACAAAGGCGTGGGCGGCGGAGGGTTGGGGAGCGAACAGTGGCTCGCCCGGCTGCGCGAGATCGTCGAAACGGCCTCGGCCTCGGAGACGATCGCCGAACGGTTCGACCTCGCCCTGAGCAGCCGGGAGGTCTTCGTCTTCACGCCGACGGGCGACCTGCGGAAACTGCCGGAGGGGGCGACGGTGCTCGACTTCGCCTTCGACATCCACTCCAACTTGGGGGCCTCGTGTACGGGCGGGAGGGTCAACGGGCGGAACGTGTCGATCCGCGAACGGCTGCGGAACGGCGACGTGGTCGAGATCGCCACCTCGAAATCGCAACGGCCGAAAGCGGGGTGGATGGACTATGTGGTTACCTCGAAAGCGAAAGCCAAGATCAAGCAGATTCTGCGCGAGGACGAGGCTCGCAGCGCCCAGTTGGGACGCGAGGAACTGGAACGCAAAGTCAAGAACTGGAAACTGCCGCTGACGCTCGAGGAGGCGGTAACGGCGCTGTCGAAACACTACAAGATCAAGACGGGGTTCGAGGTCTATGCGTTGATCGCGGGACAGCATGTCCCGCCGGCAGAGATCAAGGAGGTGCTGACGGACTGCGCCGCGGGGCGTCTGCCGGCGCCGGAGACGCGGCCGCGAAAAACGAAACCGAACGGCACGGAGGAGGGACGGGACGGAGACTGTCTGGTGATCGACGAGACGCTGAAACAGGTGGAGTTCAAATTGGCGCGGTGCTGCAACCCGATCTACGACGACCCGGTTTTCGGCTTCGTAACGATCCACAGCGGGATCACGATCCACCGGACGGACTGCCCGAATGCGGAACGGCTGCGGGAGCAGTACCCCTACCGGGTGCTGAGCGCCCGGTGGCGCGAGACGGCCGCCTCCGGCGCATTCCGGGCGACGGTCCGGGTCGTGGGCGAGGATGTGCCGGGGCTGGCGGGACGAATCACCGACCTGATCGCCCAGGAACTGAAACTGAACATCCGCTCGATGTCGTTCGGCGCGCAGCGGGGGGTGGTGGAGGGCCAGCTCTCGATCGAGGTCAAAAATACGCAGGCGGTCGACATGGTGATCCACAAACTCAAGAAAATCAAGGGGGTAACACGTGCCTTCCGAATCAACAATTGATTCGGTTCCGGACACGGGAGCATAATCGAAGAAAATTGTATATTTGCCCAAATTTTTAATACGACGTTATGGGAGCAGATGAGAAAATCCTCGACCTCAGAGCGCGGACGGAACGGGTTCGTGCGGGGGGCGGCGAGAAAGCCATCGAGAAACAGAAGGCGATCGGCAAAATGACCGCTCGCGAACGGATTGCGGCTTTGTTGGATGCCGATTCGTTCCACGAATACGATACGTTCGTTCAACATGCCTGCACCGACTTCGGCATGCAGGGCAAGGAGTTGCCGGCCGACGGGGTGGTGATCGGGACGGGAACCATCGGGGGACAGCCGGTGGCGGTCTTCGCCCAGGACTTCACGGTCGCGGGGGGATCGCTGGGGCTGATGCACGCCCGGAAAATCACCAAAATCATGGACTACGCCCTGAACATGCGGATGCCGCTGATCGGGATCAACGACTCCGGCGGAGCGCGGATTCAGGAGGGGGTCAATGCGTTGGCGGGCTACGGCGAAATCTTCTTCCGGAACACGATGGCCAGCGGGGTGATTCCGCAAATTTCGGTCATTCTGGGGCCGTGCGCGGGGGGGGCGGTCTACTCGCCGGCGCTCACGGACTTCGTGTTCGTGGTGGACAACATCTCCAAAATGTTCATCACGGGGCCGGAGGTCATCAAAACCGTCTTAGGCGAGGAGATCTCGATGGAAGAGCTCGGCGGGGCGCGGGTCCACTGCGAACTGACGGGGAATGCGCATTTCTTCGCCCAGTCGGAGGCGGAGTGCTTCGAACAGATCCGAAAACTGATCGCGACGATCCCGGCCAACAATACGACGCCGGCGGAACGGACCGAAACGGTCGAACCGCACACGAACCGGTACCGGATCGGGGAGATCGTGCCGGCGGATCCGACGCAGCCGTATGACGTTCGGGATGTGATCCGGTCGGTGAGCGACGACAGCGACTTCGTGGAGGTGATGGAACTGTTCGCCGGCAACATCGTGGTGGGCTTCGGACGGATCGACGGACGGACGGTGGGCTTCGTGGCCAACCAGCCGTTGGTGATGGCGGGGGTGCTGGACTGCGACAGCTCGGACAAGGCGGCGCGGTTCATCCGGTTCTGCGATGCGTTCAACGTGCCGATCGTTACGATCGAGGACTTGCCGGGCTACCTGCCGGGGGTCGACCAAGAGCATGCGGGGGTGATCCGGCATGGGGCGAAACTGCTCTATGCCTACTCGGAAGCAACGGTGCCGAAAATTACGGTCATCCTGCGAAAGGCTTACGGCGGAGGATACATCGCCATGAACTCCAGACACTTGCAGGCGGACTTCGTCTTCGCTTGGCCGCGGGCCGAAATCGCGGTCATGGGACCGGAAGGGGCGGCGAATGTCATTTTCCGCAAGGATATTCTGGCGGCGGAAAATCCGGAGGAGATGCGCCAACTCAAAATCCAAGAATACAAAGATAAGTTCGCCAATCCGTACGTGGCGGCGGCCAAGGGGTATGTCGATGCGGTGATCGAACCGGAACAAACGCGCCAATGCCTGATCCATGCACTCGAGGTGGCACAACGCAAGGAGACGATCCTGCCGAAGAAAAAACATGGCATCCCGCCGTTTTAATCGATCTTTTTTATACTTGTTCTTGGGAAACAAGCTGGAACCGTTCTTTTTCTGAAGAAAAAGAACCAAAAAGACTTTCGGGAATGCTTGCGCATTCCATGACCGTACGCGGTGATAGGCTTCGCCTTGTTTCTTGGGTTGGGGTAAGGGAGCGCTTAGGGAGAAAACCACTTTTAGCGCTCCCTTACCCCAACCCAAGAGTAAAACAAACATAAGGCCGAGGCGGCCACAGCGATACGCAAGTATCGCCTAAAGTT
>JAFLSI010000083.1:5285-7538 GCA_022511025.1 Rikenella sp. | reverse complement strand
GGAGGCATTCGATCGGCCGCCGCCCGGTGTCGAGCGGCTCCGGCGGAACCGGCTCCGAAGCCGGTTCCGCCGGAGGGAGGCCGCCCGGAGGCAGCGCGGCGTTCAGATCGCGCAGCTGCTGCTTGGTCGGCAGACCGTTCTCCCGAAAGTAGTCGGTGCTATTTTCTGTATTTCCCCTCTTTGTCGTCATCTTCCAGCATTTTCAGGTAGCTCACGTAACGCGACTCGGCAATCTCTCCCGCTGCGACAGCCGCCGCCACCGCACAGTTCGGCTCGTGGGTGTGGGTGCAGTTGTAGAACTGACACGCGGGCGCATGGCGGAACAGGTCCGGGAAGTAACGGGCCAGCTCCTCCGGCTCGATGTCGATCAGCCCGAATCCTTTGATCCCGGGTGTGTCGATCAGCCAGCCGCCGCCCGTGAGCGGAAAAATCTCGGAAAAGGTGGTGGTATGCTTCCCTTTGCGGTGGTAGTCCGAAATGGCGCCTGTCCGCAGGTGCAGCGCCGGTTCGACGGCGTTGATCAAGGTCGATTTGCCGACGCCCGAATGGCCCGAAAAGAGCGAGGTCCGCCCGCGCATCCGCTCCCGCAGCGCTTCGATGCCGGTTTTCCGTTCGGCCGAGACCTCTATCACCTCGTACCCGGCCCCGCGGTACACCTCCGCAAAGGCTTCGACCCGTTTGCGATCCTCCGGTCCGGCGAACAAATCCGCTTTGTTGAGCACGATCACCGCCGGAACCCGATAGGCTTCGGCGGTAACCAAGAAGCGGTCGATAAATTCGGTGGAGGTGGCCGGGAAATCGAGCGTGGCGACCAAATAGGCGGTGTCGATGTTGGCGGCGATGATGTGGCTCTCTTTCGAGAGGTTCGAGGCGCGCCGGATGATATAATTCCGCCGGGGCAGCCGTTCGGTAATGACGTTGTCGCCCTCTTCCTGTCCGATCTCGGCCCGCACGCGGTCGCCCACGGCAACCGGATTGGTGGTCCGGCTGCCGCTCAACCGGAACAGCCCCCGAATCCGGCACCGCACGCGTTGTCCGGTCTCCGGATCGCAGACGGTGTACCAGCTGCCGGTGCTTTTGACGACGATTCCTTCGATGTGCGCTGTCTGGTCTGCCATGTGAACAAAGGTAGCAATATTTTCTCCGGATCGTCCGTCCGCACGCAGACAGAGCCGACCCGGCCCACCCGGATATTTTTCTTGCAATATTTTTTCTTATATTTATCCTGTGTTTTGAGGTATTGATTTTGGGGTGGTGGAAAAGGTTTAATCATTAAATTTACCAAGTCATGAAACAAAAGTGGTTTGTTTACGGACTGGCAGCCGCAGCAGCGGGATGGATTGTCTGGGCATGTCAGCACGACCCCCTATATTCGACCGATACCCGGAGGTGGGGGCGGAGTCGGCACTACGACCTCGACGCAAGGAAAACCCACTAAGTTTCAAGACGACTGCAACAACGACAAACAGACTGTTAAGTCGGCGGCGGGAGATTTGCTCGACATCATGAAACAGGTACCTAAATCGACATACGGTACCCCGACGTATAGTGATTTCATGCAAAAGGTGCAACAAAATCCGTCGGTAGAACATGCTATGGTATTGAAAACCGATTTTCATTCCAATACCCTGTATTTCGGCGAAATTTTGTCTGCAGAAAAATCAGAAGATTTTGTAGAGTTAGAAAACAATTCGCTGACGACAGCTATTATTCATAGTCATCCTAATAGCAATTTGACTCCTCCTTCGCCATTGGATGCAGTCGAGCTCGGGATTCAATTGGCTGATGGGAACGGAGATGTTCAGGCCAATTATGTCGTTGTAGGCAATGATATTTATTGTCTGCAAGTTACCGACCCGGATAAGGCCAAGGCTTTCGCGGCGGCCAATCCGATCAAAACGGGTTCTTCCATGTTTGACAGTGATAGTCCGGCTGGGAATTTATGGAAAAATGGATCTGAACGCATGGGAGCAATAGCGGATGCCAACGAACGATTTTGTGCGACGATGTCCTATGTCTTGGGACGGCTCGATGCAGGAATCATGCTGTTGCGGATGAAAGCGGGCAAATCGACGTTCGAGGCACTCGGAGTAGCGAAAGACACCAAAGACAACTATTATCCGACCCGATGTCAATAATAAACAGGATGAAAAACGTAAATTTCAAAATCATGAAACGCTCAATTTTCATGTTGCTGTTGGCCGCGTTTGCAGCAACAGCAGTTCAGGGTCAGCCGAAAGTAACGCTGGCGGA
>JAFLSI010000083.1:0-5185 GCA_022511025.1 Rikenella sp. | reverse complement strand
TACGAAAAATTAAAAAACTATATCGTCGAAGACATCAAAGTGCTCGAGATGAAACATTGATGGATATAGCTTAAGGTTTCCCCGGCGCGGGTCGCACAAAAAAACACCATCACCCCATCAATCCCCGACCCGCGCCGGGAATTTTTTGTATCTTTAAGGCATTCACCCCCTCCAACACATTTGTACTCAATATCCGGCCGGAGATGCGGGTTGGAAATTCAAAGCATTGGGCAATCTAATCGACTAAAACCACAGGAATCATGAAAACTTTAATTGCTTTTTTAACAACTGTCTTGGCTACTCTTTGGACAAGCTGGGCACAAAACTATTACACCGACGGTTCGGTGATCGAGGATAAGGTCAATTGTTCCATATCAAAATATTCGATTGCTCTTACTGGCATTCAACAATACCAATACCCTCGTCCGGATACTCCACAGGAAAACAACGTGGCAGAAATAAAAGATCGTTCTGTGATCAAACAGGCTTTGGAAGCTGTTTTTACCTCGGAAGAACTGGACAAATACAACGATCTATCCTTGACATTCGGTATCATTCATGATGCCATGTCAAGACCTGTGGACGTTTGGTTTTCGTTCGACAAAGAGCTGGGGCAGACCATTCCGCCGGCTAAATTTGTCGAATTGCGCGAGAAACTGCTTCAACTCGTCGAATTCAGACCTATTTTCCAATTGCAATCGGGAAAATATTTTTCTTGGTCCGAAGACTTAATCGCTCCCCTTGGGTATTATCGCGACCCTCGATATTACCAGCCGAAGTCCAGGACTAAGTAAAGCGACAATCTTTCCCCGGCGCGGGTCGCACAAAAAAAATACCATCACCCCATCGATCCCCGACCCGCGCCGGGGATTTTTATCGGTTCGACACCCCGTCCGCTTATGGTTTTCTTCCGATATATCCCTTGGCTCCTGCAATCGCTGTTCGGACTGCTGCTCGTCTGCTGGCCCCTGCTCGACACCGGTCCCGGCGGAGCCACCACCCCCCTGCGGCTCGGACTCGCCTGCACAACAACCGGACTGTTCGCAGCGGCCCTCCTCGCAACCGGCCGCCCGCAGTTCCCCTTTCGATTTCATCTCGTCGACCGGGCGGCAGCCCTTTGTGCCGGCTGGTTCCTTCTCCACACCCTGCTTTTCAGCCCCCGCGAAACCGACCCCTACTGCCTGCTGAACGGCTGGACGATCCTGACCGCCTACGGATTCTGCCGGACGACAGGAACCGCTTTTCTGCTCCCCTCCCTGCTGCTCTCCGGAGTGGTCCAAAGCGGCATCGCACTCGCCCAGACCACCGGACGGCTCGCCTCCCGACACCTCTACTACGACCTCACCGGATCGTTCCCCAATCCGGGGCCGCTCGGCGGATGGCTCTGTGCAGCCACCCTCGCCGCACTGCTGCTCGCCCTGAAAGCAGGGAAAAACGGGCGGCGAATCCTCTGCGCAGGCTATGCCGCCGCAGGTGGGTGCACCGGAATCGCCCTCTGGCTGACCGACTCGCGGGCCGCCTGGGTCGGGTTCGCCGCAGGAATCGTTTGCCTGCTCGCCCTGTCGAAATTCAACCGCAAACGAACAGTCGTGCTGCTCTCGGTCATCGCCGGATGTGTCGGAACGGGCTGGCTGTACGGCTACAAAAAAGGGTCGGCCGACGGCCGGCTCCTCATTTGGCGCGTATCGGCCGACCTAATCGCCCGAAAACCGCTCGTCGGAAACGGTCTCGGAACCTTTCCGGAACTCTATATGCCGGCCCAGGCGGCCTATTTCGAGCGGCATCCCGACTCCCGGTTTGCAGAGGTGGCCGAACAGGTGAACCATCCGTTCAACGAGTGGATCGGAACGGTATGCGAATCGGGAGCGATCGGCGGAGGGCTGATGCTGCTTTTGATCGGAGCAGCGTTCGCGGGTCGCGGCGACCCGACCGGAAAAGTCTTGCTCGCCGGACTTCTCCTATTCGGGATGTTCTCTTATCCGTCGGCTTTTCCGGTTTTCGGACTGCTGTTCGCGGCGGTGCTGACCCGCTGCGCCGAACAGCATGGGACGCTTTCGGCGGAAAAGCCCCGGCCGACACCGGCGCGTTGCGGCTGGAGCACAGCGGTGCTCCTCGGCGGAGCGGTGCTGCTGGCCGGGTTGTGCCGATCCGGAGCGAGCCGGCGCAACCGCTATGTTTTGCTGCAAGAGGTGTCGAGAGCGATGCACCGGGAGCGTGCGACCGATCCGAACGTTTTGTCGGAAATCGAGCGGTCGGCCCGGCGGCTGCCGGTGGCTGAACTGTACACGGATTTGGGCGACCGGTGGCTCGATGCGGACAGCATCGAACGGGCCAAACGCTGCTACCGGCTGGCTGCCCGGATGATTCCGCGGCGGCTGCGTCCTTACGAGGGATTGTGGCGGGCCTGCCGCCGGGCGGGCGAAACCGACTCGGCCCTGATCTTGGCCCGCAAAATCGTATCGATGCCGGTCAAGGCGAGCAATACGACGACGATCCGCATCCGTCGGGCCGCACAAAAATGGATCGACGAAACGGAGTCCGACTCACCGGAAGTTCGGGGGTGCACAGGCGGATGACGGCCGGCCGCTGTCGTGGGACCGGTCTGCCCGCCGCCCTTCTCCCCGCAGCCTCACCGTCTTTGTTCCTGTCTGAGCGCCAGCGGCGTGAGACCGAACTCCCGCTTGAAGAGTTTGATGAAATGCGAGATATTGTCGAACCGGCATTCGTAGCCGATTTGGGAGATCGCCTTGTTGGTCGAAACCACCAAAAGCCGCGCATGCAGCAGCCGCTGCCGGATGATCCACCGGTGGGGCGTCTCGCCGAAAACCCGCTGGAAATCGTTTTTGAACGATGTGAGGCTTTTGTTGGTTCGCAAAGCCAGCTCTTCGATCGTGAGGTTCTCGAAGATCGAATTGCGGATGATGCTTTCGAACGGATCGCTGAGCCGGTCGATGCACTGCAAGAGTTTGTGCTGCAAGCCGTACTCCTTGTGAGCGATCACCAAATAAGCGAACTCGGCCAGTTTGAGCCGCATGAGCTGCGGATGCCGGTTCAGGTAGTCCGCCTCCATATAGGGGTGCAGCGAGTCGAAAAAGAGTTGCATCTCCTGCCACGACCGGGTGCTGACATGGGCGAGCGTCGGATCCGGCCGTCCTCCCGGTGGCTGCCGGATGTCCATTCCGTAGAGCGAGACCAAGGTCGAGAAGGCGTCGGCAATCATCCGGTTGTCGAACGTCAGGGTGATTTCGCGGTACTCTCCGCCGTCCGGGGGCAGGTTTTCGATGTAATGCTTCCCCGGCGTCATCAGGAACACCTCGCCCGTCCGCACCGTGTACCGGCCGTGCGGATACTGGATTGTTTTGGTTCCGGACTCGACCAGACCGACCCGGTTTTCGGACAGTTCGGTCCATTCGGCGCCGCGTCGTTCCGAGGTCGCATACCGCTGCAAAGCGACGGTGCGTTCCCCGGCATTTTCGATCGTTTTAGGTAACTCCGACATAAGTAACGATTATAAATTTAACTATAGCTTTTCGTCGCAAAGGACACAAATATAATCTATAAATAAGCCTAAATGTTTCGTGATGAATCTGTTTGTGGCATACTATAAACTTTATGTGTTATTTACAAAAAATCCCCCTCCCGAACACCATGAAAAAACAACAAGCGTGCCAAAGGAAATTTATGGCTGAAAACTTGTTCTTTACGAAAAAAGCCTTACCTTTGTGGGCTGAAATGCCTGCGGGGATTTCTCGAAACCCACATTTACCAACCTTTTATTCATTACTTTACGGACGATTATGAACCGTTACGAAACCGTTTTCATTGCGACCCCCGTTCTTTCGGACGTGCAGCTGAAAGAGCTGGTCGGCAAATTCCAGGGTGTCATCACCGAGAACGGCGGCAAAGTAAACTACACCGAGGAGTGGGGTTTGCGCAAGCTCGCCTATCCGATCCAGAAGAAGACCACCGGGTTCTACACCCTGATCGAATTCGAAGGAGAGGGAAAACTGATCGACCTGCTCGAAACGCAGTACCGCCGCGACGAACGCGTCATCCGTTTCCTGACTTTCAAACAGGACAAGTATGCGGCAGAGTATGCCGAAAAACGCAGAAACCTTAACGCAGCTAAATCGAAGGAGCAATAATCATGGCAGCACCGCAATCCGAAATCCGTTACCTCAACCCGGTATCCGTTGAGGTCAAAAAGAAAAAATATTGCCGCTTCAAAAAGGCGGGTATCAAATACGTCGACTACAAAGACGCGGAATTCCTCAAAAAATTCCTCAATGAACAGGGGAAAATCCTGCCCCGCCGCCTGACCGGAACCTCGCAGAAGTTCCAGAAAAAGGTGGCTACCGCGGTCAAACGGGCCAGACATCTGGCTATTCTGCCGTTCGTAACCGACTTGTTGAAATAATCTTAAACCGAGGAGGAGAACACATACCATGGAAATCATCCTGAAACAAGACGTCGATAACCTCGGCCATAAAGATCAAATCGTAAACGTGCGGCCGGGATATGCCAATAACTTCCTGATTCCGCAGGGGTTTGCTACGGCTGCCACTCCGTCGGCAAAAAAAGTGCTGGCGGAAAAGATCAAACAACAGGCACACAAAGAGGCCAAGATGGTCGCCGATGCACAGGCGGTGGCGGACAAACTGAACGGAGTATCGGTTGCGCTCACGGTCAAGGCGGCCGAGGGCGGCAAGATCTTCGGTTCGGTTACGTCGGCCCAGGTGGCGGATGCGATCGAAGCCAAAGGCTTCTCGATCGACAAACGGAATGTCAAAGTCGATACGATCAAAGAGATCGGCGAATACAAGGCTACGGTCAAAATCTACAAGGATATCAAGGCGGAAGTGGCCGTGTCGGTTTCGGCTGAGGGGGAATAGCGGCTCTGCCTCTGCGGAGCAGCTTTCCGGAATACAAGGATCGGCGGCAGTCTCTTTCAAAGACTGCCGCCGATTTTTATTTTCTGCCGGGAGTTTGCTTTGCCTTAGGGGGTGGGCACGAGGCCGAATTAGGGTAGAGGCTGCCAGTAAGACATCCAACGGATGGGGTCAGCCGCCCGACAGAAGTTGTTCCGAGCAAACTAATTCGGTTGGAGTGCCCAGCGGCACCGGGTCAGCTGCCCGGCGGGATTTGTTCCGAGCAAACTAATCGGTTGGAGTGCCCAGCGGCACCG
>JAFLSI010000082.1 GCA_022511025.1 Rikenella sp. | reverse complement strand
TCTGGTTCTCTTTGTTCACAAAGAGAACAGTACCCTCCCGTCGCCAAAGAACGAAGTACACAAAGATAGGGAAAAAGGCGGATTCAGGAAGCTGCCGGGTAAGAGATTCGGCTATGGTACATATTGTACACCCGCATTTTGAACAGCTCCTTGATTCGGGTAACCTCCGCAAAAGAGAGTTCGGAGCGGCTGAGTTGGTGTTCCGCGATTTGGCGGTCGATGATTCTGTCGACCAGTTCGTCGATCGTTTCGCGGTCGTAGTTAGCCAGCGAGCGCGACGCCGCCTCCACCGCATCGGCCATCATGCAGATCGCCACCTCGCGTCTGACCGGCATCGGTCCCGGATAGGTGAACTCCTCCGGCCGGGCCACCTCCCCGTGCAGTTTCATCTCCTCCGCATAGAAATAGTAGACTTTCGACGTACCGTGGTGGCTGGAGATGAACTCTTGGATCACCGCCGGCAGCTGGTGTTTTCGTCCCAGCGCGATCCCGTCCGTTACGTGCATGCGGACGATCGCCGCACTCTGGGCCGGACTCAGCATCGAATGCGGGTTGAAGTGTTCGGTTTGGTTTTCGGCGAAGAAGAGCGGATTTTCGATTTTCCCGATGTCGTGGTAGAGCGCTCCGGCTCGCGCCAGCAGCGGATTGGCCCCGATCTCCTTGGCCGCATTTTCGGCCAGCGACGCCACCTGCACCGAATGTTGGAACGTTCCCGGCGCCTTCTCGGACAACCGGAGCAGCAGCGGTTGGTTGGTATCCGACAGCTCCAGCAGCGTGATGTCCGACACGAAGCCGAACAGCCGCTCGAAAATGTAGACCAGTTGGTAGAACGCCAGCATCAGGAATGCGCTGGCCACGAACCACAGCACCCCCGTATAGTCTCCCCTCAGCGTTCCGGAGCGCATCCACATGAACGCGATGTAGAGGAGCGCTTCGGTCAGGAGCACCGCCCCGACCACCTTGAACAGGCTGTGGCGCCGGTAGTAGTGTCGCATGACCAAGATCGCCACCGTTCCGGCGAGAAAGTTGACCGTGAAGAACTCGAAGCTGTACCGCACGAACAGGGCAGCCAGCAGCGTAGCCGCGATATTTCCGAAAATGGCCACCCGGGTATCGAAAAAGGTCAGCAGCAGGATCGCCACCACCGGCAGCGGCACGATGTACGGACTCAGGAACGGAGTTTGCACGGCCAGCGTCGTCAGTGCGCTCAGGATGGTGTACAGCAGGAACGTAAACAGCAGCGGCCGCCAGCCGGCAAAGTGTTTGTGCGAGAAAAACCGGAAGAAAATATGGCTCAAGGTCAGAATCGCCGCCACGACGACTAATTTGCCCAGAAAAAGAACCCATCCGCTGAGGCCCTGCCCTAACCGGTTCTCGTACTCGCGCCGGTAGGAGGTGAGCCGGGTGGCGACCGGGCGGTCGATCATCTCCCCTTCGGAGACGATCACCTCTCCGGCCCGTATGATCCCTTCGGTTTGCGAAAGTTTGGCCAGCGCCTGCTCCTGCAGCCGGGCGTTCAGCGACGGATCGTAGATCAGCGACGGAGTGAGGTAGGGAACGGCCTGCTCCGGGTCGATGCCGGCGCTTTTCAGGAACTGCTGGGCGGTGGCAGGGGTAAAGAGGTCGGCGACGTAGTACGATTGCAGGATGTGCGCACTGTCCGTTCGCACCATCCGGTCGGCATAGGTGTTTCGATCGGCGTCGCTCAGCATGCCGTTGCGGTAGACGTACCGGAATTCGTCGAGTATCCGGGTGCGCTGTGCGTCGCTGAGTCCGGGTGTCGCGTTCAGGTCTTTGGCCAGGGTGTGCAGCCGGGCGGTGGCCACGGCGGTGTCGAGGCGAAAGACGGGCTGAAAGCCGTCGACCAGGGCTTTGCGCTCGGCGGCGAGCTGTTCGCTGCTTTTGTAGACGGGTATGTCGAACGGGGCGGTGAGGGTCTCGGAGTCCCACGTCTCGCCGGGGGTGAAATCCAAACTCAAAGTCGCCCGCCGGGGCATCAGCAGGGTGATGAGCAGGGAGAGACCGAGCAGGAGCGCGATTCTGCGTATCATGACTTTTCGAATGTTTTGAAGCCCTCGCCGAGGGTCTCGTGGGCGTCGACGACGATTAGGAAGGCATCGGGGTCGATCTCGCGGATCCGGTCGCGGACGAGCGACACTTCGCGGCGCGCCACGACGACGAACATCATCTCTTTGTCTGCGCCGGTGTACATGCCGCTGGCTTTGATGTAAGTCCCGCCCCGGTCGAGCCGGTCGAGGATGTAGCTGCGAATGGCGGCGTGTTCGTCCGAGAGGATGAAGAGCAGTTTGTCGCCCGATCCGCCGTCGACTAAGTAGTCGATCATGCGCGAGGCGACGAAAATGGTTACCAACGAGTACAGGGGCAGTTTCCAGCTGCCTAACACGACCAACCCGAAAAGAATCACCAACGAGTCGACATAGAGCACGGCCCGGCCGACGGGCAGGTGGAGGTACCGGGAGACGATCATGGCGACAATGTCCGTTCCGCCGGAGGTGGCGTGGGTCCTGAGGATCAATCCGATCCCGGCCCCCATCAGGACGCCGCCGAAAAGGCAGCTGAGCAGCACGTCGTTCGAGAGGTCGATCCTGCCGCCGAGCATAGTGGCGGGGTCGGAGCCGGTGAACAGGGTCATGGCGTCCATGATCAGCGGGGTGAGGACGGCGGCAACGATGGTTTTCGTCCCGAACCGGGCGCCGAAAAACCGAAAGGCGATCAACAGCAAGGGTATGTCCATCGCCAATCCGTAGGTGCCGACCTGAATGGCGGGAAACAGGTAGTTGAGCACGACGCCCATCCCGTACACGCCGCCGGGAACGATGCGGTAGGGGGTGATAAACAGCACGAAGGCGGAAGCGAGCAGAAAGGCGCCGACTACGACGCATAACCAGGATTGGATCGTTCTTTTGTTCATGCTGTTGTTCCCTTGCTAACTATATATGTATGGTTTTGCTGGTTTTGCCGTTCGGCCTCGCGCCCGCCGCGGCCCCGTCTACCGCCGCTCCCCGAACGCCTTCAGCCCCGCCTCCAAGAAAGCGATGAAACCGTTTACATTCAGGTCGTAAGAGCGCGGCGTTACCAACGGCCGCCCCTCGTTGTCCAACAGGACGTAGTACGGCTGCGCATTGATTCCGAACCGTTCGATCTGGAACGATGCGTTGATTTTGCCCAACGTCTTGCGCACCTTGCCGTCCGGTGTCGTGATCCACTCCTCCTCGGGCAGCTGCTTTTTGTCGTCCACGTACAGCGCGATGATGACATAGTCGTTCCGCAGGATGCGCAGCACCGTCGGGTCGCTCCAGACATTCGCCTCCATCTCGCGGCAGTTCACGCAGCCGTGGCCCGTGAAGTCGATGAACACCGGTTTCCCGACCTCCCGGGCATACCGCATCCCCTCCTCGTAGTCGAAGAAGCCCTCCAACCCGTGCGGCAGGTGGAGGAAATCGCTGTACTTGGGCGCTCCCCCCTCGATTTTCGAGCGGTCGAGCGTCGAGGCGCTCCCCGCTGCCGGACCCGAACCGCTTCCCGCTGCCGAGGCCGAGAGGTTGAAATCCATCGTCGAGAGCGGCGGCAGGTAGCCGCTCAGCGCCTTGAGCGGTGCGCCAAACATCCCCGGAATGAGGTAGACCACGAAAGCGAACGTAACGATGGCGAGGAAGAGCCGTTTGACGCTTACATGTTTCATTTCGCTGTCGTGTGCGAACCGGATTTTACCCAAGAGGTAGCATCCGAGCAGGGCGAAAATCACCACCCACAAGGCCACATACACCTCCCGGTCCAGCAGCCCCCAGTGGTAGGTCTGGTCGGCCACGCTGAGGAATTTCAGCCCCAGCGCCAGTTCGATAAAGCCCAGAACCACCTTGACCGAGTTGAGCCAGCCGCCCGATTTGGGCAGGTTTTTGAGCAGCGCCGGGAAGAAGGCGAAGATCGTAAAGGGCAGTGCGAATGCCGCCGAGAAGGCCAGCATGGTGAAGATTGGCTCCCAGATCGCCCCTTGGGTCGATTTGACCAGTACCGTTCCCACGATCGGTCCGGTGCAGGAGAACGACACCAAGACCAGTGTCAGGGCCATGAAGAAGACGCCGACCAAGCCGCCTTTGTCGGCTTTCGAGTCGCTTTTGTTGACCAATTTCGAGGGCATCGTGATTTCGAAGGCTCCGAAAAACGAGGCTGCAAAGATCATGAAGATCAGAAAAAAGAGGATGTTCGGCAGCCAGTGGGTCGCCAACCAGTTGAAAATGTCGGCCGTAACCGAATCCCCTCCGACGAAATAGGTGATGAGGATGATGGCGGCGATCGGCAGGGTGTAGAGGGCTACGATCGACAGCCCGTAGAACGAGGCCATGAACCGCCCTTTGGCTTTGTTGTCGCTCCCTTTCATGAAGAAGCTGACGGTCATCGGCACCATCGGAAAGACGCACGGGGTCAGCAGGGCCGCAAACCCCCACAGGATCGCTTCGACGATGATGGTCCAGAAGCTCTTGTTTTCGTTCTGTTGCAGCCCTTCGAACGAGGTTTCTCCGATTTCGGCTGCCGGTGTCTCCGCTGCTGCCGTTTCCTGTCCGGCAGATGAAGCGGCATGCCCGGCCGTGGGTTGTTTCTCCGGGGTGATCGTTATCGTAAAATCTTCGTCGGTCGGCGGCAGACAGCTCTGGTCGTCGCACACCTGCCATTCGACGTTCCCTTTGATTACGATCGGTTCGCCTTGGGCGGCCAGCTCCGGCGCGATGTCGAACCGCTGGACGAACTTGGCCTCTTTGGCGAAGTATCCGATCTCCATCCCGAAGATTTCGTCCTGCACGCGGGTCGGCCGGTTCTGCTGAACCACGCTGCCGGCTAATGAAACGCCGTCGGGCAGCGTGAAACTGAAAGCGGTGGCGTTCGGCCCGCCGTCGTACGGTCCGAGGTCGTACATGTGCCAGTCGCCGCTGATCGCAGCGGTTATCTCGACTTGCTGGCCCGATGCGGCGAAACTCCATTTCACGGGGTTTTCGATCGGCTGACCGAGGGCTGACCCGATGCCGCATAAAACGAGCAAACAGGCGATGAATGTGTGTCTGATTTTCATGAGTTCAGGTTCTGTATGGGTATTATAAAATCATTCTTTTTCAGAAAAGTCGTTTGTCCGTCTGCACGCCGGCCCCTCCTGCTTATTTCGCCGCAATCTTGGCCCACGAGTCTTTGAGCGTCGCCGTGCGGTTGAAGATCGGTTTTCCGGCCGTCGAATCGGGGTCGGCACAGAAATAGCCCAACCGTTCGAACTGGAACTTCTCTCCCGGAGCCGCCTCCGCCAGCGCCGGTTCGCACCAGGCCCGCACCGTAGTCAGCGACTCCGGGTTGAGGTTGTCGAGGAACGTTCCCCCCTCCGGCACCTCGTCCGGGTTCTCCGTCGCGAAGAGGCGGTCGAAGAGCCGCACCTCCGCCGGCACGGCGTGTGCCGCCGACACCCAGTGGATGATCCCCTTGACCTTCCGCCCGTCCGACGACCCTCCGCCTGTCGACAGCGGGTCGTACGTACACCGCAGCTCCGTGATTTCGCCCGTCGCGGGATCCTTGACCACCTCGTCGCACCGGATGAGGTAGCCGTACCGCAACCGCACCTCGCCCCCCGGCCGGAGGCGGAAAAATTTCTTCGGCGGCTCCTCCATGAAGTCGCTCCGTTCGATATAGATCTCCCGGCCGAACGGCACCTGCCGCCGGCCGGCCGTTTCGTCCTCCGGGTTGTTGACGCACTCGACCGGTTCGACCTGCCCCTCCGGATAGTTGGTGATCACCACCTTCAGCGGATCGAGCACCGCCATTCTCCGCTGCGCCGTCCGGTTCAGGTCTTCGCGCACGCACCACTCCAACAGGCCGATGTCGATGATGTTGTCCCGTTTGGCCACTCCGACCTTTTCGGCGAACATCCGGATCGACTCCGGCGTATAGCCCCGCCGCCGGAATCCGCAGATGGTGGGCATCCGCGGGTCGTCCCAGCCGCTCACGTAGCCCTCCTTGACCAACTGGAGCAGCTTGCGTTTCGACATCACGGTGTAGGTGAGGTTGAGCCGCGCGAATTCGTACTGGTGGCTGGGGAAAATGCCGAGCTGTTCGATGAACCAGTCGTACAGGGGCCGGTGGACGTCGAACTCCAAGGTGCAGATCGAGTGGGTGATCCGTTCGATCGAGTCGCTTTCGCCGTGGGCGTAGTCGTACATCGGGTAGATGCACCACTTGTCGCCCGTGCGGTGGTGGTTGGCGTGGATGATGCGGTACATCAGCGGGTCGCGCAGCAGCATGTTCGGATGGGCCATGTCGATCTTGGCCCGCAACACCTTTTCGCCGTCTTTGTATTTCCCGTCGCGCATCTCGGCGAACAGGCGCAGGTTCTCTTCGACCGACCGGTTGCGCCACGGGCTTTCGGTGCCCGGCCGGGTAACGGTTCCGCGTCCGAGCCGAATCTCTTCCTGAGTCTGGTCGTCGACGTAGGCCAGCCCTTTCCGGATCAGTTCGACGGCCCACGCATAGAGCTGCTCGAAATAGTCCGATGCGTAGTGCTCCTCGGCCCATTCGAACCCCAACCAGCGTATGTCTTCTTTGATGGAGTCGACGTATTCGACATCTTCTTTGACGGGGTTGGTGTCGTCGAACCGCAGGTTGCATTTTCCGCCGTATTTCTTGGCCAGTCCGAAGTTCAGGCAGATGGATTTGGCGTGTCCGATGTGCAGGTAGCCGTTCGGCTCCGGCGGGAAACGGGTGTGCACACGCGGCTCGCCTGAGGCGATCGACTGTTCGATGATCTCTTCTATGAAGTTGAGCTTCTCGGTGCTTTCCATAATCTCTTGCGCTTTGATCTGTCTTGCAAATATATAACAAAGAACCCAAAAACTTTAAGGGTTGAGGAGCGGCCGAGGGGATGGCTCCGGCCCGCAGCGCCTCACGGCGTGCAAAACGAGTGTTTTTTTGTTCGTAAAAAAGAAGGGGTCTTCTCCCGATCAAATACCCAAAAGCGATAGCTTTGCAATGTCGAATCAAAGTACAAGAGCGATGAGAAAAACGGTGATCGAATTGGAAAACATGGAGTTCTACGCTTTTCACGGCCACTACGAGGAGGAGCAGCGGGTCGGAAACCGGTTCCGGGTGGACCTCGCTTTCGAGGTGGACGGCGGGGAGGCGGCCCGATCCGATGAACTGGCCTGTACGGTCAATTATGTGGATGTGTATGCGTGTGTGCGCGAGCAGATGGAGGTCAATTCGCACCTCTTGGAGCATCTCTCGCAACGGATTGTCCTTGCGCTTCGCGAACGTTTCCCGACCATCGGGGGACTGCGGCTCAAGGTCTCCAAACTGGCGCCTCCGCTGGGGGGGCAGGTGGAACGGGTTAGCTTGGTTACGGTGGATGAATGATCTGATACCCAACGGATTAATTAAATGTTAATAAGTTTCTCGATCTGTTCTTCCGGCCGGAAAAATAAGGGGCTACCTTTGCTCCAGATTGTTCAATTAACTGCTCGTTTTTTTGTTGTTTGTTCTTTGGTGATGGGAGGGTACTGTTCTCTTTGTGAACAAAGAGAACCAG
>JAFLSI010000081.1 GCA_022511025.1 Rikenella sp. | reverse complement strand
GAAGCCCCCGGCTGCGGAGGCCTGCAAGCAGTCTCCGCCGGCTCCGGCCTGAATCGGGGTATAGGCTGCCAGCAAAACATCCAACGGGTGCGGGTCAGCCGCCCGGCGGAAGTTGTTCCGAGCAAACTAATCGGCTGGAGTGCCCGGCGGCACCCCGCTTTTTTATCCTAAAACCGACCGAATGGGTGATTTATTCCTTCGAATGTTTGTCATTGAATCGAATTAATTCATAACTTTGCCCCGAATTGAGTTCGCTTGCGCTCCCTTCGCGCGGCGGCTCGGAAACATATCGGCACAGCGTTTATGAAACGATTTTTATCATTCGCAGGCACAGGCAAAACCTATGTCGCTGCAGCGATTGCGGCATGGGCTATCGGAACGGTCGGAGCATCATGCTCCAAAGAACGGCATTCGGCACAGGGGGGGCTGACCGGAGGCGAATCTACATTCAACATCGCGCTCAAGACAGGAACTTTCGCAGGAACGGCTCTGGACGGCGGTCAGATGGCCGAGACGGAGACGAAAGTCATTCCGGCCGCAGGGATGCACGAAGACGAAATGGCGAACATCTGGGTTCTCCAGTTCGACGCTTCGGGGGCTTGCGTGCGGAGCAAGTATTACGCATCCTACGACCCGGACAACTTCCCCGTAACCCTCTCCAACGGAACGGCACAGACGGTCGCATTCGTGGCCAACACGTTCGACCCGGACCTGTTTAACGGCTATGCCGGGACGTGGAGCGCCTTTCAGACCCTGACCCGGCGGGTTTCGGAGGCGACCCTCCATACGGGCGAGGGGGCGGCCGACCGGTACTTGCCGATCTCCGGGATCTACAAAGGGGATATTACGGCAGCGGGATTGCCGGCTGCGGTGCAGATGAAACGCGCCGTGGCGAAAGTCAGAATCACCTGGTCGGTCGATCTGGCGACGGCCGGGGATCGGTTCGTGCCGACCCGGTTGCAGCTCTGCCAGGCGGCAGCGGTTCAAAGTTTCTTGGAACAGCAGTCCGGAGCGGGATTGTATCCGGTCGCTGCGGCGGAGAATTTTGCCTCTTACGAGGCCGTGAACGATCCGGCAGCGGGAACCTACACTTGGTATGTGGCGGAAAACCGGCGCGGGACGGGGAGCGGGAGTACGGCGTTCGACAAAAGTGCGGAGACGGCGCAGAGCGGACAAGGCCCTTACTGCACCTACGTGGAGGTGCAGGGGAGATATACCTTTGCGGAGGGGGCGGAGGCGGATCTGAGCTACAAGTTTTACATCGGAGCGGATGTCCTGTCGGACTACAATGTGGTCAGAAACAATATTTACGATCTGACGGTTCGGATCGTCGGGGCGAATGCGTCGGATGCGCGCATTTCGGTCGTTTCGGCGGGGGGATACTGGGGAGTCGATTTGGAGGATGCCTCGGCGGGGGTTACCGGTGATTCGGGAGAGGTGAGGTTCGACTGACGGAGATCGGTTTTCGGGAATCGAACCGGGCGGGTTCCTTTTTCAAAAGGAACCCGCCCGGTTTGTTTGCAGGAGTTGCTACGGCTGGGCCGCTGCCTCGGAAACCCTCAACGCGTGCGAGCTGCTGCGCCCCGCCAAGAAACCCGTGGAAAGGGCGATCTGGATGTTGTATCCCCCCGTGTCCGCATCCACATCGAGCAGTTCGCCCGCGAAATAAAGTCCCGCCACCTTTCGCGACTCCATCGTCCGGGAGTCGACCTCCCGAAGATCGACCCCGCCCGCCGTAACGATAGCCTCCGTGAAAGGCCGGTAGTCGAGCACCCCGAACCGCCAGGCCTTCAGCACCGCAATCAGTCGCTCGGCCTCCTCCTCGCCGAACCCCTCCACCGTTTTCGAGAGGGTCAGTCCCGCCGCCTGTGCAATCGACCCTCGCAATGGGGCCGGCAGCAGCCGCTGCAACAGCTCTTTCACGGATGCCGCCCCCCTCAGCGACGCCACTTCCCGTCCGAGGCGGTTGCGCAGCTTCTCCGCGGAGAGCGCCGGTTTCAGATCCACCGACAGCTCCACCCGCCGTCCGTCCGCCAGCGCATCCACCGCCGTTCGGCTCACCTGCAAGACGATCGCTCCGCCCGCCACTCCCTCCGCCGTGAACTCCAATTCGCCGAACCGACGCTCCGCCACCTCGCCGTTGACCCACAGCGACAATTCGACATTCCGCAGCGCCAATCCTTTCAGTCCGGCCGGCACCGAAACCTCTAACGGCACCAAGGCCGGTCGGAGCGGCACGATCCGGTGTCCCGCTTCGTATGCCATTTCGTGTCCGTCGCCCGTCGAGCCTGTCGCCGGGTAGCTCACCCCGCCCGTTGTCAGGACCACCGCCCGGCTCTCGATCCGCTCTCCCGAAGCCAGCGCCACGCCCCGAATCCTCCCTCCCCCGATCCGCAACGAGGCTGCCGGCGCATGACACCGAATCTCGACCCCCTTGCCCGAGGCCCACGCCACGAAAGCCTCCGCCACCTCCCACGCCCGTCCCGACGCCGGAAAAATCCGTCCGCCCCGTTCGTGAACCAACGGCACCCCTAACTCCCGTTCGACGAACCCGATTGCGGCCCGGTTGTCGAAAGCCTCGAACGCCGGTTCCAGAAACTCCCGTCCCTGTCTCACCTTGTCCAAGAACTCCGTTCGGGGCCGGTCGTTGGTGAGGTTGCACCGTCCTTTGCCCGTGATCCGCAGTTTCCGGGCCGGTTTTTCCATCTTCTCCAACAGCAGCACCCGCCCCCGGCCGCCGAGAAAGGCCGCCGCCTCTCCCGCCGCCATCAGTCCGGCCGGCCCGCCGCCTATGACGATCAGGTCATACATGCTTCAGCGCTTCGATCGACCGGGCCACCCGCTCCGGATCGGTGAGGTCGCGGGCGAACTCCTCGACCGTTACCGTTCCCCCCATCGACACCCGTTCGTTGCGGTACTTCATCCCCCCTTCGACCCGTCGCCGGGCTGACATGTGGAACTCTTCGGCCCGGGTCGCCCTTGCCAAATCGGCGATGTTCGTTTCGTTCACTCCGCAGCCCGGCATGATGACGATCCGGCCCGCCGCCCGCCGGACAAGCTCCGCAATCAGGGCCGCCCCTTGCGGTGCCGTTGCCTCCTGTCCGGAGGTCAGAATCCGGTCGAACCCCAAGGCAATGATCTCTTCCAATGCCTCGAACGGGTCGCGGCAAACGTCGAACGCCCGGTGGAACGTGGTCGACAGACCGCCTGCAACCGCTTTCAGTTCAGCCGTTCGTTCCGTGTCTACCCTCCCGTCGGCCCGCAAACAGCCGAATACCACGCCGTCGGCCCCTGCCGCTTTTGCCGCTTCGATGTCGAGCTGCATCGTCTGTATCTCGGCCGGTGTGTACAGGAAATCTCCGCCCCGCGGACGGATAATGACGTTCAACTGAATCCCGATAGCCCGTCGGGCTGTAACCATCTCGCCGTAACTCGGAGTCGTCCCCCCCTCCGGAATCCCTGCGCACAACTCGACCCGCGCCGCTCCTCCCTGTTCCGCCGCCACGCAGCTGGCCGCCGAATTGGCGCACACTTCGATGATCGGTCGTTTTTCTACCATGTGTAACTCCCTTTCCAGGTTTGCGTGTTCCCTTTTCCGTCGATCACGGTGAGTACGAGCCGGTGTTTTTTGGGCGTCTTTCCGCGCACCGGTGTGTGCGCCAGCGTCCGGCTTTTCAGGTCCCAGGACAAATGGGCCCATTTCCCGTCCACGGTCAGCGTCGAGTGGGCAATCCCCGACAGATTGTCTGTCGCCGTCCACTGCACTCTTTGTTTCGCCGGAATCTGCTCGCCGGAGGCATACAGCGCCTGAATGTTCGGCGGTACGGTGTCGATCGTTACGGCATAACAGCCGAGCTGCTTCACCGATACGGCGACTTGGTTCAGTCTCGCTTCCCAGCCTCCTCCCATGTTTTTTGTCTGGCCGTTCTCGTCCACCGAAACGATCATCGCTTTCGACCGCAAAGATACCGGCAGGCTCTCCACCGAGAACCGGACGTTGGCCGCTTTCTGCAACGGGATGTCTTCGTTCCCCACCCGTACGACCGGTATGCCGTTCACCGTGTCCCGTGTCGCCTGCATGATCATCGATTCGTACAGCGCGCCTCCGGGAATCTGAACCGTCGCATCCTGCAAATGGAATGTCCGTCCCGTTGACCACGACACAGGCTCTCCCTTCGGTGGAACCATGCTCGGGTCCGCTCCCCGTTTGATGCGGAACTTCAGCGTTGTCCGGTTGCCGGCGTCGTCCGTAAAGATGGTCTCGATCTGCCGTATGGGCTTCATCGACAGGTCGATCGTCCCGTCTGACACGTCGCGCGGAAGCCCGTAAAAGGCCAGCCGGTTGTTCGGCGAGATATAGGCCCGAAGCACCGAGGTCCGTTTGGCCAGCCGGTTTTTCGAATAGTCGACGAAGGTGTTCACGTAGGAGGAGGTCGCGAAATCGAGCCGGTCGATGGAGAACTGGAAATTCGGTTCGCCGTCCACCCGCTGTTCGAGGGCATAAAGACCCATCGTATTGTTTTTCTCGTCTTTGTAGTCGATCACTTCATAGGCTAAGTACCCGCGCCGGCCGAAGGAGATAACCGAGTCTTTCGGGATGGCGGTTCCGTCGGCCCGGGTCTCGACGGCTATGCTCTTTCGCAGGATCCGGTAGGGTACGCCGTTGGAGGAGTCTATGTCGTACACGAAAATCCGGCTGACGACCGGCGGAATGTGGTCGGCGACTTGATAGACCTTTTCGGCGATCAGGTTCCGGGGCCGTCCCTTCGTGTCGCGTATCTCGAAGTGCAGGTGCGGACCGGCCGACGACCCTGTATTGCCGAGAGAGGCGATCCGTTCGCCCTGCTTGACAGGGAACTGCCCTTTTTCGGGATAGAGGTCGACGCGGAACGACCGCTTTGCGGACTGCTGCTCCCGAACCCACCGGGCGATCTTCGGCGAAAAACTGAGCAAATGGCCGTAAACCGAGGTCTCGCCGTTCGGGTGGGCGACGTACAGCACGTGTCCGTATCCGACCGGCGATATGCCTACGCGCACGACGTAGCCGTCTGCCGCAGCATACACCGGACTCCCGATGCCTTGCAGGGCTTTGATGTCTATCCCGGTGTGGAAGTGGTTGGAGCGGATCTCGCCGACGTTCCCGGCCAGCACGATGGGGAATCCTACGGGCGACCGGTAATATTCGGCGCCTTTTTGTCCGAATGTCTTGCCGGGGATAGCAAGCAGGCTTGCACCGAGGACAAGCGATACGATGTGTCTCGTGATAGGGGTCATTTTATTTATAGGTTTAGTGGTTGTCAAACTAATCAGGGGCGGTCTCCGGCCGCTGCCGGGCTGCCGCCCGGGCAATGCGAAATTTCGGACCTCTGATATCCCGACCGGACCTCCGTCAGTCGAACGACTGCATGCCTAATCCCGAAATCTCTTTCAGCCGCCGCAACCGAGGCATGTCCAACTCCATGAAAAAGTAGTTCACCGGGTCGACTGCCTTGCCGTTGTAGCGTATTTCATAATGCAGGTGCGGTGCGAACGACAGGCCCGAATTGCCCGAAAAGGCGATGATGTCTCCCCGGCTGACCCGCCTCCCCGGCATCGTCATTACTTTGTCCAAATGGGAGTAGATCGTCTCGTAGCCGTTCCCGTGGTCGATCGTCAGGTTTAAGCCGGACTGCCCCCGTGCCTGCAAACTGCTCACCGTTCCGTCCGCCGTTGCAAAAACCGCGGTCCCCGTCGGCACCGAGTAGTCGACTCCGTCGTGCTGTGTCATTGTCTTGAAGAAGGGGTGCACCCGTTCGCCGAACGAGGCTGTGAGCAGGGTCAGAATCCGGTTGTCCACCGGCTGGATCGCCGGAATCGAAAGCGCCCGTTCCAAATCTGCCGCCACCCGTTCCTGGTCGGCTTCGATCTGAATCCCGTAGTTCGATACGCGCTGGTACAGCTTTTTCAAATGCTGCTCGAACCACACACCGAGCTCCAGATTCGACATCCCGTTCAACTGTTTGCGAAACTCCTCTCTCCGCTGCCGGTCTTCGTCCTCGCCCAGAACCGGTTCCGCTTCGAACAAAATCTTGTAGACGTTCTTGTCGCGTTCCGAAACGTTGTCGAGCACCTGTTGCAAGGTGTCGTACCGTTTTTCTAACTGCCGGTATTCCGCTTCGAGCCGCCGGGCGCTTTTTTTCAGTTCGTGTTCGATCGGGGTATCGAAAAAGAGCGAAAAAACGATGAAGTAGAGTACCGCTACCCCCATTCCGCTCAGGAAACGGAACCCCCATTTTACCCATTGTGCATAGCGGTGCCTCTGCCGAGTTTCGCCGGTCGTATTTCGTGTGGGCTTATTCATCCAGTTCGTATGTTGTGGCTTTGGCCGATTCGGTGATGGCGCGGAACTCCTCTTCGCTCATGTCGCGGCTGATGTAGTTGATCGGGTTGACCGGCCGGCCGCGGTAGATCACTTCGTAATGGAGGTGCGGCCCTGTGGAACGGCCCGTACTCCCCACTTCGCCGATCTTTTCGCCCCGCTTGACCAACTGACCCGGCTTGACCAAACTTTTGTTCAGGTGGGCATACCGGGTCTGGTAGCCGAACCCGTGGTCGATCACGATCTGGATCCCGTATCCCGACTGGGGTTTCTGGTCGTACACCAATCCTGTCCCTGTGGCATAAACCGGGGTGCCGCGTTCGGCTCCCATGTCGATCCCTTCATGGCCGATATACCGTTTCAAAATCGGGTGCATCCGCATCCCGAACGCTCCGATGTCGCCTCGTATCTTGTTCTTGTCCAACGGCATGATCGCCGGAACCACTTCGGCCATCAAATCCTTGTCGACGGCTAACTTTTCGATCTCGTCGTACGAGAGCGACTGCAGGTAAAGCTCCCTTCCCAAGGCGTCCATCTTTTCCCACACTTGTGTCATCAGCGGGGCGTACCGTCCGTATCCCACCGAGGCGTACTTTTCGGCCGGGTACGGTGTATAGATGCCCGGAATGTCGAGCGTGTCGGTCGAGAAGATCGCCCGGTAGACGGCGTGGTCCCGTTCGCGCAGTTCGGTCAGCCGTTCGATCGAGGCGTCGACTCGCCGGGCAAGGGTCTGGTAGCTGCGCACCCATGCTTTGTTCTGCTCCTCCAACCGGTGCATCTTGGGGGTAACGAAGTAGTAGGAGAAAAGAAAATTCCCGACCGAGGCGACGATGAAAACCAGCAGCACGGTCCGTACGAACCGGTACAGCCCTTGTCGTAGAGGTAGTACGAATCGCTCGCGAAAATAGTGATAGAGTGTATAGTAGGACGATGATTGCCGTAAATCCATGCGTGTCTGAATGGAGGTATTCCGTTCTGACAAAATTAATAATTTCTCGGGATTATCCGAAAGAGCACCCCGCAGGCCTGTCGGGGATTTTGGGGGCGCTTTAGCGATGTGCAGCATATTTGTTCGGGGTATAGGCTGCCCCTTGCCCACCGCGGGCACGCGGGGCCTGCCCGGCCCGAGGGCGGTTTTCTTTTGTCGGGTAGAGGCTTATAGAGGTATAGGCTGCCCGTTTCGGGTGCCGAGCGGCACCGGGTCAGCCGTCCGGCGCGAAGACACGAGCACCGCCGAGTGTCGGA
>JAFLSI010000080.1 GCA_022511025.1 Rikenella sp. | reverse complement strand
ACTTCGCAGAAGTGGGCAGGCCGAAGCCCCCGGCTGCGGAGGCCTGCAAGCAGTCCCCGCTGGCTCCGACCTGTATTCTCGGCCATAGAGAGTAGAGGCTGCCAATAAGACACCCGAAGGGTGTGGCCCCGGCTTTAGCGAGTCAGAGGAGGGTAAGCGCCCCCCATGTTCTATCCTACAGCGCCTGCCGGTTTTTAAGCGCATGCGCAATCGTCAGTTCGTCGGCATATTCCAACTCGTCGCCGAAACCGATCCCCCGCGAGATCACCGACACGACCACCCCTAACGGTTGCAGCTTCTTGGTCAGATAGTAGGAGGTCGTCTCCCCCTCGATCGTCGTTCCCAAAGCCAGGATGACTTCGCGCACCCCCAACCGGCGGATGTTGTCCACCAGCAGGTCGACATGCAGGTCCGACGGCGCAATCCCCTGGATCGGCGAAATCACCCCCCCCAACACATGATACAGGCCATTGTACTGGCGCGTGTTTTCGATCGAGAGCAGGTCGCCCACCTGTTCGACCACGCAGATCGTCGATCGGTCCCGTTTCGGATCGGTGCAGACCGGACACAACTCTTCGTCCGACAGGTTGCGGCACTGCTTGCACCAGCAGATGTCCCGCCGGAACTGGTAGATCGCCCCCGCAAACAGGTCCACATCCTCGATCTCCTGCCGAAGCAGGTGCAGCGCCAACCGCAGCGCCGTCCGCCGTCCGACCCCCGGCAGCTTCGACAGCTCGCCCACCACATTTTCCAGCAACTTCGACACTACCGATCCTCCTCCGTCAAGCGGTTCGTCTCTTCCTCCCTCCGCAGCACGACCGGTTCGATCGCATTCGACGCGATCCAGCCCTTGTTTCCGTCCGCGAGCACGATCTCCGTCCAGCCGTCGAGCCGGTCGAGCATCCGCACCTTCGTCCCCTCGTGCAGCACGAATATATCCTTGCTTCCGGTCCCCGGAGAGCTTTTGACCGGTGCCATGAGGTTCATCACCACCGCCTCATCGCCATGCAGCAGCCGTGTCCGCTGGAAATGGGCATAGCACGTGCAGGCGATGCAAAGCACCGCCCCCGCCAATCCTCCGTAAAATCCCGCCTGCCGCATCGGCAGCGTCCGTCCCAACAGCCACAGCAGCACCGCCCCGAACGTCAGCCCCAGAAACACCAGCCCCAGTACCGCCCACGCATCGCTCCCCAAACTCAGCCCCAGCTCCCGGAGCCACGTTTTGAGAAAGAATTCCGGCACCGTGTCGATCCGGTCCACGATCCGCACGTTGGCCAGCGCTAAGTTGTACTGCGCATCCTCGTCCGTCGGATCGAGCAGCAAGGCCCGGTTGTAGTTGAGGATCGCCCGTCCCATCCGGCCCTGTTTGAACCAGCAGTTGCCGAGGTTGTAGTAGAGTTTCGGGCTGTGCATCCCCCGTTCCAGCAACGTTTCGTACAGCTCCGCCGCTTGCCGGTACCGTCCGTCGCTGTATGCCGCATGGGCCTGTGTCCACAGCGTGTCGAGCGGCAGGTCGGAGATCGATACCGGCCGCTCCGCCTTCGGCAGACTATCGGCCTCGACTGCAACCGCCGTCGTATCCTCTCTCCCAACCGCAACAGCTGCGGCACGCCCCGGCAGCACGACGGTCAAGAATAATATCATCCCGGCAACCAGCCGAATACCGAATCTATCGATATGGCACTCGGCCTCGCGCCGCCCCCCCCGGCGACCTGCGGTCGCCCGGCGCTGAGGCCGACGGTTCTGCGAACCGTACCGTTTGTCGCTCTCGATCATTTGCATACGCTTGTCCTTTCTACATTCATAATTTGGATTCGAACCTGTCGATCAGCTCCAATGCCTGCCGGTAGGCCTCCTGCGGCTGGATGCCTGCCGCAGGCGAATACTGGGCCAGTTCGCACTCCGCCAGCAGCCCCAGAAACTCCCGCGCCTCGTCGTCGCTCACCCCGCGCCGGACGACCAGCTCCTCCTGCACCCGTTCTTTCGTCAAGTTCGCCACCTCGATCGCTAACTTGTCCCCCATGTAGCCCCACAAAGCCCGCAGCAGCTCCTCGAAGAAAGCCCCCTCCCGGCCTGCCGTCATGAACGTTTTGGCCCGTTTCAGCCGCCGGAGCGCCACTTTGCTGGCTTTCTTGGTCTTGGTCCGCACCACGTCGGCCCGTTCGCGAATGCTCTTTTGCAAATAGACCAGCAGCCCCGCGAAAACCGCCGCCAAACCCAACGCCGCCGCAAACCAGCCTCCCGACCACAGAAAAACCCGCCCCTGACGGACCAACCCCGGATCGCCCATCCGGATGAAGCGGATGTCGGAGTCGAGCAGCCGGAGGTCTTCTTTCGTAACCCCGGAGATCATCCCCAGCCCCTCCGTACCTCCGCCCCCCTCGTCGCGCAGAATCTCGATCCGGAAGTCCGGCGTGGTCAGCCTCCGGTAGCTCCCCGCTGCCGGGTCGAAGTACGAGAACGGGATGCCCGGCAGCGTATAGTCCCCCTCGGCCCGGGCAATGAACGGGTATTCGAAACTCTTTTCGCCCGTCGTCCCGCGTGCGGTGTGGGTCAGCCGTTCGGTGGTCTTGCGGTCGAACTGCTCGAATGCGACCGGCAGGTCGATCTGCGGGGCCTCGACGAGCGGAAAGTTCCCCGTCCCGCTCAGCCGCAGCGTGAACGAACCGGCCGTGTTGGCCGCAAACCGGTCGCCCGAAATCCCGCCGGTCCACTCGAACTGTCCGACCGCCCCCGTGAAGTCGGCCGGCTGCGGCTGGGGCAGTTCCTTGACCCGAATCTTCACCGCCGGCGAAGACAACTTGGTCGTTATATTCTTGATTTGCGGCGCTCCGCCGTAAATCAGATCGTAATGCGACCCGGTGGCCGGCAGCTGCGTAACGAGCTGGGCCACCGCCGACAGCTGAGCCTGCTCGATCTCGAGCGTCCCCGACCGCTGCGGATAGAGCAGCCACTGACGCAGCGCCTGGCCGTGGTAGCTCTTTCCTCCGACCGTTTCGGTCCGTCCCTCGGTGTCGGTTATCTCCAGCTCCTGTGCCCAGAAGCCGTTCAGGGCGGGGTATTTGATCTGCTCGAACCCGACGATCGGCACGCAGGTGTAGATCTTCAGCGTCGCTGCGACCGGCTCCCCGCGGTACACCTCGGTTTTGTTGACTTCGATCCGCAACAGGATGTCGTCGGCCGACAAGGAACTTTTCCCGCCCGTTTCATCGGCTCCGCCGCCCCCCGACCGGCCGGGCTGCTGCGGGGAGGAACCCGCCCCGCTTTTCACGCAGTCGATCGTCAGCGGCTTGCTGCGATAGCTCTTTCCGCCGACCGTAACGCCGGCCTCCGGTATCCGGATGCGGCCGGCCGATCCGGCCCGCACCAAGTAGGTGAATGTGGCGGTCGTCCGGCTCTGCGACACGCCGTTCACGGTGGACATGAAGACGCCCCGCGACGGAACGGGGCCGGCCAGCACCTCTATCCCGTTCAAGTCCGGCGGAGCGAACTGCGCGCCGTCCAGATCGCCCTGCCGGTTCCCCTCGACGCTGACGACGAATTCGATCCGGAAGGTCTCCCCTTCGCTCACCCGGAGCGGCGCGCGGGAGTTGAACTCCACCGCGCCGCTCTGCGCCGCCGTCCGCTCCATCGCTCCGCATGCGAAAACCGCGGCGGCGAAAACGAATAACCTCTGCCCGAGGTGTCGAATGATGTGCTCTCTTTTCTTCATAAGTGCAGTGTCTCTCTGTCTCTCCCGGCCGGTCCGGGGAGGCGGCTCAGCGCAGGTCGTCGTCCTGCGGCAGGAAGCCGTCGCCGCCCGATTCGAGGGCGGCGACGGTCCGAAGCAGGGTGTTGTCCTGCGGGAACATGTAGTAGTAGAATGCCGTCTCGTCAAGCGAGGTGTTCCGGCCGATGTAGGCCCGTATCTGCGCCTCGATCAACGGCTTGGAAAGGGTCATCTCGGCCTCGGTCGGATGCACCCCTTCGCGGTCGGCATAGGCGACGAAGTCGTAGAACAGGTTCTTGTCGGCAAAAAAACGGTCGAGCGCCCGCAGCGTGCCGATCGCATTGATCTCCCGCCGGTACCGGTCGGTCATCCGCTGGGCGTACCGGAATATCAGGTTCTTCTGGAACAGTTTCAGGAAATACGGGGTCAGCCCCGTCGTGTCGACCGGCACGAAAATGTCGGGCATGATCCCTCCTCCGCCGTAGACTGTTTTCCCGCCCGGCGTGGTGAACCGCAGCGAATCGGGCAGGTGAATGCTGTCGGCGCTGAAAAATTCGTCGTGCTCGCGCCGTCGGGTCAGCTCGCTGTAGTAGGAGGCGTCGTCGCCCGGCGTGTACGGTTTCTGGATCGACCGCCCCACCGGGGTGTAGTACCGGGCGACGGTCAGCCGCACGGCCGATCCGTCGCCGCCCGGATAGACGAGCTGCTCCTGCACCAATCCTTTGCCGAACGAGCGCCGCCCGACGATCAGCCCGCGGTCGTTGTCCTGGATCGCTCCGGCGACAATCTCGGAGGCCGAGGCGGTGTTCTCGTCGATCACCACGGCCAGATCGGTCTGCTGGAACCGGCCGTTACCGTCGGCGTGCTGGTCGATGCGCGGCGAGGCGGCTCCCTCGGTGTAGACGATCTTCTGGCCGGCGTGCAGAAATTCGTTGGCGATGAAGATCGCCTGGTCCATGTATCCGCCGCCGTTGCCCCGCAGGTCGAGGATGATCCGGGTCGCTCCCTGGGAACGCAGCCGGCCGAGGGCGGCGAGTACTTCGTTGTAGGTGGTCGCGGCGAACCGTCCGAACCGGATGTATCCGATTTCCGGATGACCGGGGACGAGAAAGGCGGCTTCCAGACTCTTGACCGGTATGGCGCCGCGGGTAACGACGACGGGCAGCAGCTCCTCGGCCGGCGACCGCAGAATCCCCAGACGGACCGTGGTCCCTCTCGGCCCGCGCAGCATCCCGACGACGCGCTCCTGGTCCATCCCGACGCCGGAAATCGTGCTGTCGTTCACGGTTATGATCCGGTCGCCGGCCACGATTCCGGCTGCGGCGCTCGGTCCGCCGGAGATGACGTTCGTAATCTGGACGGTGTCGGTCAGCATGTTGAACATCACTCCGATGCCGTCGAACGTTCCGGTCAGCGGCTCGTTGGTGGCGGCGAATTCCCGCGCGGGAATGTAGACCGAGTGCGGATCCAGCTCCTGCAACAGCACGGGTACGGCCAATTCGGCCAACGAGTCGCGCGACATGGGGTCGACGTACCGGCTCTCGATCTGGCTCAGCGCCCAGCTCAGTTTGTCGCCCTGCCGGACGGTGTCGTAGGCTTTGCGCAGGGCGGCGCGTTCGAGCAGGAGACCGAGCAGGATCCCGGTCAGCAGGGCGATGACGATGAATAACGACAGGCGAACGGTGGTCTGGTAGCGGCTCATGGGAGGTTCCGGTCCGGATTGAGTGGTCATGGTTGCAAGGGTGCGCAGCGGGGCGGCGCAAAATCGTCCCAAATATAGTAATTTTGCGGAGAATAATTCGGGGGTTGCGATTATGGTCAAAGTTTCAGTCATTACGGTGGTGTGGAATGCGGCGGCGGAGTTGGAAAAAACGCTGGCGAACCTCGCGGCGCTCGACCGGTCGGCGGCGGAGTTGGAGGTGATTGTGATCGACGGCGGGTCGACGGACGGAACGCAGGCGGTGATGGAACGCTTCCGGGAGACGATCGCATATGCGGCGAGCGAACGGGACGAGGGGCTGTACGATGCGATGAACAAGGGGATTCGGGCGGCGACGGGGGATTACCTGTGGTTCGTGAATGCGGGCGACCGGGTCTTCCGCCGGGATGCGCTGACGCGGATTTTTCCGGCGGGGCGGCCGCTGGCGGATGTCTATTACGGCGAAACGCTGGTGGAAACGCCGTCGGGCGAGGTGCTGGGGTTGCGGAAAAAACGGCTCCCGCGGGGGGGGCTGACGTGGCGATCGCTGACGGAGGGGATGGTGGTCTGCCACCAGTCGTTCCTCGTGCGGCGGGCGATCGCACCGCTCTACGATACGGACCGGTACCGGTTGGCGGCCGATATCGACTGGGTGATCGAGTGTCTGAAACGGGCCGGGTCGGTGGTGGATACGGGCATCGTGCTGAGCTGTTTCACGACGGGGGGGATTTCGACTCGGCGCCGGCGGGCGAGTTGGCGGGAGCGCTGGAAAATCATGGTGAAGCACTACGGCTGGTGGCGGACGCTGCGGGCGCATGCGGGTTTTGCGGGGGGGATGCTGCTGGACTGGCTGCTGAGGCGGCCGGCCTGCCGTCCGTTCGCGGGGGAATGACAAAAAAAGCCCCGCTCTTACTTCACAGTAAGAGCGGGGCGGGCGCCTCATCGGCGCAGCGGCTGCCGGTGTCCGGCGGAGCGGGACGGGAGGACTATGCCGAGTACGAAACGACGATCAACTCCGGCAGCAGGTAGTCGCAGCCGGCCATGAAGGTGGCCCGCTGGCGGTTCTCCATCTGGTCGGGGTTGTACCACATCGACACTTCGGAACCGGGGAGGTCGGAGGTGTTGACGGCGACGGCCAAGTTGCGGCTGTCGGTCAGGATCGCCCACGAGGACGGCTGGTCGCCGACGGCGGTCAGGTAGGTGTCGGCCTGAATGTCGACGACCGGAATCCCGCGGAACGACAACCGGTCGATGCCGTTGATCTTGGCGGCGCGGACGCTGTCCAACGATCCGCTCAGGAGGCTCTCTTCGTAGTTTTCGGCTACGTCGCGCGTTACGAGCAGAACCAGATGGCCGTCGGACTTCATCGACCGAAGTTCGGCCGGAGCGGCGGCGTACATCGCTTTGAACAGCTTCTCGGCATTGCCGGCAGTGGCCATCGAGGTCATGTCGACTTTCTTCACGTCGTCGTCGGCGCTGCCGGTGTCGGCGATCAACCGTTTGAAGAAACCGTCGAAGGTGTTGAACCCGCTGGAACGGCTGGTGTCGCCGACCCACATCGTGGCCCGGATCGATTCGGCGATCGACTCCCGGAACAGGGCGGTTTCGGCCTCTTCCAACTCGGTCCCCGACAGGTCGCCGAGGTTCACCTCCGGACGTCCGGCGATCCGTTCGTACACCATCGAGAAATAGTCCTCTGCGGCATAGCCCATCTCGGCTTTCACCTTATGCAGCTCGATGACTTTCTGGTACTTGTCCGATGCGGCGCTGCCGTTCCACCCGGCGCTGTACTTCTGCAGCAGGTCGACGCCGCGCTTCCAAAAGTTCAGGGTGGTCGGGACGGGCATGTTGTACATCATCCGGATGCCGAGATCGAGGGCGCTCGGTCCGCTCACCAACGGCCGGAAAAAGATGCTCTCTAACTCGTTCCCGGTGTAGTTCTTGGGGTTGGAAATGATTTTTCCCATAACTGTTTGTGGTTAAGTTGTTAATAAATTGTTGATAATAGGGCTGCTTGTCGGTCCTCTTGTCGAGGCTTTCGGCAGCCTTTTTTATTTTTTTGCCGACTTGGGTCTCGCTTTTGGGGCAGAGGCTGCCCATCGCCCGCCGCGGGCACGCGGGGCCTGCCCGGCCCGAGGGCAGTTTCCTCTTGTCGGGTAGAGGCTGCCCGTTTCGGGTGCCGCTCGGCACCGCCGTCGCCCGCCCGCATAGAGAGGAATTTCGCTCGTCTTTGCGAGAGCAAAGCGA
>JAFLSI010000008.1 GCA_022511025.1 Rikenella sp. | reverse complement strand
GGGGTAATGGAGCGCAATTGAGTTTAACTTACAAGAAGCGCTCCATTACCCCAACCCAATAAACAAGGCGAAGCCTATCACCGCGTACGGTCATGGAATGCGCAAGCATTCCCGAAAGTCTTTTTGGTTCTTTTTCTTCAGAAAAAGAACGGTACCCTCTTGTTCCCAACGAACAGAGTATGCAAAAAATAGTACATTTGTTTATCGAATCATAATACCAGTTATTGTCCATGCAACGACTTCTTGCTCCCATTTTGCTGGGCACTTTAGTGCCGACGTTTGCTGCAGCCCGTTCCGCCGGTAAAAACGAACGTCCCAACATCATCTATATTTTGGCGGACGACATGGGTTACGGCGACGTGTCGGCCCTCAATCCCGAGTGCAAAGTCCGGACCCGGCACATCGACAGTCTCGCTGCACAGGGGATCTCCTTTACCGATGCCCACACCTCCTCCTCCGTTTCGACCCCGTCGCGCTATTCGATCCTCACCGGTCGTTACAATTGGCGTTCGCCGCTCCAGTCGGGTGTCGCCTGGTCCTACACCCCTCCGCTGATCGAATCCGACCGGCTGACCGTAGCCGGCCTGCTCGCTTCCGCCGGTTACCACACCGCCTGCATCGGGAAATGGCACCTCGGACTCGGCTGGCAATATCGTCCCGATGCCCCCCGCCAAGTCGATTTCACCCGGCCGCTGACCGCCTGCCCGAACGATAACGGCTTCGAATACTCTTATATCATGCCCGCCTCGCTCGATATTCCTCCCTACGTTTACATCGAAAACGGGCGCATCACCGCCCCCGTCGTCGACACCATCGACGGTCGAAACGGATATGCCTTCTGGCGCAAAGGCCCTATCGCACAGGATTTCGACATCCCCCGAACCCTCGACCACTTTACCGACAAAGCCGTTGAATACATCCGCAGTCAGGCCGCCGGAAACGAACCCTTCTTCCTCTACTTCCCGCTGACCGCCCCCCACACCCCGATCATCCCCTCCGACCGGTTTGCCGGCCAGAGCGGGATCGGTCCCTACGGCGACTTCCTGCTCCATGTGGACGACGTCGTCGGACGTGTCATGGCCGCCGTGCGCGAAGCCGGCATCGAACAGAATACCTGGATCATCTTCACCACCGACAACGGCTGCTCCCCGTCGGCCAATTACGAAAATCTCAAGGCGCACGGCCACAACCCCAGCTACATCTTCCGCGGTACGAAAGCCGACATTTACGACGGCGGTCATCGCATTCCCTACATCATGCGCTATCCGGCCTTGATCGCTCCCGGCAGCCGGAGCGACGCCCCGGTCTGCCTGAGCGGTCTGATGGCCACCTGTGCCGACCTGCTCGGCCTGAGCCTGCCTGACGATGCCGGTGAGGACAGCTTCAGCCAGCTGGCCATCCTGTGCGGCCGGGAACGGCCGGCCGACCGCAAACGCCTGCTCGTCCACCACTCCATCGAAGGATTCTTCGCTATCCGGCAAGGCCGGTGGAAACTTTGCGTCTGTCCCGGTTCCGGCGGCTGGAGCGCCCCGGTGCCCGGTGCCGAACCGGCCGACGCCCCCCGCATGCAACTCTTCGACATGGCCGCCGCTCCGGGCGAAGCAGCCGAAACGAACCGCTATATTTCCGACCGGAAGCAGAGCAGCCGCCTGTTGCACCAGCTCGAAAAAGCCATCCGGCGCGGACGCACCACCCCCGGAAAAGCACAAGCCAACGACGTTCCTGTCGTACTCTACAAATAACCTCGGAGCGCCGAAGCAGGAAAGAATGGGCAGAATTTGCGAGTGTCGCCGAAAAGCCCTATCTTAGTGGTTTAATAAAGCAAGGAAAGGAAACTCTGAACAACCCATGCAAGAACAACAGGAAAGAATCATCAAGATCAATATCGAGGAGGAGATGAAGAGCGCCTACATCGACTATTCGATGTCGGTGATCGTATCGCGCGCCCTGCCGGACGTAAGGGACGGGTTGAAACCCGTGCACCGGCGGGTGTTGTACGGGATGAGCAATGAGCTCTCGCTGTACTCGGACAAACCGCACAAGAAATCGGCCAGAATCGTAGGGGAGGTGCTGGGGAAATTCCACCCGCACGGCGACAGTTCGGTGTACGATGCGATGGTGCGAATGGCGCAGGAGTGGTCGTTGCGGTATCCGTTGGTCGACGGTCAGGGGAACTTCGGGTCGGTGGACGGGGACTCGCCCGCCGCCATGCGGTACACCGAAGCCCGGATGAAGAAAATCACCGACGAGGTGATGGCCGACATCAACAAAGAGACCGTCGATTTCACCCTGAACTTCGACGACACCATTTACGAACCCACCGTACTGCCGACCAAGATCCCACTGCTGTTGGTCAACGGGAGTTCGGGGATTGCGGTGGGGATGGCGACCAACATGCCGCCGCACAACCTCGCCGACACGATCGACGCCATCAACGCCTATATCGACGACCCGGATATCGAAATTCCCGCCCTCATCGAAAAGATCAAAGCACCCGACTTTCCGACCGGAGGGATCATTTATGGGTACGAAGGGGTGCGCGAAGCGTACGAGACGGGGCGCGGACGGATCGTGATCCGGTCGAAGACCGAGATCGAACATACGGAGTCGGGCCGCGAGTGTATCGTCGTAACCGAAATACCGTATCAAGTCAACAAAGCCGAGATGATCCAGAAGATCGCCGGGCTGATCAACGACAAAAAGATCGACGGAATTTCGTACGTCAACGACGAGAGCGACCGGAACGGGATGCGGATCGTCATCATCCTCAAGCATGATGCCGTGGCCAGCGTCGTGCTGAACACCTTGTTCAAATACACCCAGTTGCAGTCCGCCTTTTCGGTGAACAACATCGCATTGGTCGACGGGCGGCCGCGGGCATTGAACCTCAAGGAGTTGATCCGGTATTTCGTGCGGCACCGGCACGAAGTGGTCGTGCGGCGGACGAAGTACGACCTGCGGAAGGCGGAGGAGCGGGCGCATATTTTGGAGGGGTTGTTGATTGCGCAGGACAATATCGACGAAGTGATTCGGATCATTCGGGCCGCTAAGAATGCGGACGAGGCCAAAACGGGCCTTATCGCGCGGTTCGGTTTGAGCGACCTGCAGGCACAGGCCATTGTCGATATGCGGCTGCGGGCCTTGACCGGACTGGAACACGACAAGTTGCAGCAGGAGTACGACGAACTGCGCAAGATGATCGCCTACTACAACGAACTGTTGGGAAGCGAACCGATGCAGATGCAAGTCATCAAGGAAGAGCTTCTCGAGATCAAGGAGAAGTATGGCGACAAGCGGCGGAGCGAGATCGTGCTGACCGCCGAGGAGTTCAATCCGGAGGATTTCTATGCCGACGAAGACGTGGTGATCACGATCAGCCATTTGGGGTATATCAAACGCACGCCCCTGACCGAGTACCGGACCCAGTCTCGCGGAGGGGTGGGATCGAAAGGGTCTGCGACCCGGGACGAAGACTTCATCGAGCACCTGTACGTTACGACGATGCACAACACCATGCTTTTCTTCACCGAGAAAGGACGGTGCTACTGGCTCAAAGTGTATGAAATACCGGAAGGTTCTCGTTCGTCCAAAGGACGCGCGATTCAGAACGTCATTCAGATCGAGCCGGACGATAAGGTTCGGGCTTATATCAATGTGCGGCGGCTGAACGATCCGGAGTATGTCAACAGCAACTACATCATTATGTGTACCCGCGAAGGGACGATCAAGAAGACCTTGCTGGAAGCCTACTCGCGTCCGCGGCTGAACGGCGTGAACGCCATTACGGTCAAGGAGGGGGACCAGCTGATCGACGCCGCACTGACCTCGGGGAATGCACAGGTGGTGATTGCGGCCAAAGGCGGGAAAGCCATTCGGTTCGAGGAGTCGAAAGTGCGGGCGATCGGTCGGACGGGAGCCGGCGTGCGCGGGATTTCGCTCGACGCGGGGGATGAAGTGATCGGCATGCTGACCGTCGAACCGGACCAGAAACCGGAAATATTGGTCGTCTCCGAAAACGGATACGGAAAACGGACCGGAATCGACGACTACCGGATCACCGGCCGGTCGGGGAAAGGGGTCAAAACCATTCAGATTACGGAAAAGACCGGCAGCCTGATTTCGATTCAGGCCGTGAACGACGAGAACGACTTGATGATCATCAACCGTTCGGGTTTGACGATTCGGATCCCGGTTTCCGACATTCGTGTAACCGGCCGGGCGGCACAGGGAGTCAAGGTGATCAATTTGCGGGGGAACGATGCCATCGCCTCGGTGATCGCCGTGCCGAAAAGCGAAGACGAGGCGCCGCAGGACAGCGACGGAGAGAGTGTCGACGAGACAGCGGCAGCGGCGAATGCGACGCAAGAGGGAGGAGAAGCATGATACGCCGGGGGGCGGTCATACGCACAGAATAAACACGAAGAAATAACCCTAAACGCTCAATAGCCATGAAAAAACTCCTATTGATCCTTGCCGCCGCAGCGACCGTCTCGGCGGTGAGCGCACAGACCAAAGCGTTGGAGAGTCTGAACAAGCGCCTGCTCAAGAGCGACGAAACGATCGCCGATCCGAAAAAAGCGGAGCTGGCGGGGACTTGGGTCGATCGCGCAGCGGTGCTGCTGGAGGCCTCGACCGCTTATACGAAAGATTTGATCGCCGATTTTCCTATCGACGAACTGCTCCGCATGATTCCGGAAGAGCCGCAGGAAGTGGTTGAGATCGAACTGAGCGGCAGCCCGTATAAAAAGTACGTTTTCGAGAATTACGACATTTACGTGGATGAAAACGGTATGGTAATTTTCTGGCAGGCGAAGCACGAATTTCGGCCGGGAGCATTGGAAGGTTCGTTCGATGCGCTGAAGAAAGCCTACGCAATCGACCCGGGGATCTTTTCGGGCAAGGGGTATATCGTAACGGACAACCTCTACAACCAGTTCCAGACCAACGGAATGAACCTCTACAACCTCAACCGGAAGGCCGAAGCGGGCGACCTGTTCGTCAAAGCGGCAGAGACCAACCGGATGCTCGACAATGTCGATTCGGTGATGATTTATTACGCCGGGATTTCCTACAACGAAGCCGGCGAGTACGACAAAGCATTGGAATACCTGCACAAAGCCAAAGAGATCGGATACGATCAAGCAGGCGGGGTGGATTCTTACATGGCCTATATCCTGCAACAGCAGGGGAAAAACGACGAAGCCATCGCCTTGCTCGAAGCGGCATTCGTAACCTATCCGACGAACAACCAGTTGGTTACGCAGTTGATCGACCTGTATGTACAGACCAAGCGCGATCCGGAACAGGTGGTAGCCCTGCTCGACAAAGCCAAGGCATTGGATCCGACGAACGGCGCATTGTACTTATTGGAAGGCGCGTTGTGGGAACAGATGGGCAATCCGGACAAGGCCGAAGCTGCATTCCTGCAGGCGACCGAGGCCGATCCGGACAACTATATCGGCTATATGAACGCCGGGATTATGAAAGCCCGGAAGGGGGACAGTTTCGTCGAACAGGCCCAGAAACTCGACATCAACGACGTGAAAGGCTACGACGCTTTGATCAAACAGGCGGTGCCTCACTATGACGGAGCGATCGAACTGCTGGAAAAGGCCCATACGATCAACCCGAAAGAGATCGGAATCGTAGAGACCCTCAAAAGCCTGTACTACCAGAAACAGCAGGACAGAAGTCCGGAGATGGAGGCCAAATTCAAGCACTACAACGATCTGTACAAATCGATGCAGAACGGCGAGTAGCCGAACCCCGGTCCGGGTTGCGGCGGGACCTGCACCAAGAAACAGGAGCGGACGAAAGGCTTTTTCGTCCGCTCCTGTTTTTTTGTATCTTTGTCGGACCGGCAAGCCGGTAAACCCGTCTTTTCCATGGAAGAGAGAGAGATTATCGAACAGGCCGCCCAAAGCGACTACAAATACGGATTCACCGCCGACATCGCCACCGAGACCATCGGCAAAGGGCTGGACGAGCAGACCGTTCGCCGCATCTCCGCCTTGAAATCGGAGCCGGAGTGGCTGTTGGAGTTCCGGTTGCGGGCGTTTCGGCAGTGGCAGACCATGACCCAGCCCGACTGGGCCCACCTCGATATTCCGCCGATCGACTACCAGGAGATCATCTACTATGCCGCGCCGAAAAAGGAGAAACACCCCAAACGCAGCATGGACGAGGTCGATCCGGAGCTGCGCGCCACCTTCGAGAAACTGGGGATCCCGCTCGACGAACAGAAAGCGCTGGCCGGAGTGGCGGTAGACGCCGTGATCGACTCCGTCTCCGTGAAGACCACCTTTCAGGAGACCTTGGCCGAAAAAGGGATTATCTTCTGCTCCTTCTCGGAAGCCGTCCAGCGCCATCCCGAACTTGTCAGAAAGTACTTGGGCAGTGTCGTCCCCCATACCGACAACTTTTTCGCCGCACTGAACTCCGCCGTATTTTCCGACGGTTCGTTCTGTTATATCCCGAAAGGCGTGCGGTGTCCGATGGAGCTGTCCACCTATTTCCGGATCAACGCCGCCGGAACCGGACAGTTCGAACGAACCTTGATCGTAGCGGACGAAGGGGCCTATGTCAGTTATTTGGAGGGGTGCACCGCGCCGATGCGGGACGAGAACCAGCTGCACGCTGCGATCGTGGAGATCGTCGTCGAGCGGGAGGCCGAAGTCAAATACTCCACCGTCCAGAACTGGTATCCGGGGGACAAGGAGGGGCGCGGCGGCGTCTTCAACTTCGTAACCAAGCGGGGAATTTGCCGGGGCGACCGTTCCAAACTCAGCTGGACCCAGGTCGAAACCGGTTCGGCCGTTACGTGGAAATACCCCTCGTGCATTTTGGCCGGGGAGAACAGCGTCGGTGAGTTCTACTCCGTCGCTTTGACGGGGAACCGGCAGCAGGCGGACACCGGAACCAAGATGATCCATCTGGGGCGGAACAGCCGGAGCCGGATCGTCAGCAAAGGGATTTCGTCCGGTTTCTCGCAGAACTCCTACCGCGGACTGGTGCGCGTGGCGAAAGGGGCGACCGGGTGCCGGAACTATTCGCAGTGCGACTCCTTGCTCATCGGCGACAAGTGCGGAGCGCACACCTTCCCTTACATCGAGTGCGGCAACTCCTCCAGCACCGTCGAACACGAAGCCACCACGTCGAAGATCAGCGAAGAGCAGCTGTTCTACTGCAACCAGCGCGGAATTTCGACCGAAGAGGCCGTGGGATTGATCGTGAACGGATATGCCCGGGAGGTGCTCAACCAGTTGCCGATGGAGTTCGCCGTCGAGGCGCAGAAGCTGCTGGCGCTGTCGCTGGAGGGGAGCGTGGGTTGATTCGCTCGTCGCTACATGGCTGAAAAACAGACGAAAATGAGTCAAAACATATTAACAATCAAGAACCTGCATGCGGCGGTGGCCGAGGAGGGGAAAGAGATTCTGCGCGGCATCGACCTGACGGTCCGGGCGGGTGAGGTACATGCCATTATGGGGCCGAACGGAGCCGGAAAATCGACCCTCGGCTCCGTGCTCGCCGGAAACGAACGCTTTGCGGTAACGGACGGGAGTGTCGAATTTTGCGGCCGGAACCTCTTGGCGATGAGCATCGAAGAACGGGCTGCGGCGGGGTTGTTTCTCGGATTCCAGTATCCGGTCGAGATACCGGGCGTTTCGATGGCCTCGTTTCTGCGCTTGGCGATCAACCAGCAGCGCGCTTTTCGCGGCGAAGAACCGATCGCATCGGGCGATTTCCTGCGCTTGATGCGCGAGAAGAGCCAGATTGTCGAGTTGGGGGACAAGTTGATGAACCGGGCTGTGAATGAGGGTTTTTCGGGAGGAGAGAAGAAACGGAACGAGATTTTCCAGATGGCGATGCTCGAACCGAAGTTGGCCGTGTTGGACGAGACCGACAGCGGGTTGGACATCGACGCCTTGCGGGTGGTGGCCACGGGCGTCGCACGGCTCAAACGGCCGGACAGCGCGACGATCGTAATAACCCATTACCAGCGGCTGTTGGACTATATCGTGCCGGATGTGGTGCACGTGCTGTACCGCGGGCGCATCATCCACTCGGCCGGCAAGGAGTTGGCCGCGGAGTTGGAGGAGCGGGGCTACGACTGGCTGATTCGCGAACACGAAGACAACGCATAACAGGGGCCTCAGGAGAGCGAGACTATGGACAGGATACTGAAAGAGCGCTACAAATATATGCCGCCGAGCCGGTTGGCCGATTTTTCGGTCGGCGAAGCGGTTTCTTGGGGCCGGGCCGAGGTCGGGATCGAGGCCGACTGCCGTCTGTACCGGAACGAGCCGGCGACAGCGGCGGAGATCGAGGCATGGGCGGGGAGGCTGACGGAGGGGATTCTGCCTGCTGCGGGCGATCCGTTGCTCGCTGCTAACTTGGCCGCGCCGGCGGACCGGGTACAAGGGGTGCGAATCGACATTCCGGACCGTTTTCGGGCGGAGGGGGTGTTGTACCTCCATTTTCACTATCCTGCGGGGGAGGGGGGCAGCAACGACAGCCGTTATGCCTTGCGCTGCACCGTTCGGGCGGGGCGGGAGGCGGCCGTGCGGATCGTCGTCTATCACCATCCGGCGGATGGGGAGGAGAGGGTGATTCATGCGCTCACCTGCATTGAAGCGGGAGAGGGTGCCTCGGTCGAAATGACGGAGGTAACGGAGAGCCGGTCGGTTTTTCTCGGCTCGATATTGTCCGTCCTGCACCGGGATGCGCGGCTCGATCTGGCGACGATCGATCTCGACAACGCTTTTCTGCGGCGGAACCAGTTCGTTTCGCTGGCGGAGCCGGGAGCGGAGTGCCGTCTCGACGGGGTTTATATCGCCGACGGGGTCCAGCAGGTCGACAACTACACCCGGATGCACCATGCGGCGGCCCGCTGTACGAGCGGTCAGCTGTTCAAAGGGGTGGCAGCGGACGAAGCGCGGGTGGCATTTACGGGCCATATCCATGTGGCTCCGGGGGCGCAGCAGACGGTGGCTTTGCAGGAGAATCACAACATCGTGCTGAGCGACGGGGCGCGGGTGGATACGCGGCCGCAGTTGGAAATTTATGCGGACGACGTGAAGTGCAACCACGGGGCGACGGTGGGGCGTCTCGACCCGGAGGCAATCTACTACATGCGGCAGCGGGGGATCGGAATCGAGGCGGCCAAACGGTTGCAGATCGAGGGCTTCATCCACGAAATCGTCGACCGAAACCGGTCGGAGGATGTGAGCCATCTTCTACGCGAAAAGATAACCAAACGGTTGCAAAAAGTCTGATCGGGGTTTCGGAGCGTTCGGTGGCAGATGTTTTTTGGGGGCCCGTTTTTTCGGAACCCGGCACCATCGTCGTATCTGCGTTGGTACCGGGTGGGAACATACACAGTAAAAATGATACGGGCAGCGATATTCGATTTGGACGGCGTCATTGTCGATACGGCGAAGTACCATTACCTCGCCTGGCGCCGGTTGGCCGGAGAGCTGGGCTTTGAGTTTACCGAGGCCGACAACGAACGTCTCAAGGGGGTGAGCCGGATGCAGTCGCTCGATATTTTGTTGGAGGTGGGCGGATTCGGTGCTGCGGCCTTTTCGGAGGCGCAGCGGGAGGAGATGGCTGAGAGGAAAAACCGATGGTATGTGGAGTCTGTTTCGCAGATGACCCCGGCGGAGATCTTGTCCGGCGTTCCGTCTTTTTTGGAGGAGGTGCGGGCCGACGGGGTGCGGACGGCCTTGGGTTCGGCCAGCCGGAACACGGGATTGATTCTCGACCGGCTGAACCTGCGCGGGATGTTCGACACGGTGGTGGACGGGACGATGGTGGAGCGGACGAAGCCCGATCCGGAGGTTTTTTTGAAGTGTGCGGCAGCGTTGGGAGCGGTGCCGGCGGGGCAGTGCGTCGTGTTCGAGGATGCCGAAGCGGGAATCGAAGCGGCAGCGGCCGGAGGGATGTGCAGCGTCGGGGTCGGGTCGCCCGATGTTTTGCGGCGGGCCGACCTCGTGATTCCGGGGTTCGAGGGGGTGGAGTGGCGGAATATTGTCAATCGACTTAGTATGAGCGAGTAATGGGAAATCGAAAATGGGAGGTCGATCCATGGAAAATCGTCGAAACGGGGTTCGATGCGCGGGACGGACGGGCTTGCCGGGCTTCGGAGAGCCTGTTCAGCATCGGGAACGGAGCGATGGGCGGACGGGCCGGTTTTGAGGAGTATTTCAGCGGAGAATCTTTGCAGGGAAACTATATCGGCGGGATCTTCTACCCCGACAAAACACGGGTCGGATGGTGGAAAAACGGCTATCCGGAGTATTTTGCCAAGGTGCTCAATTCGGCATTTTGGCCGGGTGTGGATATGACGGTCGGCGGAGTGCGGCTCGATCTGGCAGCGTGTCGGGTCGAGGCGTTCCGGAGGGAGTTGGATATGCGGCGGGGATTGTTGACACGGGAGTTCACGGCTGTGCTGTCGAACGGAGTGCGGGTAGCGGTCGAGGCGAGGCGGCTGGTGTCGATGGCGGAGCCGGAGTTGGGGGCGGTTTCCTACCGAGTTACGCTGCTCGATCCCGCAGGGCAGGCGGAGGGGAGGGCAGCGGTCGAGGCGACGGCGTTTGTCGAGGGAGATGTGCGGAACGAAGATGCCAACTACGACGAAAAATTCTGGGAGTTGGTCGCTTTGAACAGAGAGCGGCGTGCCCTGACGATGCGAACCCGGAAAACGGAGTTCGAGGTGTGCTGGGCGCAACGGGTGGCGGTCTCCTGTGCGGCGGAGGCTTTGGCGGGGAAAAATAGTTCGGACGGAGAGCGGGTGGCAGAGCGGTTTGCGGCGGTTTTGTCGGTCGGTCAGACATTGACGGTCGAAAAATTCGTGGGGGTGGCCTCGTCGCTGAACCATGCGGAGGCGGAGTTGGCCGATGCGGCTTGCCGGGTGGCGGAACAGGCTTGCAGAGCGGGTTTTGAAGCGGTGTTAGAGGAGCATGCGCGGGCATGGGCGGAGAAGTGGGCGGGGGCCGATGTGGAGATCGGTGGAGACGAATGGGCGCAGCAGGGGATTCGGTACTGCATCTTCCAGCTGCTGCAAACTTATACGGGGCGGGATAGCCGGCTCAACGTGGGACCGAAAGGATTCACGGGGGAGAAGTACGGAGGGAGCACCTATTGGGATACGGAAGCCTACTGCCTGCCGTTCTATTTGGCGACCTGCGGCGAAGAGGTGGCGAGGCAGCTGCTCCTGTATCGCTACAGACAGCTCCCGCAGGCGATCGGGAATGCGGAAAAGTTGGGCTTTTCGGACGGAGCGGCACTCTATCCGATGGTTACGATGACGGGCGAGGAGTGTCATAACGAGTGGGAGATTACCTTCGAGGAGATTCATCGAAACGGGGCGATCGCTTATGCGGTCTACAATTTCTGCCGCTATACGGGGAGTTCGGACTACTTGGTGCAGGGGGGATTAGAGGTGCTGATCGGCATTGCGCGCTTCTGGGCGCAGCGGGCGGAGTGGTCGGAACCGAAAGGCCGGTATGTGATTCTGGGGGTTACGGGGCCGAACGAGTACGAAAACAATGTCAACAACAACTGGTACACGAATTATTTGGCGGCGTGGTGTTTGCGGTATGCGCGGGAGGCGGCGGAACGGGTGGCGGAACAACGTCCGGCCGATTACCGGCGTATTGCGGCGGCTGCGAGGCTGAATGCCGGAGAGGAGTTTGCCCGGTGGACCGAGGTGGCCGATGGGATGTTTCTGCCGGAATGGGTGCTGGACGACGGCGGGACGATCTTCCTGCAACAGGAGGGGTACATGGACAAAGTGCAGCTCCGGGCGGAGGATATTCCGGCGGAACAGCGGCCGATCAACCAGCACTGGTCGTGGGACCGGATTCTGCGGAGCTGTTTCATCAAGCAGGCGGATGTCTTGCAGGGGCTTTATTTCTTTCAAGAGGCATTCGACCGGGAGACGATCGGACGGAATTTCGACTTCTACGAGCCGCGGACGGTGCATGAGTCGTCGCTGTCGCCCTGCGTACATGCGATTTTGGCGTCGCTGACGGGGCGGTCGGACAAGGCTTACGAACTCTACCTGCGGACGGCGCGGCTCGATCTGGACGATTACAACCGGGAGGTGCACGAGGGGTTGCACATCACCAGCATGGCGGGGTCGTGGCTGTCGGTGATCGAAGGGTTCGGCGGGGTGAGGATCGGGACGGACGGACGGCTGCATGTGGAACCGAGGCTGCCGAAGGGGTGGAGTTCGCTGGGGTTCGAACTGCATTACCGGGGGGCGGTTCTGCGGTTCGGATTGACGGCGGGCGAGGTGCGGATCGTCTCGACCAACGGGGCCGGGGCGGAGGTGGTGATCGGCGGGGAGATCTATCGGATCGGAGACGAAACGATTAACGTAAAAATCGGGTAATCTGTATGGGGGAATTGTTGTACCGTTGCCGGCCGCAGGCCTGCAAGCGACATCCAGAGTGGGCGTATGGGGCGGTGATTTATGAACTGAATGTGAGGCAGTTTTCGCCGGAGGGAACTTTCGCTGCGGTGCGGGAACAGCTGCCACGGTTGCGGGCGCTGGGGGTGGATGTGCTGTGGCTGATGCCGATCTTCCCGATCGGGGAGGAGCGGCGAAAGGGGACGCTGGGAAGCTATTACTCGGTGCGGGACTACCGGGCGGTGAATCCGGAGTTCGGGACGTTCGACGAGTTCCGGGCGTTGGTGGAGGCGGTGCATGGCGCGGGGATGCGGATAATTCTGGACTGGGTGCCGAACCATACGTCGCGCGATGCGGTGTGGGTCGGTCAACATCCGGAGTGGTACAAGCGAAATTCGGAGACGGGGGAGATCGCGACGCCGTACGACTGGACGGATACGGCGCAGTTGGACTACGACAACCCGGAGATGCGGCGGGGAATGACGGAGGCGATGTTGTTCTGGCTGCGGGAGACGGTGATCGACGGCTTCCGGGTGGATATGGCGATGCTGGAGCCGCTGGCCTTTTGGGAGGGGTGCGTGCCGGAGTTGGAGGCGTTTATGGCGGCCGGAGGGCGGGAGTTGTTCATGCTGGCGGAGGCGGAGGGGCCGGAGTTTCACCGGGTGGCGTTCGATGCGACCTACGCGTGGGAGGTGCACCACCTGATGGTGGATGTGGCGCAGGGGAGGGTGTCGGCACCGGCGACGGCGCTGCGGGAATCTCTGCGGAGGGAGGCGGAGGCCTATCCGACGGATGCGCTGCGGATGCGGTTCACGTCGAATCACGACGAAAATTCATGGAATGGGTCGGAGTTCGCCCGGTTCAGAGAGGCGGTGCGTACGATGACGGCGCTGACTTATCTGTTGCCGGGAATGCCGCTCATCTACAATGGTCAGGAGGCGGGATCGGAACGGCAGCTGGCTTTTTTCGACAAGGATTGCATCGACTGGGGAACGTCTCGGCGGGAGGAGTGGACGGCGTTTTACCGGGAATTGAATGCGTTGCGCCATTCCCATGCGGCGTTGCAGGGGGGGATGCGGGGAGGGGATTTGTATGCGATGGATAATTCGCTGTCGGACAAGGTGTTTGCGGTCAAACGCAGGGTAGGGGAGGCGTTGGTCTTAGGGCTGTTCAATTTGTCTCCGGATCACGCGGATTTCGAGGTGCTCGACGAGGATTTCAACGGCTCGTTCCGTCAAATCGGTTCGCCGGAGCGGGCGATGCTGCGCAGTCAGGCACATTTCTATCTGCCGCCGTGGGGATGTTTCGTCTATTTTGTTTGAGGGTATGTTGTAGCGGCGGTATTGACTTTTCGCCTGCCTCCCTGCCTCGGTCAATAATTTTTGACGAGCGGGCCGGAACAGAAACGGCGGATCCACCCATCCCCCGATATCCCCTGCCTAATCCGGCAGCATGGATAAAATCACCGCAGCAACCGTTCGATCTCTTCGACCTGCTGCCGGATAATCTTGTCGGTTTCGATCAAGTTCGGAATCGTCTTGCAAGCATGCAGCACCGTCGCATGGTTCTTCCCTCCCAAAGCCGCTCCGATACTCGACAGCGGCGTCTTCGTATGCTGCTTGCACAGGTACATCGCGATCTGTCTCGCCTGTGCCACTTCGCGCGTCCGTTTGGCCGACAGCAGTACCTCCCGCTCCACCTTGAGCGTCGAGCAGGTCAGTTCGATAATCGAATCGACCGTAATCTCCCGTGTCTCGATCCGCACGATGTCGCGCATCACACTCTTCGCCAGTTCGAGGGTAATCCGTTTGCCCAACAGACTCGAATGGGCTTCCAACGAGGTCAAAGCCCCCTCGATCTCCCGCACGTTCGCTTTGATGTTCTGTGCCAGAAACTGCACCACTTCCTCCCCGATCTCAAGCCCCATCTTTCCGCACTTGTGCCGGATGATGCCGACCTTGGTCGCCAGATCCGGCGGCGTCAACTGGGCAGAAAGCCCCCACTTGAATCTGGTAATCAGCCGCTCTTCAATATCGGTCAGTTCCACCGGCGGCCGGTCCGAGGTCAAAATCAGCTGTTTCCCCAGCATCCGCAAATGGCTGAATATGTTGAAGAAGATATTTTGCGTCCCCGGCTTCCCCGCCAGCTCCTGGATGTCGTCGATAATCAGCACGTCGATCATCTGGTAGAACTGGATGAAGTCGCTCAGTTCTCCCCGCCATGCCGCCGTCTGAAATTGATTCTGGAATCGGTTCGAGCTGACATACAGCACCTTGCAATTTGCATCCCGCTCCTTGATTGCCAGCCCGATCGCCTGCGCAATATGGGTCTTTCCCAATCCCGATCCCCCGTAGATAAAGAGCGGATTGAACGAGGTCTTCCCCGGCGCCACGCTGATCGAAATTCCCGCCGACCGCGCCAGCCGGTTGCAGTCCCCCTCGATGTGATTGGCAAAACTCAACTCCGGATTCAGCTGCGAGTCGAACGTAACTTTTTTGATTCCCGGAATAATGAACGGGTTCTTGATCGTCGAAGTGTCCGTCTGGCTGTACAGCGCCTGTTGCTGTCCCGACCCTGTTCCGCCGGCAAACCCGACACCCGCCGTCGCATTCGGAATCGCGTAATGGAGTTTGGTCTTGACCCCGAACTCCTCCCGAATAATCGGCCTGAGCATCGAGATGTAATTCTGCTCGATGTACTGCACATACCCCTGGTCCGGCACCCGTATCCGCAGCGTCTCCCCGTCGAAACTGAGCGGTACGATCGGCTTGAACCACTTGACGAACTCATCGTCCGAGGTCTGATCTTTGATCAGACTCAGACAATGCTGCCAAACAGCCCGGTATCTCTCGTCTAAAATCTCGCCGGAAGCCATCGAAAGTGTAGTAATCAGTGGAATTTTCTCGCTCGAACGGGTCGAATCGACCCTCTTCGTTCAGTGCAAAAATGTGGAATAAATCGGAATAAAAAAAATGGTTCGGGATTGTTTTTTTGGAATGTTTGATTATGCGATTTTCGGCCCTTTCGGCAATCGGTTGGTACAAGCCGAGTTAGGGTTTTGAGTGTGAATTTTTGGTGTCGGTAAATTTTTTAATAATCTTATATTTAATTAATTATGGATATTTTACTTTCACTATCATTTGTGTTTCAACGGGTTTGAAATTTCGACGCTCGTCCATTGGGAAAGGCGGCGGGAGGAGGCGGTAAATCGATTCGGAACGAATCCCGGAAAAGAGGGTTGTCTATCCGGAGAAAAGCGTTAAATTTGTAGAGGCGAACGGGGCGGTCGTTCGACTCAGGAAGTATTCATGTAAAATACGGAACAAGATGGAAAATAATGTGGACACAATCGTAGCGCAACGGGCGCAGCAGTGGCTCGAGGGCGGGTTCGACGCCGAAACGAAAGCGGAGGTGCGCCGGATGATGAAAGAGGATCCGAAGGAGCTGACGGAGTCGTTCTACCGGACGCTGGAGTTCGGGACGGGCGGTCTGCGGGGGATCATGGGGGTCGGAACCAATCGGATGAATGTCTATACGGTGGGGATGGCGACGCAGGGGCTGGCCAATTACCTCAAGAAATCTTTCCCCGGACAGGAGATCAAGGTGGCGGTGGCGCATGATTGCAGAAACAACAGCGATCTGTTTGCCAAAACTACGGCGGAGGTCTTTGCCGCCAACGGATTTACGGTCTATCTGTTCGACGCGTTGCGGCCGACGCCGGAGCTGAGCTTCGCGATCCGCCATTTGGGGTGCATGAGCGGGGTGGTGGTTACGGCGTCGCACAATCCGAAAGAGTATAACGGATATAAGGCCTATTGGAACGACGGGGCGCAGGTGGTGGCGCCGCACGATGTCAATATTATCGAAGAGGTGAACCGCATCGGGGATGTGTCGCAGGTGCGTTTCAGCGGGGCGGAGGCGGCCGGAGGGAGGATCGTCATGATCGGCGAGGAGGTCGACCGGGCCTATCTGGAGATGATAGCCGGGCTGTCGCTCTCGCCGGAGGCGGTGCGGGCGAACCGGCAGATGGGGATCGTCTATACCCCGATTCACGGGACGGGAGTGCGGTTGGTGCCGGAATCGTTGGCACGCTACGGGTTTGAGAATGTGATCCATGTGCCGGAGCAGGATGTCAGCGACGGAAACTTTCCGACGGTGGTGTCGCCCAATCCGGAGGAGCCGTCGGCACTGAAACTGGCGCTGGCCAAGGCGGACGAAACGGGGGCGGACTTGGTGATCGCGACCGACCCGGATGCCGACCGGATCGGGATTGCCGTGCGGCAGGCGGCCTGCGACGGCGGGGGAATGCTGCTGCTGAACGGAAACCAGACGGGGACGCTGCTGACCTATTACCTGCTCGAACGCTGGAAAGAGTTAGGGCGGCTGCATCCGGGCGAAAACAGGGAGTTCGTGGTGAAGACCGTCGTAACGACGGAACTCATCGCGCGGATTGCGGCCTCTTTCGGAGTGGAGTGCTACGACGTGCTGACGGGATTCAAGTTCATCGCGTCGGTCATTCGCGAGAACGAAGGGAAAAAGCAGTTTATCGGCGGAGGGGAAGAGAGCTACGGCTATCTGATCGGGGATGCCGTGCGGGACAAGGATGCGGTGGCGAGCGCGTCGATGATCGCCGAGTGTGCCGCATGGGCGAAATATACGGGGAGAGGGTCGCTGCTCGACCTGCTGAAGGAGATTTATGTGAAGTACGGCTTCTTCAAAGAGGGGCTGGTGTCCGTAGTGCGTCAGGGAAAAGAGGGGCAGCAGGAGATCCGGCAGATGATGGCCGGGTTCCGGGCCGAACCGCCCAAATCGCTCGGCGGCTCGCCGGTGGTCGAGGTGCGGGACTATGCCGGGCAGTATAAAATCGCCGACGGGGTGCGGACGGCGATGGATCATTTGCCGAAATCGGATGTCTTGCAGTTCGTTACGGCCGATTCGACGATCGTCTCGGTGCGTCCCTCCGGAACGGAGCCGAAGATCAAGTTCTACTTCGGGGTGCGGGAGCCGCTCCCGGATGCGGCGGCCTATGACGCTGTGAATGCGCAGTTGGGCGAAAAGATCGAACGGATCAAACGGGAACTGAAATTGGTTTGATGCGCGGGGCATCCGCGCGATACGGAACGGGATGACGGAGCTGACTTTTCTGGGAACCGGCACCTCGCAGGGGGTGCCGATGATCGGGTGCGGGTGCGAGGTCTGTACCTCCTCGGATCGGCGGGACCGGCGGCTGCGTTCGTCTGTGCTGGTTGCGACCGACAGCGGGGTGCGGATCGTGATCGACACGGGGCCGGACTTCAGGTACCAGATGCTGCGGGAGCATATCGTGCGGATCGACGGCATCCTCTACACCCACGAACATATGGATCATGTCGGAGGGATGGACGATGTTCGGGGGTTCAACTACGTGATGCGGCGGGCGGTGGAGGTGTGGTGCGAACCGCGGGTCGAACGGTCGCTGCGGAGGATGTTCGACTATGCTTTCGCGGAGCCGAAGTATCCGGGAGTGCCGGAGGTGGTGATACATCCCATTCTGTCGACCGGGGAGGCGTTCGAGGTGCACGGAGTGGAGGTGGTGCCAGTGCGGGGGATGCACTACCGGCTGCCGGTGCTGGGATTCCGGATCGGAAAGGTGGCCTATCTGACCGACATGAATGCGGTCGAACCGGTCGAGATCGAAAAACTCCGGGGGGTGGAGGTGCTGGTGATCAATGCTTTGCGAAGGGAAAAACACCTCTCGCACTTTACGTTGGGCGAAGCCTTGGAGGTGATCGGTGCGGTGCAGCCGGAGCGGGCCTACTTGACGCATGTTTCGCACCAGATGGGGCGCTATGAAGCGGTGAGCCGGATGCTGCCGGAAGGGGTGTTTCTGGCGTACGATGGGTTGAAAATCCGGGTGTAATACACTATAATTGTACATAGAGAGTTATGAGGGATTTCAAGAACAAGGTCGTGGTGGTTACGGGGGCGTCGTCGGGGATCGGGGAGGCGCTGGCGCGCCGTTTTGCGGCGTTGGGGGCGCATGTGGTGGCGGCGGCCAGGTCGGCGGACAAATTGCAGGTCTTGGTGGACTCTTTGCCGGGGCAGTCGTTGGCCGTGGAGTGCGATGTCTCGCGGGAGGAGGATTGCAAACGGTTGATCCATAGGACGGTGGAGGCTTACGGACGGATCGACGTACTGGTCAACAATGCGGGCATCTCGATGCGGGCGCTGTTCGACGAAGTGGATCTGGAGGTGCTCCGGCGGTTGATGGATACCAATTTCTGGGGATGCGCGTACTGTACGAAATATGCGCTTCCTTATATCCAGCAGTCGAAAGGGAGCATCGTGGGGGTTTCGTCGGTGGCGGGCTTCCACGGACTGCCGGGGCGGACGGGCTATTCGGCGTCGAAATATGCGATGCACGGGCTGCTCGAAACGGTGCGGATCGAGAATCTGAAGAAAGGAGTGCATGTCTTGATCGTGGCGCCGGGGTTCACCGCCTCCAATGTGCGGTTCGCTGCGCTGACGGCGGACGGCTCGCCGCAGGGGGCGTCGCCGCGCGAGGAGGGCCGGATGATGACGGCGGAGGAGGCGGCGGCAAGAATTGTGCGGGCGGTGGCCAAGAGAAAACGGACGCTGTTGATGGACTTCGACGGCAAGGCGACCCGGATCCTGAAGTTCTGGGCGCCGGGGCTGCTCGACCGGCTCTATTACAACCACATGGCCAAAGAGCCGGATTCGCCCCTCAAGTAGTCATTGGGGTGGGTGGCGGCGGCCGCGGAACCCGAATCATTTGTTTAACGGAAACACATACAGACTATGTTGAAAGCAGGAGACAAAGCGCCGGACTTTACGGTGCCGGATCAGACCGGGAATACGGTTTCGCTCTCGACCGTACTGGGCGAAGGGAAACGGGTGATTCTCTATTTCTATCCGAAAGACAATACGACGGGGTGTACGGCCGAGGCGTGTTCGCTGCGCGACGGCTACTCGGAGTTGCTGCGCAAAGGGTTCGTCGTGCTGGGGGTGAGTGCGGACAGCGCGGCGTCGCACAGACGGTTCATCGAGAAACACCAGCTGCCGTTCACGCTTTTGGTCGACGCCGACCATGCGATTGCGGAGGCTTACGGAACATGGGGCGAAAAACGCTTCATGGGACGGACCTACATGGGGATGATCCGGACGACATTCGTGATCGGCGTGGACGGATCGATCGAACAGGTCTTTGAAAAGGTCGACACCAAGCGGCATTTCGAGCAGATCGCAGAGTGGGCCGACCAGAATCAAAAGTAGAGCAGAAGTAAATTCATACGAAATAAGAAAATGGCAGAAGAAAAAGAAAAGGCATCGGCCGCAAAAGCGGCGGGAGCGGAAAAAGCAGCCGCTGCGGACAAGACGGTGGCAGTTAAGAAAAAACCGGAAATTCCGGCCGAAAAACTCAAGGTGTTGCAGGCGGCGATGGACAAACTCGAAAAGGATTTCGGGAAAGGTTCCATTATGCGGATGAGCGACCACGTGGTGGCGGATGTGCCGGTCATCTCGTCGGGGTCGATCGGGCTGGACCACGCCTTGGGGATCGGCGGGTATCCTCGGGGCCGGATCGTGGAAATTTACGGACCGGAGTCATCGGGGAAGACCACGCTGGCGATTCATGCGATTGCCGAAGCGCAGAGACAGGGCGGAATCGCGGCCTTTATCGATGCCGAACATGCTTTTGACCGCTTCTATGCGGAAAAGTTGGGGGTCGACGTCGACAACCTGCTGATCTCGCAGCCCGACAACGGGGAGCAGGCGCTGGAAATCGCCGACCACTTGATCCGCTCGAGCGCGATCGACATCGTGGTGATCGACTCGGTGGCAGCCTTGACCCCCAAGGCGGAGATCGAGGGCGAAATGGGGGATGCCCGTGTGGGGTTGCAGGCGCGGCTCATGTCGCAGGCGCTGCGGAAACTGACGGCGAGCATCAGCAAAACCAATACGCTGTGTATCTTCATCAACCAGTTGCGCGAAAAGATCGGCGTCATGTTCGGCAATCCCGAGACCACGACCGGGGGGAATGCCTTGAAATTCTACGCTTCGATCCGGGTCGACGTGCGCAAAGGGGCGGCGGTCAAGGACGGCGAAGAGGCTACGGGGAACCGGACCAAGGTCAAGATTGTCAAAAACAAGATGGCGCCCCCTTTCCGACGGGCCGAGTTCGATATTGTCTTCGGTGAGGGAATCTCCAAAATCGGCGAAATTATCGACTGGGGAGTCGAGTTCAATATCATCAAGAAGAGCGGTTCGTGGTTCTCGTACGGCGACCGGAAATTGGCTCAGGGGCGCGATGCGGTGAAGAACCTCCTGCTTCAGGATGCCGAACTGGCGGAAGAGTTGGAGGCTAAGGTCCGCGAAGCGCTGGCGGCGGCGAACGAGTAAGGGGTTTTCCTGCTCGAAGCGGCTTCGGTGTGCCGGACGTTCGGTCGGAACGTCCGGCACACCTTTTTTTGCGGCCGGAGACAAACATATTGCTGAAAAAATCGTATCTTGGTTTCGGAAAAACGTGCAATGATATGGCAGAGGCTCATCCTTTGGAAGACGAACAGATGGTGCAGCAGCAGTTCGACGAACTGCTGGAGCGCTGCGAGGCGGTTTGCAAAAGCGAGGAGGACTACGAACGGATCCGGCAGGCATTCTATTTCGCCAACGAGGCGCACCGGGGGGTGAAACGTCATTCGGGCGAGCCGTATATTACCCATCCGTTAGCCGTGGCGCGCATCGTGGCGGTCGAGATCGGCTTGGGGGTCAAATCGGTGATGGCGGCCTTGTTGCACGATGTGGTGGAGGATACGGACTACACGGTGGAGGATATCGAACACCGGTTCGGGGCGGAGGTGGCAACGATGGTCGACGGACTGACGAAGTTAGAGGGGGCTTTTGCGCAGGATACTTCCAAACAGGCCGAGAATTTCAAGAAAATGCTTCTGACCTTGTCGGACGACATCCGGGTCTGCCTCATCAAGATCGCCGACCGGCTCCACAACATGAGGACTCTGGGGTCGATGCCGAAGCACAAGCAGATGAAGATCGCTTCGGAAACCATCTATCTTTTTGCCCCGCTGGCACACCGGTTGGGGCTGTATGCCATCAAAACGGAGTTCGAGAACCTCAGCCTCAAATACCGCTTCCCGGACGAGTACAACCAGATTCAGCAGAAATTGGCCGATACCGAACCGCAGCGGTTGCAGTTCATCGAGAAATTCAACCCGCCGATCATCGAAAAACTCAAGGAAAACCAGATCGAATTCGAGATTTCGGGGCGGGTGAAGTCGGTCTACTCGATCTGGAAAAAGATGAAGCGCAAGCAGGTTTCGTTCGAGGAGATTTACGACCTGTTCGCCATTCGGATCGTCTTCAAACCCTCGCCACTGATTCCGGAAAAGTCGCAGTGCTGGCACGTCTACTCGTTGGTAACGGATATCTACAAACCGAAACCGGATCGGATCCGGGACTGGGTCAATATCCCGAAAGCCAATGGTTATGAGGCGCTGCACTGTACGGTGATGGGACCGGAGGGGATTTGGGCCGAGGTGCAGATCCGTTCGGAGCGAATGGACGAAATTGCGGAGCGGGGATTTGCGGCCCACTGGAAGTACAAATTGGGCGGCAGAGCTTCGGGCGATGAGGTGCAGAACGACGGGGAGCTGGACCGCTGGTTAGCCCAGCTCCGGGAGGCGCTGAACCACCCGTCGGAGGATGCGGTGGAGTTCATGGATAACTTCAAGTTAAACTTGCAAGTGTCTGAAATCGTCGTCTTTACTCCGAGCGGCGAGGCGAAGACCATGCCGAAGGGGGCGACGGTGCTGGACTTCGCTTACGAGATCCATTCCAAGATCGGAAACCGGGCGATCGGGGCGAAGGTCAATTATAAAATTACGCCGCTCTATGCCGAAATCCACTCCGGCGACCAGATCGAAATACTCACCTCGCAAAATGCCAGCCCGCAGGTCGAGTGGTTGGAGCATATCACGACGGCGAAAGCGCGGGGACACATCAAACAGTACCTGAAACGGGAGAGCGAAAACAATATCGTCCGGGGACAGGAGCTGTTCGAGACGGAGATGAAAAAATTGGGCGTGCCGCTTCAGGCGAGGGTTTTCCGGAAGGTTTTGCCGGCTTACCATTCGTCGAACAAGGACGAATTCTACAGCAAGTTGGGGGCGGGGATCATTCGGCTCGACGGGTTGGACAAGATTCTGAAACAGAATGCAGCCAGCAAGTTGATCAAATACTGGACGTTGCAGATTGCCAACCCGTTCAAGTTTTTGGGCGGGGGGAGTTCCGACGGAGAGGAGGCTGCGGAGAGGGAGGAGGCGACGAGGTATGTGATGGCGGCGTGTTGCAACCCGATTCCGGGGGACGAGGTCGTGGGGTTCAAGATGGACGACGGCCGGGTGGAGGTGCACAAGAAAAACTGCCACAAGGCGGTGAAACTCTCGGCGCAGTACGGAGACCGAATCGTACCGGCGAAGTGGTCGAGCGAAAAGGTGATGTCCTATTTGGCGGTGATCGAGGTGAGGGGGATCGACCGGGTGGGGATTCTCTACGACCTGTCGAAGATCATTACCGGAGAGCTGAATGTCAATATCCGCGAGCTGCATATTCATAGCCACGACGGGATTTTCGAGGGGACGATCAGCCTGTATGTGCGGAGCAGCGAGGATTTGAAAATGATTATGGAGCAGGTCAAGGCGGTGAAAGGGATCGAAAAGGTCAACCGGACGGAGGCTTCGATGGTGGATTAATTGATCGGATTTACAATACTGAAAACCATTTGATTATGAATATTGCAGGTCAGGATGTATTCACCATAGTCGGGTTGGTGCTGGGGTTGTTTTTCTGGGTGTGGCGCTCAATGCGGCAACAGGAGAGGGAGCGGCAGCAGAGGAGGCAGAGCCGGGAAAGGGAACGACCTTGGGATATTCAAAGGGAGGAGGAAGAGGAGGAGGGATATGCGGTTTGGGAGCTGGAAGCGGCAGGGGGAGAGCAGGGCGGTGAGAGGAGAGAGGCTGCGGCTGAGGAGGGGGTGGAGGCGGGGGATGGCGTTATGGGAGAAGAAGCGGAGCGGCGTACTGTGCGCTCGGCGGTGGAGGGGATGGATTTGCGGACGATGATTATTGCGCATGAATTGCTCAAACCGAAATATTTGGATGGCGACGAGGAGGAGGTCTGAGGGGCATATCAAACAGGGGGGATATAGAACCTTTTTAATTTAACATAATTAAACCGAAATCAATCATGGCAACGATCTTCAGCAAGATCATTCGGGGGGAAATCCCCAGTTACAAAGTGGCGGAGGATGAGCATTATTTTGCTTTTCTCGATATTAACCCGCTGACGGAGGGCCATACGCTGGTGGTGCCGAAACGGGAGGTGGATTATCTTTTCGATCTGCCGGCCGAGGAGTTGGCCGGATTGATGGTTTTCGCCCAGCGGGTGGCGGAACGGATTCGGGCGGCGATTCCGTGCAAGCGGATCGGCGTGGCGGTGATCGGACTCGATGTGCCGCACGCGCATCTCCATCTCGTGCCGATCAACGAGGGGGGGGATTTGGACTTCAGCCGGCCGAAACTGAAATTGACTCCGGAAGAGTTTCGGGCGATTCAGGCTAAGATTCAGTTCTGAGTTTCTCGTTTGCGATTTTTGAGGCGGACTCCTTTGTGGGAGTCCGCCTTTTTTGTGTCGAAAATGAGCGGAATGGCATTGAAAAAGCAATTACATACGTAACATACTACGATGTTATTGTTAGAAAGCCTTATATGAAAGCAGAACTGAATTGCATATATTATTCTGGTTATCAGTATTTTGATTTTGTTTATCTAAAGTCTTAAATAATCGTTTTCTATTCGATTTTTTGACAACAGAAATAAAATCGAAATAATCACGCGTATTTTTATATCAATACTTTGCTTATTATCAGTGGTTTATATTTTTTAATTGACACTTTAATTCTTGTAAATTAAAAGCTCTGTTAAAGGTTTTTCGTGTAATTTGAACTTGGATGTTTGCCATATTCGGCAGGAGTTTTATCTTTGTGATATTGGATTGTTACAACTATGAAAGACCGTTTGGCTGAATTTTTACAACAAGAGAACCTTACAGCTGTAAAGTTTGCGGAAATCATGGAGGTGCAGCCCTCCAGCATATCCCACCTCCTTTCGGGCCGGAACAAGCCCAATTTTGACTTTATTTCCCGCATTCTACTGCGGTTTCCCAACCTGAATCCGGACTGGTTTATAAATGGGAATGGGGGGATTTACAAAAGTAACGCACCGGCGCAAGGTGCGGAAATTACAAATGTAATCCAACCAAATATTCCTGTAATGAGAAGCGTTTCGGAGGAAAATCGAGGTAATTTAGAGGAAAATTCGCTTTTCGAATCAATGCAATCAATTGATTCTAATGATAAAACAGAGGAAATTACATCTGTAAATACCCAAGAACAAAAGGAAAACACAACGCAAGGGCGACAAACTCCGGCGGAACCGGACAACATGATCCCCGAACAACATCCTAAGACGATCTCCCGAATTGTCATCTTCTATTCCGACGGATCGTTCGACGAGTATCACAATTGATCCATTTCGACCGTTGATTATGTTAAATTCATTGGAATGCAGAAAAATATTGTTATTTATATTATGTTAAATAACAAATAATGACTAAACAGAAAATACGACTGCACGATGTGAACGGACTGAACAGGAAAATATCGCGATCCGGAAGTACATTATCGATAGGTTCTTTGGGAAAAAATCGCTATTTTGCGAAAAACCTCTCACATCGTACGCCATGAAGAAAAAAATCGTACTGGAATACCCTCTTTCGTGTACGCTGGGATCGTTGTTCCGGGCTATATCTACGCCGTTGGGGCTGAAAAGCTGGTTTGCCGACCGGGTCGTCGCGACGGGAGACCGTTACGATTTCTTTTGGGGAAAGACGGTGCAGTCCGCCCGGATCGTTTACTGCAAAAACAACGCCTGCATTCGCTTTCAGTGGGAGGAAGACGAGAAACGCTGCCTCGAAATGCGCTTGGCCAGCCAAGAGCTGACCGGCGATATACTCTTGACCATCACCGATTTTGTCGAGGACGGCGAACAGGACGACGAACGGGAATTGTGGGATGCGTCGGTCGAGAAACTGAAAAGGGCGATCGGTTGTCCGAAAAAATGATAAATTTGTAACCGCTTCGACGGGACGGGAGGTGCTGTAACCTTTGCCCCGGCGGGGACGACAGAGCCAAGGAGGATACCGGACATCGCGCATGAAGACAGTCTACCGTTTCGTACTGAAAGCCTACGTGGGGCCGATGGTGCTCACGTTCTTCATCGTGATGTTCATTCTGTTGATGCACTACCTCTGGATGCACATCGACGAATTGGTGGGGAAAGGATTAGGGCCGGAGGTGATCATCGAACTGGTGTTCTACGCCAGCGCCACGTTGGTGCCGATGGGGCTGCCGCTCGCTACCCTGCTCGCCTCCATCATGACGATGGGCAATCTGGGCGAAAACAACGAACTGCTCGCCCTGAAATCGGCCGGCATTTCGCTGCCCCGGATCATGAAGCCGCTCATTATCTTGATGACAGGGGTCTGTATCGGCAGCTTCTTTATTATCAACAACTTCACGCCTTACTCCTACCAGAAGATGTTTTCCTTGCTGAGCGATATATCCAAGCAGAAGCAGGAGATCAAGTTTCAGGACGGAATTTTCTTCAACGGGATTCCGGACATGAGCATCCGGATCGGCCACCAAGACCGCGAGACCGGCAAGCTGACCGATATATTGATCTACAACAACAAGACCTACAGCAAAATGCAGACGACGGTGGCCGATTCGGGGTATATCCGCATCTCGGACGACCGCAAGTACCTGATCGTCATGCTCTACAACGGACAGATCTACGAAGAGAACCGCGACTACCAGTGGATCTCGAAAAACCAGCTGAGCCACCACCTGTTCGACGAACAGCTGCTGTTGGTCCCCTTGTCGGGCTTTGCATTCGAGCGCTCCGACCAGGAGCAGTTCGCCTCGCGGAGCGAAACGAAAAATATGACCCAGCTCTCGTCGGTCATCGACTCGCTCCGTCATGCCCAAGATTCGATGGTAACGCTGTTTGCCGAAAAGTTAGTCAAATCGCACCTGCTGCGGAACTTGGGAAGCTATGCCGATTTGGACTCGCTGCCCCGACTGATGCCGGCGGCGGTGATGGGGATGCTCGACACGATGAGCGTCGAAAAACGAAACACTGTCTTCGGACAGGCGCTGTCGTGGGCGGAAGAGGCGCGGGGATATGCGGATTACGAGGAGGATTTCATGCGCTATACGGCGGACCAGCTCTACCGGGCACAGGCCGATTTTCAACGCAAAATCGCACTCCCCTTCTCGATCATGATCTTTTTCCTTATCGGGGCGCCGTTGGGGGCGATTATCCGGAAAGGGGGACTGGGCATGCCGATCGTCGTGTCGGTGGTCTTCTTTGTCATCTATTACGTGATTATGATCACGGGCGAAAAGTTCGTCAAGGACGGTGTCTGGCCGGCATTTTGGGGTATCTGGATTTCGAGCCTCATCCTGTTCCCGATCGCGATTTTCCTGACCTACAAATCGACCAACGACTCGGCCCTGTTCAATCCGGAGGCTTACAAAAAACGGTTGGAACCGCTTGCGGCCTTCTACCGGCGCGTGCGGGAGCGGCTCCGGAATCCGAACAGGGCGAACTGACCCTATACTGCTGAAAATACAGACTACATTCATCGAAAAACAAAGATATGGAACGCAGACTCGATACGATAGAAGAGGCGATCGGAGAGTTTCGCCGGGGCGAGTTCGTGATCGTGGTGGACGACGAAGACCGCGAGAACGAGGGCGATTTGATCATAGCGGCTGAGCTGATTACGCCGGAAAAGGTCAATTTCATGCTCAAACATGCGCGGGGGGTGCTGTGTGCGCCGATCACCCTGTCGCGGTGCCGGGAGTTGGATTTGCCGCACCAAGTGTCGGACAACACTTCGGTGTTGGGGACGCCGTTCACGGTAACGATCGACAAACTCGAAGGGTGCAGCACGGGGGTTTCGGCGGCCGACCGGGCGGCGACGATCCGGGCGCTGGCCGATCCCGATTCGACGCCGGCGACTTTCGGCCGGCCGGGGCATATCAACCCCCTCTATGCGCAGGACCGGGGGGTTCTGCGGCGCGCCGGCCATACCGAAGCGGCGGTGGACTTGGCCCGGTTGGCGGGACTCTATCCGGCAGGGGCACTGATGGAGATCATGAGCGAGGACGGGACGATGGCCCGGCTGCCGGAACTGTTCCGATTTGCGGAGAAACACGGCTTGAAAATCATTTCGATCGCCGACTTGATCGCTTACCGGTTGCAGCGGGAGTCGATCATCGAGCGGGGAGCCGAGGCGACCTTGCCGACGCAGTGGGGAGATTTCCGGATCGTGGCCTATCGGCAAAAAAGCAACGGACTGGAGCACATGGCTTTGATCAAAGGGGAATGGAAAGAGGGGGATCCGGTCTTGGTGCGGATGCACTCGTCGTGCGCTACGGGAGATATTCTGGGGTCGTGCCGGTGCGACTGCGGAGCGCAGCTCCACAAGGCGATGGAGATGGTCGAAAAGGAGGGGCGGGGGGTGATCGTCTACCTGAATCAGGAGGGGCGCGGAATCGGGCTGTTCAACAAGATCGAGGCCTACCGGCTGCAGGACGAAGGGTTGGATACGGTGGAGGCGAATTTGAAGTTGGGGTTCAGGGCCGATGAGCGGGATTACGGGGTGGGGGCCGGCATTTTGCACGATTTGGGGGTTCGGAACGTGCGGTTGATGACCAACAACCCGCAGAAGCGGGCCGGGTTGGAGGGGTATGGCTTGCGGATCGTGGAGAATGTGCCGATCGTGATCGCGCCGAACCGGTACAACGCCCATTATTTGGAGACGAAAGAGCGCCAGATGGGGCATACGTTAGGGTTGTTTTCGGGGAATAAATAAGCGATCGTTTTGTGTGCCGGGAGGCACTGCGGGCCGACGCCACCCCCGGCGGAGGACCGCAACCTTATTTTCGCTGACGCGACGGTTGCCCCTCCGCTGGCGTCGGCCTATGCCTCTGGGCACAGCCGATGAACAAGTATAAACGATCATAAAAAATGTTGTTTCGGATGGATGCCAAACAGTTGAGAATCGTCTACATGGGAACGCCCGATTTTGCGGTGGAGCCTTTGCGGCGGTTGGTCGAGGGGGGATACCGGATCGTGGGGATCGTAACGGTGCCGGACAAACCGGCGGGACGGGGGTTGAAGGTGCAGGAGTCGGCTGTCAAACGGTATGCGAAGGGGGCTCTGCCGGGAGTGCCGCTCTTGCAGCCGGTGAAACTCAAGGATCCGGAATTCGTGGCGGCGTTCGAGGCATGGGCGGCGGATTTGGCAGTCGTGGTGGCTTTCCGGATGCTGCCGGAAGTGATCTGGGGGATGCCGCGGTTGGGGACCTTCAACCTCCATGCGTCGCTGCTGCCGCACTACCGGGGGGCCGCGCCGATCAACCGGGCGGTGATGAACGGAGAGCAGCTGACCGGGGTTACGACCTTTTTGCTGAACCGGGAGATTGACTGCGGCGCCGTATTGATGCAGCGGGAGGTGCCGATTGCGGAGACGGATACGGCGGGAACGGTGCATGACAGACTGATGGCCTTGGGGGCGGAATTGGTGGTCGAGACGGTCGAGGGGTTGGCAGCGGGACGGTTGGTGCCGGTGGCGCAGCCGTCGGTGCCGGAAGAGGAGTTGAAACCGGCGCCGAAAATCTTTAAGGAGGATTGTCGGTTGGTGGCCGAGGGGAGGCGGTGGGAGGACTACTCTACTCGTGAATTGTACGACAAGGTGCGGGGGCTGAGTCCTTATCCGGGAGCCTGGTGCGACTTTCCGGAGCCGGGCGGCGGATCGGAGGGAACATCGGGAACGACGGCGAAAATTCTGGCGGCGCATGTCGAACCCTTTGCGTCAGACGAACCGAAGCAGACAACGGCCGGCGCGGCATGTTTTGAAACGGACGGACGGCGGTGGCTGCGGGTGGCTTGTGCGGACGGGTGGCTCTATGTCGACCGTTTGCAGGTGGCGGGGAGACGGGCGATGGAGGTCGGGGAGTTTTTGAGAGGATACAAGTTCAGCATAGAACCATGACGGAGGAGTTTGAACGGACAGGCCGATGGCTGAAGATCGTCGGCGGCCGGATCGTTGCGCCGGAGAGGATTTTTTCCCGCGGGCAGGTGATCGTTTCGCCTCAGGGCAAGATCGTCGAAGTAACGGACCGGAATATCGAACTGCCGTCGGAAGCGGCGGTCGAGGTGTTGGATGCCGGAGGCTGCTATGTGGCGCCGGGGTGTATCGACATGCACGTCCACGGGGCGGCGGGGCACGACTTTTCGGAGGCGACGCCGGAGGCTTTCCGGGCGATTGCGCGGGCCCATGCGCTGCACGGGACGACGGCGCTCTTTCCGACCCTTGCGGCCGATGCAGTGGAGGTTTTTCGGCAAGCGATCCGGACGTGCGAACAGATCATGGGCGAACCGAACGAGGGGACGGGAGCGGAGATTATGGGGCTGCACTTGGAGGGAAATTACCTCAATCCGGTGATGAAAGGGGCGCAGCACCCGGACCATATTTATCCGCCGAGGCGGGAGGAGTATGCCGGTTTGCTGGCGGATACGGCGTGCATCAAGCGGTGGAGTGCTGCGCCGGAGCTGCCGGGGGCGCTGGAGTTCGGGAAATACGCTTCGGCGCGGGGCGTGGTGGTTTCGCTGGCCCATACGACGGCGGACGGGCCGGTGGTGAGGCAGGCATGGGAGGCGGGATTCAGCCATGCCACGCATTTCTACAATGCGATGACGGCAGTGCATAAAGAGGGGATATACAAACGCGAGGGGACGGTCGAGGGGGTTTACTTGGTGCCGGACATGACGGTCGAGTTGGTGGCGGACGGGATTCATGTTCCGCCGGCGCTTTTGCAACTCGTCTGCCGGATCAAGGGGACGGAACGGGTGGCGTTGGTTACGGATGCGATGGCGGCGGCCTGCGGCGGGGAGAGCGGTCTCTGCGATGCACGGACGGTCATCGAAGACGGAGTGTGTAAATTAGCTGACCGTTCGGCGATTGCGGGGAGCATCGCGACCGGGATGCGGCTCCTGAGGACGATGGTGCGCGAGGCCGGGGTGCCGTTGGCGGAGGCGGTGCGGATGGCCTCCGGAACGCCGGCCCGGATCATGGGGATCGACGATCGGAAAGGGTGGATTCGCAGCGGTATGGATGCTGATCTGATCCTGTTCGGCGAAGATATGGAGGCGTGCCGGATGACGTTTGTCGGCGGACGGCGGATCGTTTGAACCCGAAAAACAGCAACGGAATGAATATCGAAGATTTCAGAGCCTATTGTCTCTCGTTCCGAGGGGTGCAGGAAAAGATGCCCTTCGGGAAAGCGGCCTCCGAGTACGACCGGAATCTGCTGGTTTTCAGCGTGGCGGACAAATGGTTTTGCTTCGTCAATGTCGATGTATTCGACTTCTGCAACCTGAAGTGCGACCCGGAACGGATCGAAGCGCTGCGGGACCGCTACGAAGGGGTAACACCCGGCTACCACATGAATAAAAAGCACTGGATCAGCGTTCACTTCGGCCGGGATGTGCCGGACGAGACGATCCGGGAGTTGGTTCGGGGGTCGTACGACCGGGTCGTCGCTTCGCTTCCGGACAAGGTGCGCCGGACCCTTTAGTTCTCGTCGAGCAGATAGATCACCTCGTCCGGCCGGTGCATCCGGAAATTTTCGCGTGCAAACCGCTCCAAAAACGCACTGTCTTTCAGGCCGGCGATGACGGCGCTGTCCTCCTGCATCTTGTGCAGATAAAAATTTTTCTCGCGCTCCATCTCCCGAATCTTTTGATTCAACGCTCTGGAATCGATGTAGTTGTTCCGATCGAAAAAAAAGACCCACACGGCGAAAAAAACCGTCGCGAAGAGGATGATATTTCGGTTGGAAAAGAGTCGGTCGATTTTCATAGGTTCGGCAAAGATAGGGAGATTTACCGGGTTTGCTCCCCGTTCATCGCGGCTCTGTAGCGGAAAAACGGGTCGACCGGGCCGTGGCCGGCACCGATGTGCCGGCCACG
>JAFLSI010000079.1 GCA_022511025.1 Rikenella sp. | reverse complement strand
GCAACGGGAAGTTGCGGGCCTCCGCGGGGGGGAGGCTGCGGCCCGCCCGACTCTGACGAGTCGGAGGGTAGAGACAGCCAGCAAGAGACGCTGTGCGTCCCTCCGCAGGGGGAGGCTGCCGCCCGCCCGGACTCTACCGAGTCGGATATGTTGCAATCAAAAGCGTCGAGAACTGCGACTCAACGAGTCGCCGGCCTTTGCGCCCAGCGGCGGAGCCGCTCGGGGGGGATGGGCGCGAGGCCGAATAGAGGGGTAGAGGCGGCCAGTAAGACACCCGAAGGGTGCGGTACGAAAGCATGAATCGAAGATAATACGAATGAATATCGGTTATAACCGTCAAAAGATATTGCAGTTCAGTTTGTTGGCCGTCGCCCTCATTCTTGTCGGGCGCATTTTTTGGCTGCAAGTCGTCGACAGCACCTACAAAGAGTTTGCCCGGAACAACGCCATGCGGTATATGGTGCAGTATCCCTCCCGCGGCGAAGTGTACGACCGCCACGGCGAATTTCTCGTTCAGAGCACCGAGTCGTACGACCTGATGGTGATTCCCCGCGACGTCGAGCCTTTCGACACCCTGTACTTGGCCAACACCCTCGGCGTCAGCGTCGAAGATATACGCAAAGCACTCGACAAAGCGAAAAGATACTCCAAGCGCCGCCCCTCGATGATCTTCAAGCAGCTCTCCAAAGAGGCCAAGCTCAAGCTCGACGAACGGCACTTGGTCGGTTTTTACACCCAGTACCGGACCTCGCGCACCTACCCCCGGAAGATCGCCGGGAACTTGTTGGGATATATCAGCGAAGTCGACGAAGCCACCATTCGGCGCGATCCCTACTACCGGATGGGCGACTATATCGGCAAGAGCGGGATCGAAAAGTCCTACGAAAAATACCTCCGCGGCCGGAAAGGCGTGAAAGTCGAGTTGGTGGATGTCTACGGAATGCCCCAAGGCTCCTATGCCGACGGACGTTACGATACGCTGCCGGTTCCCGGACAAGCGATCACCTGCACGATCGACGCCGGATTGCAGCAGCTGGCCGAAGAGTTGATGGCCGGGAAAGTCGGTTCCGTCGTGGCGATCGAACCCTCTACCGGCGAGATCCTCGTGATGGCCAGCGCACCGAGCTACGATCCCGACAAACTCATCGGACGGGATTTGGGGAACAACTATATGGAGCTGCTGCGCAACCGGCGTCATCCGCTCTTCAACCGGGCCGTTATGTCGCGCTATCCCCCGGGTTCCACCTTCAAAGTCGTGAACGGGCTGATCGGTTTGCAGGAAGGCGTTTCCCGGTCGGACGATCTGCATCCGTGCAACAACGGATACATCGTAGGCCAGGGAGTCAAGTGCCACACCCATTACTCCCCCATGAACCTCGTCCAGGCCACCGCCAACTCCTGCAACGCCTATTTCTGCTATGTTTTCCGCGACATTCTCGACAACCGGCAGTACGGCGGAATGGCCAAAGGCGGATTCGACACATGGCACGAATACGTCGAAAGTTTCGGCTTCGGTCGGAAGCTCGAATCCGATTTTTGGGACGAACTGGCCGGTTACGTGCCGACCAAAGAGTTTTACAACCGCCGCTACCGCAACCGCTGGAACTCCCTCACCGTCATTTCGCTCGCCATCGGTCAGGGCGAGTTGGGAGTAACCCCGTTGCAGTTGGCGAATCTGGGGGCGACGATCGCCAACCGGGGATACTACTACATACCCCACGTAGTGAAAAAAATCGCCGGTCAGGATTCGATCGACGCCCGTTTTTACCGCAAGAACTACACGAAAGTCGATCCGAAATACTTCGAACCGATCGTCGAAGGGATGTGGGAAGGGGTGAACATAGCCGGGACCGGCGGCCGGGCGCGGGTGCCCGGACTGGATATTTGCGGCAAGACCGGAACCGCCCAGAACCCGAACGGAGCAGACCATTCGACCTTTCTCTGTTTCGCCCCGCGGCACAACCCGAAGATCGTCGTCTCGGTCTACGTCGAACACGGCGGGTTCGGCGGAGCATCGGCCGCACCGATCGCCAGCCTGCTCGTCGAGCAGTACCTGACCGATACGATCCGCCGGCCCGAACTCCTCCAGCAGATCAAAGAGATGACCATAGCCTATCCCATGTATGACAAACGCGCCAAATAAACCGACGCCCGGCCTGGCCCCCCCGTCGTCGGGCGCAGGCGGAGGGAGACTTTTTGCCGCCGACATCGACTGGTGGACCGTCGGGACTTACGTTCTGATGGTCTTTTTCGGGTGGCTCAATATTTATGCCGCAGTCTACAACGAAGATCAGGCCGGCATTTTCAACCTCTCGCAGCGCTACGGGATGCAGATGCTTTGGGTCTGCATCAGTTTTTTTCTGGCCGTTTCGATCCTGCTGATCGACGGAAAATACTGGCACATGCTGGCCTATCCGTTCTATATCGCGATGCTCGGCGTGATGCTCATCGTACTGCTGTTCGGTCATGAGAGCCACGGAGCGCAGTCGTGGATCTCGGTCGGTCCCGTCCGGATACAGCCGGCGGAGTTTATGAAATTCGTTACGGCCTTGGCCTTGGCCCGGTGCATGAGCGCCTACGACTTCAACCTCCACACCCGAAAAGCGGTTTACCACATCGGATCGATCATCGGACTGCCCGTGCTGCTCATCTTGGCCCAAAACGACACCGGATCGGCCTTGGTTTTCGGCGCCTTCTTCCTGATGCTCTACCGCGAAGGATTCGGATCGGGGCTGTATGTAGTGGCCTTGATGCTCGTTTTCCTGTTCATCATCTCGTTTCTGCTCGAACCGCTGCCCATACTCTTTATCGTTTTGATTCTGTGTTTGGTCGCACAGGGGATCGCCAACCGGAACGGACGGGATACGGTACGGTACGGCGCGCTCGTGCTGCTGCTCGGGATCGTTTTCTTCTGCCTGATGACCCTGTTCGGAGTCGAAGTCGGGTTCTACCGGTCGGTTCTGGCGGGAGTCGTCTTGTCGGCACCGTGGCTCGTGCGGTATGCCATCCGGCGCCACTTGCCGAACCTGTGGAAATTCGTCGCCCTGTTTGCCGGAGCGATCGCCTTTACCGGGATGGTCGACTATGTGTTCGACAATGTCCTGCAGCTGCACCAGCAGAAACGGATTCTCGACCTGCTGGGGATCGAAAACGATCCGCACGGGTGGAGCTACAACGTGATCCAGTCGAAAATCGCCATCGGATCGGGCGGTTTCGTCGGCAAAGGCTTTCTGGGCGGGACGCAGACCCGGTTCAGCTTCGTGCCCGAACAGAGCACCGACTTCATCTTCTGCACGGTAGGCGAGGAGTGGGGCTTCTTGGGGGCTTTGGGGGTGGTGGTTTTGTTTGTCGTCCTGATCCTGAGGCTGATGCAGATGGGCGAACGGCAAAAGGAGCCTTTCGGGCGGATCTATTGCTATTCCGTGGCCGCGATCTTTTTCGTCCACTTCGTCATCAACATCGGCATGACCGTCGGGCTGTTTCCGGTGGTAGGGATTCCGCTGCCGTTCTTCAGTTACGGCGGGTCGTCGCTGATGGCCTTCACCCTGCTGCTCTTCGTGGCGGTGCGGCTCGATGCCTCGCAGTACGACGAAAGCGCCCGAAAACTGCTCTGACCCTCCGGCACGTCGGACGGCGGCGATGGACAAGCCGGAAAAATAGCGTATCTTTGTTCGGCGCGACACGAAAGCCGGATTGCACAGGACTAAAATAAAAGACAAGCATACAGTTATGAGTGAAGTCGTAAACATTCAGGAGTTGAACGCCCGGATCGAGCAGCAGAGCGCTTTCGTCGATCTGCTGACGCTCGAAATGGGGAAAGTCATCGTCGGACAGAAACACCTCGTCGAGAGCCTGTTGATCGGGTTGCTCAGCGACGGGCATATCCTGCTCGAAGGGGTTCCGGGTTTGGCCAAGACCTTGGCTATCAACACGCTGTCCGATGCGGTGGAGGGCCGTTTCAGCCGGATCCAGTTTACGCCGGACCTGCTGCCGGCAGACTTGACCGGGACATTGATCTACAGCCAGAAGAACGAAGACTTTACCGTGAAGTTGGGTCCGATCTTCGCCAACTTCGTCCTCGCGGACGAAATCAACCGGTCGCCCGCCAAAGTGCAGTCGGCCCTGCTCGAAGCGATGCAGGAGCAACAGGTTACGATCGGCGATACGACCTATCCGCTGCCCCGTCCGTTCTTGGTGATGGCGACCCAGAACCCCTTGGAACAGGAGGGCACCTATCCGCTGCCGGAGGCGCAGGTCGACCGTTTCATGCTCAAGGTCAAGATCGGCTATCCGAAACGGGAGGAGGAGCGGCAGATCATCCGGCAGAACATGCTCGGCGGCCGGTTCCCGAAAGCTTCCAAAGTGGTAACTCCGGAAGAGATTCTCCGGGCGCGCGAAGTGGTCGGCGAAGTCTACATGGACGAAAAGATCGAACGGTATATCGTGGACATCATCTTCGCCACCCGCGAACCGGAAAACTGCGGACTCGACCGGCTCTCGGCCATGATCGGTTACGGGTGTTCGCCCCGGGCTTCGATCGCGCTGGCCAAGGCGGCGAAAGCCTACGCGTTCATCAAACGGCGGGGTTATGTCATTCCGGAAGATGTGCGGGCGGTCTGTCCGGACGTGATGCGGCACCGCATCGGGCTGACCTACGAGGCGGAGGCGGAGAATGTTACCGCCGAGGATATGATTACCGAAATTCTGAATACGGTTGAGGTGCCGTAGGGTTTCGAGAGGGGGATGCTGCATCGACGAAAAGCAAGTCAGAGAACCGCACATGAAAGAAAACGAAGAAGACATACTCCGGAAAGTCCGCAAGATCGAGATCAAGACCCGCGGACTCTCGAACGACATCTTCGCCGGGAAGTACCATTCCGCCTTCAAGGGGCGCGGGATGGCTTTCAGTGAGGTGCGCGACTACCGGATCGGCGACGACGTGCGCGACATCGACTGGAACGTTACCGCCCGGAACCGGAAACCCTATGTCAAAGTCTACGAAGAGGAGCGGGAGCTGACCATGATGCTTCTGGTCGATGTGAGCGCCTCGCGCCAGTTCGGGACACAGGGGCAGCTGAAACGAAACCTCGCTGCCGAGATCGCCGCCGTGCTGGCATTCTCCGCCGCACAGAACAACGACAAGATCGGCTGCATCCTTTTTTCCGACCGGATCGAAAAATACGTGCCGCCGAAGAAAGGGCGGCAGCACGTGCTGCGGATCATCAGCGAATTGATCGATTTCGAGCCGGCCGGGAGCGGAACCGACCTGAACGAAGCGCTCCGGTTCTTTACCAATGTGATGAAGAAACGGTGCACCGCTTTTCTGCTGACCGATTTTCAGGATTTTGCACCGGGCGGGGCGGGGACGGAGGAGGCGTTGAGCGTCCGTTTCGAGGAGGGGTTGAAAATCGCCGCCGCCCGGCACGATCTGGTCGGTCTGCGGATTTACGACATTCGGGAGACGGAACTGCCGAACGTCGGGATCATCGAGATGCAGGATGCGGAGACGGGGCGGAAAGTGTGGGTCGACAGCGCGTCGGCCAAGACCCGGGAACGGTATGCACGCTACTGGGCGCAGGCTTCCGAGGCGATCGACCGGGTGCTCACCAAGTGTCGCGTGGATACGGTGTCGGTGGCTACCGGAGAGGACTATGTCGCCGCCTTGCTGCGGCTCTTTAAGATGCGATAAGGCTTTGGATATGAGACAGTATTGTCGGATTTTCTTGCAGATAGCCGGCTGCGCGGTTTTCGGATCGTGGAGCGCGTCGGCGCAGCCGGTCCCGGCCCAGCGGCCGCCGGAGGTGCACACCCGGTTGACTGCCGACACCGTGCTGATCGGAGACCAGTTCTTCTTGGAGGTCGACATCGACAAAGATGTGGCGCAGGAGATTCAGCTGCCGCAGTTTGAACAGAACCGCCTCACACAGCAGATCGAACTGCTGGGGATCGAAGGCGTGGACACCTTGGGCCGCGAGGGGCGGCGGGTGAAGATGCGGATCACCTACCGGCTGACCAGTTTCGACGAGGGGCGGCATGCGCTGGGCGGTTTTCCGATCGTCTGGTCGGCCTCGGCGGGCGACGCACAGGCGGGGCGGGGCGATACGGTGGTGGCTCCGGAACTCTTGCAGCTCGCGGTGGGTACATTTGAAATCGACACCCTCAAACAGCAGATATTCGACATCAAGCGGCCGATCAATACCCCGTTGATTTTCGACGAAATCAAGGCTTATGTTTACTGGGGGGCGGCTGCGGCGGCGGTTTTGGCCGCGCTGATCTATCTGCTGCTCAGGTACTGGCACCGGCGGAGCGGACACGGGGGGCAGGCGAAACAGGTTCCGCCGCATGTGGCGGCCATTCGCGCTTTGGAGCGGCTGCACAGCCGGAAACTGTGGCAGAACGGGAAACACAAGGAGTATTACTCGCAGCTGGCCGATATCGTGCGGGTTTATATCGACGGGCGGTACGGTATCGGGGCGATGGAGATGACCTCGGACCAGATTTTAGAGGCGATGCACGGGGTGAATGACGACCGGCTGTGCGGGAAGCTGCGCGAACTCTTTTCGTTGGCCGACTTGGTGAAGTTCGCGAAACTGGCGCCGGCGCCGGAGGATAACGAACAGGCCTATTTCGACGCCTATTTTTATATCGAGGAGACGAAAGAGATTCCCGAACCGGGACAGGAGCCGTTGGCTCCGGGGGCGACGGCCACCGGAACGGGCAGCATGCCGGCCGATGAACTGACGGGGCGGGACGGAGCGGAAAACGAACAGGGGGAGGATTCAGAATCATGATACGCAATAGTCTTTTACTGGGCGTTTTGCTGTTCCTGTCGTCGGGGGCGTGGGGGCAGCGGGAGCGGGCCGATATCCGGCAGGGAAACCGGGCGTATTACGAGGGGAAGTATCCGGAGGCGGAGGTGGGATACAAACGGGCCATCGAAAAAAATATCGCCTCCTACGAGGCGAATTTCAATCTGGCGGGGGCGTTGTACAAGCAGGAGCGCTACGACGATGCGGCGGCGGCGTACGGCAGGTTGGCGCAGGACGGTACGGAGGTCGGGCGTCAGGCGGCCACCTATTACAATATGGGGAATACGTACGTGAAGCAGCGGAAGATCGACGAGGCGATCGAGGCCTACAAGAATGCGCTGCGGTTGGTTCCGGAGGACCGGGAGGCGAAGTTCAACCTCGCTTATGCCAAGAAACTCAAGCAACAGCAGGAGCAGAATCGGGACCAGAACCAGAACGACCGGAATCAGGACCAAAACCAGGATCAGAACGGTGGGGGTGGCGAGAACGGGGGGCAGCAGAACAATGACCGGAATCGGGATTCGGATTCGGACAGAGACAAGGATCCGAATCGGGACCGGAACGACGGTTCCGACGATCGGAATCGGGACGATAATCGGGACCGGGGGGGGGATTCGCAGCGGCAGCCGTCGTCGGCTCGCGAGGATTCGGAGCGGTTGCTGCGGGCGATACAGGCGGCGGAGGACAATACGAGGAAAAAGGTGGAGGCGGAGCAAGTGCAGGCGGTGGGGGCGCGCGGAGGGAAGCAGTGGTAGATTGGGGATTGTTGGCGATGCGCAACATTCTCGCCCGCTGCATTTGTTCGGGGTAGAGGCGGCCTATTGCCCTCCGCGGGCACGCGGGGCCTGCCCGGCCCGAGGGCGGTTTTCTCTTGTCGGGTAGA
>JAFLSI010000078.1 GCA_022511025.1 Rikenella sp. | reverse complement strand
AAGTCTTTTTGGTTCTTTTTCTTCAGAAAAAGAACGGTTCCAGACCCGGCTCCAAAACACAAACAACAAAAAAACGAGTTTTAGTTAAAAGAGGGAAGATGCAGATAGAGGTATTGAAATCGAAGATTCACCGTGTGCACGTAACCGAGTCCAATTTGGATTATGTCGGCAGCATCACCATCGACAAGGCCCTGATGGAAGCCGCCAACCTCATTGCCGGCGAGAAAGTGCAGATCGTAGACAACAACAACGGCGAGCGGTTCGAGACCTACGTCATCGAAGGAGCCGCCGGGAGCGGTTGCATTTGCATCAACGGTGCCGCCGCCCGGCGAGTGGCCGTAGGCGATGTAGTGATCATCATGTCCTACGCCTTGATGGAGTTTGAAGAAGCCAAGCAATTCCGGCCCAGCGTCGTTTTTCCCGACACCGCCACGAATCGTTTGTTGCCACAAGAACCAAGTATCATCGAAAAGCGATAAATTTGTCTCTCCAAACCAGACCGAACCCATGAAAAAGATACTCATCATCGGCGCCGGCGGACAGATCGGCTCCGAACTGACCACCCACCTGCGCAGCATCTACGGTCAGCACAACGTGCTGGCCGCAGACATTCACAGCACACCCGGCGAAGAAGACTTCGTGCAGTTGGACGCTTTGGACGCCGCAGCCGTGGCACAAGCGGTGCGCGAGAACGGAATCGACACGATTTTCAACCTCGTCGCCCTGCTCTCCGCTAAGGGAGAGGCCAATCCGCAGCTGGCATGGCGGGTGAACATGGGAGCCTTGATGAACGCATTGGAAGTGGCGCGCGAATACAACTGCTCGGTCTTCACACCGAGTTCGATCGGCGCTTTCGGACCCGATGCGCCCAAGGACCTCACCCCGCAGGACACCCCGATGCACCCGACGACGATCTACGGCGTGTGCAAAGTAGCAGGCGAGTTGTTGAGCAACTACTACTTCCAGCGCTTCGGAGTCGACGCGCGCAGCGTGCGGCTGCCGGGGGTGATCTCGTCGCAGGCCTTGCCGGGCGGAGGGACGACGGACTATGCCGTTGAAATCTTCTATGCCGCTTTGCGAGGCGAACGGTTCGTCTGCCCGGTGCCGCACGACCGGTTCATGGACATGATCTACATGCCCGACGTGCTGCAGGCGATGGTGCAGCTGATGGAGGCCAATCCCGAACGGCTCGTGCACCGGAACGGCTACAATGTGGCCGCGATGAGCTTCTCCCCCGAGATCATCGCAGCCGAGATCAAGAAACACATTCCGGGACTCGAGATGGTCTACGAGATCGACCCCGTGAAAGATGCGATTTCGGCCGGATGGCCCAACCTGATGGACGACAGCGTGGCCCGGGCCGAGTGGGGCTGGAATCCCCAATGGGGGCTGGCCGAAATGACGGCAGATATGATCGAGACGCTGGGGCGGCGCCTCCGGTAGCCTTTTGCGGGTCGCCCGACTTTCCGAAGTCCGGGCGACCCGGACACCGTCATACGGTTAAACAGAGCGATTCTTCGCCGCCGTCGAGAGCAGACCGCACGCCGCAAAAATATCCTCGCCTCGCGACGCCCGCGTCGTCGTCGTAATGCCTGCCGCATTCAGCGCCCCGTTCAGCCGGTGCATCCGCTCCGGAGAGACTCCCCGCAGCGGGCTGTCCGGAATCGCATGAAACCGGATCAGGTTGATCCGGCACTCCAAGCCCCGCAACAGCCGCACCAACCCCTCGACATGCCGCGGCGAATCGTTCATCCCCTCGAAGACGATATACTCGAAACTCAGCCGCCGCTGGTGCGCAAAGTCGAACCGCCTCAGCACCGCCGCCACCTCTTCAATCGGATATTTGTTCTGCACCGGCATCAACTCCCGCCGCTCCCCGTCGAACGGATTGTGGAGGCTCACCGCTATGTGGACCTTCGTCTCGCGCAGCAGCCGCTCCATGGCCGGCACGATCCCCACCGTCGAAACCGTAATCCGGGTCGGACTCCATCCCAACCCCCACTCCGCTGTCAGAATCTCCACCGCCCGCAACACCGCCCCGATGTTGTCCATCGGCTCGCCCATCCCCATGAAGACGACATTCGTCAGCCGCTCCGCCTCCGGAATCGCCAGCACCTGATTGACGATCTCGCCTGCCGTCAGCTGGTGCTGAAATCCCTGCCGCCCCGTCATGCAGAACCGGCACCCCATTTTGCAGCCCGCCTGCGACGAGACGCAAAGCGTCGCCCGGTCGCGGTCCGGGATATAGACCGCCTCGATATACCCCCCGCCGAGCGTCGGAAAGAGGTATTTTTTCGTCCCGTCCCGGGAGACCTGCACCTCGCAGGGTTCGATCCGCCCGACGACATACCCCGCCCCGGCCAACCGCTGCCGGGCTGCCAGCGACAGGTTGGTCATCGCCGCCAGATCCGCCGTCCGCTTCCGGTAGAGCCAGTCTGCCATCTGCCGGGCCGCAAACGGCCTCAGCCCGGCTTCGGTCGCCACGCTTTCCAACTCGGGCAGGGAGAGCCCCACGAGCCACCTCTGTTCGTTCCGGTTCATTCTCTGTATTCTTACAAGACTTTATTCCGCCCCCGCCTTACGACCGCCGGAAACTCCGGGAAACGAATACCAGCACCTCCGGCAGGGCCGTCCGCCAGTAGGTCCACGTATGTCCGCCGTCCCGAACCCTGTACTCGTGCGGAATCCCGCGATCCCGCATCAAGACGTGCAGGGCGGAGTTCCCCCGGTACAGAAAATCGTCGTCTCCGCAGTCGATCCGGAAGCGAACCGCGTTTTTCTGCCCCTCCGGCATCGCCTGCACCAAAGCCAGCACGCTGTTCCGGGTCCAATGTTCGGTCAGGATCTCTGGCCCGAAAATCCGGCTGAACAACTCCGGAAAAACGCCGCCGCGGTCGGCCAGCTCCTCGTCGGTAAAGACCGCGGCGCTCAGCGGACAACTCGCCGAGAAAAGCTCCGGCCGATGCAGGGCGTACACCAATGCTCCGTATCCGCCCATCGACAACCCCGCTACGGCCCGGTACTCTTTCTCGGTACGTGTCCGGAAGGTGCGGTCGATGTGGGGGATCAGCTCCTCGAAGAACATCGTCTCGTAGGCCTCGCGTTTGTCGTAAGAATCGACATACCAGCTCTTTCCGGCATCGGGCATGATGATCATCATCGGAGCGGCCTCCCCCGCTGCGATCGCCCGGTCGGCGATGGCTTTCACCTCGCCCTGCTGGCTCCAGCTGCGGTGGTCGTCGCCCAATCCGTGCAACAAATACAGCACGGGGTAGCTGCGCTCGTCCGAATCGTATCCGTCGGGCAGGTAGACGGTATAGCGGACTTCCCGGTCCAAAGTCCGGCTGAGAAGGGTGCAATCCTGTTTCAAAACACTGGCTGCCAATGCCTTGAAAGAGGCCGCAAAAATAAGAGTGAGTAAAACAATCGTTTTTCGCATAAAATCTTCGTTGAAAGTTTGTAAATATAGCAATAATATCGTTATATTTGCACTCGGAATTTTTCGGGGTGTAGCACAGTCCGGTTAGCGCGCCACGTTCGGGACGTGGAGGTCGGAAGTTCGAATCTTCTCACCCCGACACGATAAAATTCCGCAAAAAAGGTTTCCACCTCGAAAACAGGTGGAAACCTTTTTTGTTTTTCCTCTCCCGGTCGGATTGCAAACCGGTTGTGCCGGGCTAAAGTATCTCCAGCCAAAATAGACTGAAGATTGTTTCGAATCAATAGCACATTTTTGAGAAATTTCCCTCAATTTTGTCTCCGCAATACCCCAACAGAGTGTTTGGCTAAAGAAACTTTTTCTATCTTTGTCGTGCCGGGTTCCTCTGCAGAGGTCCCGGCGGACATATCGATGAAAGTGTTTAGCTTTTATCCTTGACAGAGAATCTGACAGTTCAATCAAGCACAAGGATAGCAATAACACTCATCACTTGTATTAAGTGCGACTCGTTCTGAAGTTGTACGATATGCAAGTGTGGGGTATTGTTTATTTGTGCTTGGGTTTTGTCAGAACCTTCTGTCAGATAAACTAACGACTCCACACTTTCTTTTTTACACAACCTGTCTTTCGCGGAGTCGGAGGGGCGAAAAATCTTTTCCAAATGATGAAGAAATTTTTACTCTTGTGCTTTGTAGCGCTCCTTTCAGGTTTTGCCCATGCTCAGAATACGCGTTGGCAGGATGCTGTTTATATGAAAAACGGCTCTGTTGTCCGGGGGACGATTATCGAACAAGTACCCGGCAAATCGCTCAAAATCGAAACCCGCGACGGCAATGTCTTCGTCTATAAAATGGCTGAAGTCAATAAAATAACTCGCGAACAAATGCAGAATCAATTCGGCAATACGAACAGATTTACGGCAAAACCGAAAGGGTATGGCGGTCTCGTGGAAGCTGGCTATGGAATCGGAGTGAGTGGTTATGGCAGTAAATTTGAGTTCGACGTAGTAAATGGTTATCAGTTCAGTCCCTATTTTTATATGGGATTCGGGGTCGGTGTCAATGTCTGGACCAATGGTTCGGGCTTAGTCTCCCTGCCTTTATTCGCTCATTTCCGGACCAATTTCATGAATAAACCGGTCTCGCCATTCTTTGCGCTGAGCGCCGGATACAACCTCTCCGTAACGAGTGGTATCGATGGTGGCATTATGATCGAACCGACGTTAGGGGTTACGTTCCGGACCTCGAATCGTACGGCTGTAATATTTGGGATCGGTTATTCGGGGCAGCAATATAAAGAAGAATATTTCTATTATGGATCTTATACGGAAAAATATTGGACCTCTGCGATTCGGCTCAAACTCGGATTCACGTTCTGATCAAACAACCTCTCCTTTGAGGGCACATCCCTGCGGGATGTTACGGCTGTTTCTGCCCTAAACCGTCCAAAAAGTAGCCGCCTTTACCCCAAACAAGCGGGTTGCGTTCCGTAGGAACGCAACCCGCTTGCTCATTGATATTCTCTCAGACACAAGACCCCCATCAACCGCACTTCGAGTGGCCGCAGTTCGTGCAAACCAAACACCCCTCCTGGTAAACCAATGCCTCATGGCCGCACTCCGGACACTTCTTGCCCCCCTTCGGTTTGGTCCCGTTCGGGATGTACTTGTGCAGCGCCCGCGCCACCCCGTTTTTCCACGTGTTGATCGTGTCGCTGTTGAGCCGCAGCGACGACACCAAGTTCACCACGTCGATCGGCGGCATCCCCGTCCGCAACACCCCCGAAATCAACTTCGCATAGTTCCAGAACTCCTCGTCGAACAAGCGCGAAATCCCTCCCACCGTATTCACATACCCGTACTTGTCCTTGTACTGGAAATCATACCGTTTCGTGCCGTCCTTCTCCAGCACCTTGATGATGCTCCCCTTTTTGATCGTTTTCGGGAAATAGAGCGCATCCTCGTCCACCTTCCCCGTAAAGATTTCGTAAGGTTTATGGTTGTACAGCCCCACGAAAGCGATCCAGTCCTCCGGTCCGTTCTTGAACCGCACGACATCCGCCTCCAACGACACCGGTCGGCTGGCCGGCACCTCGTCCTCCTCTTTTTTCTTCTCTTTCTTGACCAGCACCCCCGTCCGGCTGCCGTCGCGGTAGACCGTAACCCCCTTGCATCCCGACCGCCATGCCGTCCGGTAGACCTCGTCGACCAGCGCCTCCGACACGTCGTTCGGCAGGTTGACCGTTACCGAGATCGAGTGATCCACCCACTTCTGCATCGCCCCCTGCATCTTGACCTTGGCCACCCAGTCGATGTCGTTCGAGGTGGCGTTGTGGTAGGGCGACTCCGCCACCAAGCGTTCCACCTCCTTGTCCGACAGTTTTTTGATCTGTTCGTCGGTCATTCCCTTGTTGACCCGGATCCAAGTCAAGAAATGGTGGTGATAGACGTTGTACTCCTCCCACGAATCCCCCATTTCGTCCACAAAAGAGATATTCACGCTTTTGTCGCTCGGATTGACCTTGCGCCGCCGTTTGTAGACCGGCAAAAACACCGGTTCGATCCCGCTCGTGGTCTGCGTCATGAGGGAGGTCGTCCCCGTGGGGGCAATGGTGAGCATCGCCACATTCCGCCGCCCCTGTTTCACCATCAGATCATAGAGTTTCGGGTCGGCCTCCTTGATGCGCAGGATCATCGGGTTTTCCGCCTCCCGCGCCGCATCGTACATCTCGAATGCGCCCCGTTCGCCCGCCATCTCGACCGAGGCCCGATAAGCCTCCAACGCCAAGGTCTTCTGCAATCCGGTCGCAAAGGCGATCGCATCGTCCGACCCGTACCTCAGCCCCAGCGCGGCCAGCATATCTCCCTCGGCCGTAATCCCCAGACCGGTGCGCCGCCCCATCAGCGCTTTCGTCCGGATCTTGCCCCACAGCTCCCGTTCTACCCGGCGAATATCGGCCTCTTCGGGGTCGTTTTCGATTTTGGCGATGATGGCATCGACCTTTTCGAGTTCGATGTCGATGATGTCGTCCATCATGCGCATCGCTTTGCGGATGTGTTTTTTGAATTTGGCCGTGTCGAACTTCGCCTCGGGCGTAAAGGGTTTCACCACGTAGCTGTAGAGGTTCAGCGCCAGCAGCCGGCAGCTGTCATAGGGACAGAGCGGGATCTCGCCGCACGGGTTGGTCGACACGGTCCGGAATCCCAGATCGGCATAACAGTCCGGCACCGACTCGCGGATAATGGTATCCCAGAACAACACTCCCGGTTCGGCCGATTTCCATGCGTTGTGGACGATTTTTTTCCACAGGGCGGCGGCATCCACTTCGCCCGACACCATCGGCTTGTCGCCGGTAATCGGGAACTGCTGCAGGTAGGGTTTCCCGTCGATCGCGGCCTGCATGAATTCGTCGTCCACTTTGATCGAGACGTTGGCTCCCGTAACTTTCCCCTGCTCCAATTTGGCGTCGATAAACCGCTCCGCATCGGGATGCTTGATCGACAGCGAGAGCATCAAGGCGCCGCGGCGACCGTCCTGGGCCACTTCGCGCGTAGAATTGGAGTACCGCTCCATAAACGGAACGATCCCGGTGCTGGTCAGGGCGGAGTTGAGCACGGGACTCCCGGTCGGCCGGATATGCGACAGGTCGTGCCCGACTCCGCCTCTGCGCTTCATCAACTGCACTTGCTCTTCGTCGATCCGGATGATCCCGCCGTACGAGTCGGCGGGTTTCTCGTGGCCGACGACAAAACAGTTGGAAATGGAGGCGATCTGAAGGTCGTTCCCGATCCCGGTCATCGGCCCGCCCTGCGGCACGGCGTACTTGAACCCGTCCAACAATTCGAGAATCTCGGCTTTGGTCATCGGATTGGGGTACTTCTGCTCGATCCGCTCCAACTCGGAGGCGATCCGCTCGTGCATCTGCGCGGGCGAACATTCGTAAATCCGACCGAACGAATCCTTCAAGGCGTACTTGGTTACCCATACGGTGGCGGCCAACTCGTCGCCTTTGAAATAGGCTCTGGCTCCGGCTACGGCTTCTTCATAGGTGTATTGCTTCAACTCCTGCATATCACTGAATTAAAGGCTCGTTTTTTGTTGTTTTGTTTTTTGGTGTCGGGTCTGGAACCGTTCTTTTTCTGAAGAAAAAGAACCAAAAAGACTTTCGGGAATGCTTGCGCATTCCATGACCGTTCGCGGTGATATGCTTCGCCCTATTTCTTGGGTTGGGGTAAGGGAGCGCTTCTTGTAAGTTAAACTCAATTGCGCTCC
>JAFLSI010000077.1 GCA_022511025.1 Rikenella sp. | reverse complement strand
AAGAGAAAACTGCCCTCGGGCCGGGCAGGCCCCGCGTGCCCGCGGCGGGCTATGGGTAGCCTCTACCCCAAAAACCGCCGCACCGAACCGACATTTTGGAAACAAAACCGTATATTTGTCAGGCAGACCGGCTTGCAGAGACATAACGATTCCGACATACTTTTTTTTCGACTATACTCCGTCCGCATGAGCTACCTCGCGCGCATTACGCAAAATACCCCGACCGCCATCCTCCTGTTGGTCGACCAATCCGGCTCCATGTCGGAACCTACCCGGTGGAACGGACAGAGCGTTACGAAAGCCCAAGCCGTAGCCGCAGCCATCAACACCCTGCTCTCGGAACTCGTCGCCCGTTCGCGGCGCGACGGCGGATACCAGTCCTATTACGACATCGCCGTGATCGGTTATGCCGGTTCCGAAGTGCGTTCCCTGCTGCCGGCCGTGGGCGGCCAATGGTTTCTGAGTCCGGAGGAGCTGGCCGAGAATCCGGTCGAGCGCCGCGACGTGCAGCGCCTCCGCACCCTGCCCGACGGACGGCAAATCGCCACCGTGATGCGCGAAAACATCTGGGTACGCCCGGCCGCCGAGTGGAACACCCCCATGACCGCCGCCTTTGCCGAAGCGCACCGGCTGTTGAAACAGTGGTGCGGCCGGCACAAAGGACAGCCTTGCTACCCGCCCACCGTGATCCACATTACCGACGGCGAAGCGACCGACGGCACACCCGAACAGCTCGCCGCCGCAGCCGCCCGGCTGCAGTCGCTCGCGACGGCCGACGGACATACGCTGTTGATCAACATCCACATCTCCGGGAGAGAATCCTCGCCGGTGCTTTTTCCCGCCACGGCAGACGAGTTGCCCGAAGACCGTTATGCCCGGCTGCTGTTCGACATGTCGAGCCCCATGCCCGCTCTCTACCGGGCCGAGATCGCCCTGCTGCGCGACGGCCGCCCGTCGGACAACGTGCGCGGAATGGCCTACCAAGCCAACATGACCGACTTGGTGCGCATGATGAACATCGGAACCGCGACATCGAACCTGCTGTTATGAACCACAACACCCCAAAGACCTTTCCCACCGTCAACAGCTACGCGGAGGCGATCGCCAATCCCGAAGGGCGCTTCGCCACCCTGTCCGGCGTGCGGGCGGTGGAAGATGCCGAGGGCACTCCGCGTTATCTCTGCGGCACGGGCCGGGTAACCTTCCGGATTTTGTTGGAGGGGGAAAGAGAGCCGTACGAACTGACCTGCTTCACGACCCGGGCGGCTTACGAAGCCGGGGAGCGTTACGGACGGATACTCCCGGACGAACTGTATGTCTTCGGACTCGACGGTGAGGGGAGGTACTGTCCGGTGGCGTTGCGTCCGGCGGCGGACCGGGCTGTTTCTTCGTCAGCGGAGGAACAGCCCGGTCGCGAGACCGAGGGGAACGGCGAAGGCGAACTGTGCGAAGGGTTGCGCGTGGTGGTGCGCGGCGACCGGTTCGGGTATGCGGATGCCGAGGGGAGGATGACGATCGAGCCGCGGTATGTCTGGGCAGGCGATTTCAGCGAAGGGCGGGCACCGGTGGCAGTGGCAGCGCCGGAGGGCGAAAACGGCCTGCTGATGGGGTTGATCGACCGGGAGGGGAACGAGGTGATTGCGGCGGAATACGACGATCTCTCCTGGGACGGTTCGCGGTATGCCTACGTGGACCGGGGAGGCCGGCACGGGTGTATCGACCGGACGGGCCGGGTAGTCGTGCCGCTGGCATACGACTGGATCGGCGAATTCGACTACGGATTCGCCTTGGTTAAACGCGAGGGGCGCTACGGCTATGTCGACGAAAAAGGGGAGTTGGCGGGCGAGGGGCTGATCTACCGGGATGCCCGGCCGGTGGGAGAGGGGGGCACGGCAGAGGTGTTGCTGCCGGGTGCGGCGGATTTTACCCCGATCCGGCTCTTTTGACAGGGCTGCCGGTTGAAACGCACTGTTGCGCCCCGACGCAGCCGACGGGCGAACGCAAAAAAGAGTCCTGCCACACAACAAAACACAGGTTTTCTCCGTTATCGGAAAGGGAAATTGCAACCGTACGGGTATGAAAATTCGGATCTTTTTGCTTTTCGTTCTGCTCCTGTCGCCCTGCTCGTCGGAGGCGGTCCAGCGGGTGCGGGCCAGACCGGTGCTCAAAGCCGACAAGGAGTACAATGCCATCCTGCTGCATGTCGCCCAGCACTTCGTACTGACCATTCCCGACGGAAAGACGATGGACGACATCGACTATGCGATTCGGTGTACGTTCGTCATCGCTCCGAACGGTGCGCTGCGCGAATTGGAGATCGAGAATGACATCGACGGCTGGACGGGGCTGTTCGATGGGAGCGCCGCCCGGCAGACAGCAGCCTGGCTCCGCAATGCGGTGCTGGAGGGGATGGCTTTCGTTCCGCCGTTCGACCTGAGCCAGATCCGGGCCTCCAAAGGGTCGAAAAAGCGAACCGTCGTCTTCTCGTTCGGCCGGAAAGCGGGCCAGTCGACCCAGATTCCCTTTATGGGTTTCAACACCCAAATCGTGGACGCCAACCTGAACCAGTCGATTCAGGAGCAGATGGAGAGCGCACGCGAGGGAAAAACGCCCGGCGAGGCGCCTAAGTTCGGAATGACCCGCCAAGAGGCGGAACGGCGGTACCAGCAAGGCGAAAAGGCCTGGACCGACTTCACGAACGACAACATCAAATCGACCATGAAACCGAAATACGATCCGCACCGGCACTCGACGCCGCCGACCCTCAAGACGCAGCCGCCGCAGCCGGCCCCGAACGATTCGATACCGAGGATCGACATTGCGATCTCGCTGCAGTAAACCGACCTGTTTTCCCCGCCGGGGCGGTGCACCCGCAGGAACATCCTGCCGGAATTTGAAATGCAACCCCCATTCATTATCTTTGTCAGGTATGGAACCATTCGTCGTATCGGCCCGCAAATACCGTCCCACCACCTTTCGCAGCGTAGTCGGACAGAGCCATATCACCGAGACCCTCAAGAACGCCATTGCCCGCGGTCAGTTGGCCCATGCCTATCTGTTCACCGGGCCGAGAGGAGTGGGAAAGACCACCTGCGCACGAATCTTTGCCAAGGCGATCAACTGCCTGAACCCGACCCCGGAGCATGAGGCTTGCGGAACGTGCGAATCCTGCCGGGCATTCGCCGAAGGACGGTCGTTCTCGATACACGAACTCGACGCCGCCTCCAACAACTCGGTCGAAGACATTCGCGCCCTGACCGAAAAAGTGAGAATTCCCCCTCAGGTGGGGCGGTACAGCGTCTACATCATCGACGAAGTGCACATGCTGTCGGCCAACGCATTCAACGCCTTTCTCAAGACGCTGGAAGAGCCGCCCCATTATGCCGTTTTCATTTTAGCCACGACCGAAAAGCACAAGATACTGCCCACGATTCTGTCGCGGTGCCAGTGTTACGACTTCAACCGGATTCGGGTCGAAGACACGGTGCAATACCTCCGGTACATTGCAAAGAACGAAGGGGTGTCGTACGACGACGAGGCGCTGCACGTGATCGCACAGCGGGCGGACGGCGGAATGCGCGACGCGCTGTCGATGTTCGACCGCGTAGTCTCGTTCTGCGGAGCCGAACTCACCGGCGACAAGGTGGCCGAGAGTTTGAACGTACTCGACTACAACACCTATTTCGCCGCGACGGAACTGATCTTGGCCGGGGATTATGCCCGGTTGCTTCTGCTGTTCGACGGGATACTGAAACGGGGATTCGAAGGGCAGCTCTTTATCGCCGGGCTGAACGGACACATGCGGGACCTGCTGGTATGCAAGAATCCGCAGACAGCGCCGCTGTTGGAAGTTACCGGCCGAGTGGCGGAACGGTACCGGGCGCAGGCCGAGGCCGAAGGGTGCGATGTCGGCTTTCTGTTCAATGCGATCAACCTGCTGACCCAGACCGACACCGGCTACCGGCAGGCGACCAACCGGAGGCTGCATGCCGAGCTGGCTTTGGTCAAACTGTGCGGATTGGGCGGGCTAAAAAAAAAAGATGACACCGTAGAAGCGGCTGTTGCCGGCGAGGCGGATGCGCTGACCTTGGTGGCGGGAGTCGGCCACTATCCGATGCCGGCGATCGCACCGGTTCCGGTGGCGGCACCGGCTCCGACTCCTGCACCGGTTCCCGCCGCCGCTTCCGTTTCAGCCACCCCGGACCTTGATACTTCAGGCGCACCATCGGCAGCAGAAATCTCCCGGACTCCTCCTGTTTCGACCCCACCTTCCCCGACTCCGGAGGCGACGCCTCCCGGAAAGAGGGGCGGACGGTCGATTACGGGCGTTTCGATCACCCGCCTGCCGACCTCTGCGTCGCAACAGCCGAATCCGGCTCCGCATGCGGCACAGCAGGAACCGGAACCTGCGGCGAGTCCGATGTCGGCCGAAGAGGTGCAACAGGCGGTAACCGACCGTTACGACGAACTGATCCGGCTTTGGAACGACCGACAGCGGCCGCGGTTGGCGACGGCTCTGACCGCCAAGACGATACGGGGTGCCGAGGTGATCATCACCGTACCGAACGAGGTGCTGGCCGACGAGATCAACCAGTCCAAGTGGGAGATCGAACACGATCTGCGGATGCTGACGGGGGCCGCTGTCTCTCTGACGACGGAGATCCGGGAGGTGAAACAGGACTACAAACCGGTTTCGACCGAAGACAAACTGCAATATCTGGTCGACCTCAATCCCAACATCCTGAAACTCCGCGACGAACTCGACCTGACGATATAACGGAATCATGGCGAAACTGCGCTGCAAACGGTGGATAGAGGGGTGGATCGACTGGCTGTTTCCGCCGGTCTGTCCGGTTTGCGGCCGGAGGCTGTCGGCCGGTGAACGGACGATCTGCCTGCCTTGCCGCTGGGACATGCCGTTGACCGACTACTGGATGATGGCCGAAAATCCGGCCGTTTGTTCGCTCCGGAAACAGATTCCCGATCTGCACCACGCTTCGGCCCTGTTCTATTTCCGCCACGAGAGCGGATACAGAACCATGATCCATGCCCTGAAATACAGCGGCCGGCGGGATATTGCGGCGGCGCTGGGCGAACTGTTCGGACGCGAGCTGCGGGAATCTTCTCTCTACGACGACATCGACCTGCTGGTTCCGGTGCCGCTCCACTGGACCAAGCGGCTGCGGAGGGGATACAACCAGGCGGAGGAGATCTGCATCGGTCTGGGGCGCAGCATGGGGGTGCCGTACGATTTCAAGGCATTGAAACGGATCCGGCGGACGAGGGCGCAGGCGCTGCATCCGGATGCGGACGCGCGACGTAAAAACGTCTCGGAGGCGTTCCGGCTCCGGTATCCGGAACGCCTCCGGGGCCGGCATATCCTGCTGGTCGACGACGTGCTGACTACAGGGGCGACGGCAGCGGCCTGTGCCGAAGCGATCCGACGGCTGCTGCCGGAGGCGAAGATCAGTGTCGCGACGTTGGCGGCGGTTCGGCAGCGGTTGGCCCGGACGAATCGAAAAGCCCGGCCGGAATGCGTCGAAAACGACGCCCCCGACCGGGCCTGTACACAATCGAACCCGACCGCAACTACCGTCCCAAAGTCTGGTAGCTGACCATGCGGCCGTCCGGATAAACCCCGTCGATCGACTGCACCTTGTCCGTTATGCGGTTCAGATCACCGACACTCGAAACCGGCACGTCGTTGATCGCCGTGATGATGAAGCCGCGCCGCACCCGCGACTTGGCCAGCAGACCGTCCGACCGGAGTTCGACGACCTGTATGCCGCCCCGGATGCGAAGCTCTTTCTTCAGTTTGTCGCTCACCTCGCGGAACGTGGCCCCCAACTCTTCGACCAAATCGACATCGTCTTTCTTCACCAATTCGGTTTTGCCCGCCCGGTTGCGCAGCGTAACGCTGTACTCTTTCACCGCACCGTTCCGTCTGACCGTAACCCGCACCTTGTCGTTCGGCCGGAGCTTGGCGATCGTCTCCTGTACATCGGCCGTCGTATTCATCGGCCGGCCGTCGATATGGGTCAGCACATCGCCCTCCTTGATTCCCGCCGCTTCCGCCGCACCGTCGGCCAAGACTTCGGCGATATACATTCCGCCGACCGTCCCGATCCCTTTCTCTTTGCCGAACCGTTCCACCCACTCCGGCGTAACCGCCTGGAATGAAATGCCTAACATCGCCCGCTGCACGACACCGTACTCCCGCAGGTCGGTTACCACCTTGCGCACGATCGACGACGGCACCGCGAACGAATAACCGGCATAAGCCCCCGTCGGCGATTTGATCACGGTATTGATCCCGATGAGTTTCCCGTCGGTCGTAATGAGTGCGCCGCCGCTGTTCCCGGGATTGACCGCCGCATCGGTCTGGATGAAGGCTTCGATCCCCATCTGCGACGCCATGACCCCCAAACTGCGCCCCTTGGCGCTGACGATACCGGCCGTTACGGTCGAAGTCAGCCCGTACGGATTCCCGATCGCCAGCACCCATTCGCCGAGCCGCAACGCTTCGGAATCGCCGAAAGGCATGGTTTTCAGCCCTGCGGCATCGATCTTCAGCAGCGCGATGTCGGTCGAGGGATCGGTCCCCACCAAAGTCGCTTTGTAGCTCGTGCCGTCGTGCAGGGTTACGATCAATTCGTCGGCCCCCTCCACCACATGGTTGTTCGAGACGATATATCCGTCGGCAGACAAAATGACACCCGAACCGCCGGAACGCCGCTCCTGCTGCTGAGGCTGGCTCTGCTGCTGACCCGACTGCGGCCCGAAAAAGAACTCGAACGGATCGAATCCGCCCCCGCTGCCGAACGGATTGGTATATTGCCGCACCGTATATTTTTGCCGGTTCTCGATGTTGACTACCGCTTCGACTCCCTGCTCGGCAGCCCCGGTCAGGTCGGGCAAACCGTGCCGCGCCGGCTCCTCTTTCGCCGCCACCGATGCGAAGTGTATGTCTGCCGCCGCTTCACCGGTGTAAGTTACAGCAGCCGGTTCGGTTTCCGCAGCCGGCTGCGGCGCTGCGAGCCGGCTGACGCCGTACGCCGCAAGCGAGCCTGCCGCCACGGAGAGCGACATGCTCAAAACAATCCATCGTTTTCTCATAAAATTTTGACTTTCTGTCGGTTAAAATAGTGCGAGAGTAGATGTTTCTTCAAAGGCAGTACGGATTTGGTTCGGGTAAAAATACAATGATTCGGGTAAATTAACGTATCCAAAGGGGTATTTATTGTCGATCATGCAAGATTTTCTGTTTTTCGCCCCCGCCGGCCGTTTCAGATAAGCCTCGTTATTCTGTTTCCCGGTCGAGTCTGAAACGCACGCGAAGCACTCCGCTGCCGGCGTCATAGCCGGTGGAGACGATCCGAAACCGACCGATCTCGGCCGTGTTGCCGACATGTTCACCGATGCAGGGACAGCGGTCGTAGTCGCCGATGCTCACGATCCGCAGGGGAGTGTCGTCTCCGTCCGTAACGGCCGCAGCGGGCAGCCGCGACAGGTCGAACTCCTGCGCCGCCTCCCGGTAAGAGAGGGTCCGGGCGGTAACCTCCTGTCGCCGGGCGATCTGCCCGTTCACCGCCTGCTCGATCGCTCCGACCTCTTCGGGGGTCAAATCGCGCCCGACATGCCGAAAATCGAAATCGGCTTTCGATTTCTTCTTCTCCAAATGGGTGCTCACGGCCCGCCGGCACCCGAAATGCCGGACCATCGTCCCGCCCAACAAATGTTCGGCGGTGTGCATCGCAGCCGGATAGACTTTATCACTCATTTTTTCTTAGACTGGTTTGAGGGTACTGTTCTTTTTAACTGCGCTGCGCTTGTTTTCCTCCTCGCCGCTCGGC
>JAFLSI010000076.1 GCA_022511025.1 Rikenella sp. | reverse complement strand
CATTCCCGAAAGTCTTTTTGGTTCTTTTTCTTCAGAAAAAGAACGGTTCCAGCCCCCGGCTCCAAAAGACAAACAGCAAAAAACGAACGGGTTATAATAAGTCATGGCCGATGTCATGTCGGCAATACAGGCCATCGTAGTCGATATTCCCGATCGTCTCGTAGGAACGCGCCGTCGCCATCGGGATCGAATCCCCCAGCGACGTAACCGCCAGCACCCGTCCCCCCGCAGTAACCACCTCCTCGCCGTTTTTACAGCATGCCGTACCCGCATGGAACACCAAACTGTTTCCCGTTTCGGCCGTCGCCGGAAGGCCGGAGATCGGCATACCCTTCTCATAGTCTCCCGGATACCCCTTCGACACGCAGACCACCGTTGCCGCCGTTTGAGGCGTTACCTCCAGCACCTTTTCGTTCAGCGACTTGTGGACGATCCCCTCGAACAAGTCGACCAAATCCGACGTAATCCGCGGCAGCACCACCTCCGTTTCCGGGTCCCCCATCCGCACATTGTACTCCACCACCTTCGGTTCCCCCCCGCAGTTCATCAGACCGATGAAGATGAAACCCGTATAGTCCAGCCCCTCTTCCCGAATCCCCCGGATCGTCGGTTCCACAATACGCGTGCGCACCTTCTCCATGAACTCCTCCGTTGCGAACGGCACCGGCGAAACCGCCCCCATACCTCCCGTATTGAGTCCCGTGTCCCCCTCGCCGATCCGCTTGTAATCCTTGGCCTCCGGCAGCATTTTGTACGAAACGCCGTCCGTCGCCACGAAAACCGACACCTCGATCCCCGACAAGAACTCCTCGATCACCACCTTCTTCGAAGCCGCCCCGAACTTTCCCTCCAGCATAGCCCGCAGTTCCCGTTGCGCCTCTCCCAAGTCGTCGAGGATCAGCACCCCTTTTCCCGCAGCCAGTCCGTCCGCTTTCAACACATACGGCGCCCGCACCCGGTCCGACGCCAGAAATGCGCACCCCTCCTCTACATTCTCCTTCGTTACGACAAAATAAGCCGCCGTCGGCACCCCGTGCCGCATCATGAAAGCCTTTGCATACTCCTTGCTCCCCTCCAACTGCGCAGCCTCCTGCGACGGTCCGATGACCGGAATGTGCCGAATCTCCGGATCGTTCAGGAAATAGTCCTTCACCCCCTCCACCAGAGGCTGCTCCGGCCCGACAACGACCAAATTGATATAGTTGTTCAAAACGAACTGCTTCAGAGCCGGAAAGTTCGACGGATTGAGGTCGACGTTCACTCCGCAGGCCTTGGTCCCTGCATTGCCCGGGGCGATGTAAAGTTTCTCCAACCGCTGGCTCTGCGCGATCTTCCACGCAAAAGCATGCTCGCGTCCGCCGCCGCCCAACAACAGTATATTGACAGTCTGAGGTAATTTCATCGCTGTAGATTTTTTTAACCTCGCAAAGATAACTATTTTTGATGCCGCTGACAATTATCGTTCTTGGGTTTACAGGCCGGGACCGTTCTTTTTCTCCGGAAAAAGAACGATTCTCTCCCGTAAGCTCAAGGCCATTAAATGATCAATCGACATGAAAAGAGAGATTTTAGGATTAGCCGCATTGACCCTGAGCATCGCAGCGCCCGTACGAGCCGCCGCCGACGAAGGGATGTGGCTGCTGCCCCTGATCGAGAAGCTGAACATCGACAAGATGAAAGCCGAAGGGCTGAAACTCGACGCACAGGACATCTACGATCTGAACCGCACCAGCCTGAAAGACGCCATCGTGATTTTCGGCGGCGGGTGCACCGGCGAGATCGTTTCGCCTAACGGGCTGATCGCCACCAACCACCATTGCGGATACGGAGCCATCCAGCAGCACAGCACCGTGGAGCACGACTATCTGAAAGAGGGCTTTTGGGCCGCGACCCCGGCCGAAGAGCTGCCCACGCCGGGATTGGCCGTAACGTTCATCCGGGAGATACGCGATGTTACCGCCGAAGTGCTTTCCAAAGTGAAGCCCGGCATGAGCGAAAGCCAGCGCGACGCAGCCGTCCGGAAAGCCACGGAAAAGATCGTCAAAACCCACTCCGATCCCGACGCATTCCGTTTTGCGCAAGTCGTTCCGATGTTCGGCGGGAACCAGTACCTGCTGTTCCTCACCGAACGGTTCACCGACGTGCGGATGGTCGGCGCCCCGCCCTCCTCGGTCGGGAAATTCGGCGGCGACACCGACAACTGGATGTGGCCGCGGCACACAGGCGACTTCTCCCTCTTCCGCGTCTACGCCTCGCCCGACAACAAACCCGCCGCCTACTCCGAAGAAAACCGCCCCTACCGGGCGCCGAAGCACCTCGAAATTTCGCTCCGGGGGTATCGCGAGGGAGACTATGCCATGATTATGGGTTTTCCGGGGCGGACCAACCGGTATATGACAACCTATGAAATCGACCAAGTGCTGGAACAGGACAACCCCATCCGCATCTTCGTGCGGGGCGAGCGCCAGAAACTGCTGTGGGAAGATATGATGGCCGATCCCAAAGTCCGGATTCAGTACGCCAGCAAGTACGCCTCCTCGTCGAACTACTGGAAAAACTCGATCGGGATGAGCCGCGGGCTGCGCAAATTGGACGTGCGAGGCAAAAAAGCCGCACAGCAGGCCGAATTCACCGCCTGGGTGAATGCCGATCCGGAACGGGTGCAAAAATACGGCCGGGCACTGCCGCTGATCGACAGCGCCGTGCAGCAGCGCCGCACCGCCGCCCGCATCCAGCAGTTCATGAACGAAGCCCTGCGCACCGGCGTGGAGAGCTTTACGCTCGGAACGACAGTGAACAGCATCCTCTCCGCCCAAAAGGACGATGCCAAAGCCGCTGCTGCCTTGCGCAAGGCCGGCGACACCTTCTTCAAGAACTACAGCCCCTCGACCGACCGCAAGGTAACCCGCCGGATGTTGGAAATCTTTGCGGACAGCATAGCCCCCGCCGACGAACCGTCGTTCTTCGCCGCCGTGCGGCCGGATCCGGCCGCTTATGCAGCGAACCTGTCGGATCACTCGCTGTTGACCGACACGGCCCGCTTCTACGCCGCTTTGGAAAACTTCGACCGGGCGCAGTGGACGAACGATCCGGCCGTCGCGGCTGCTGCCTCGATCGCAGCGAAAAACCGGGAGCTGCTCACCGGCGCTTTGACGCCGGCCGCCCGGACCTTTGCCGAAGGCCATCGCCTGTGGGTGGCCGGACTCATGGAGATGCACCCCGACCGGGCATTCGCGCCGGACGCCAACTTCACCCTGCGGCTGACCTACGGACAGGTGCTGCCCTACTGGGCTGCCGATGCCGTCTTCTACAACTACTTCACCACGCTGGGCGGGGTCATGGCCAAAGAGGATCCGTCGAATCCGGATTTCGTCGTTCCGCAGCGGCTCAAGGAGCTGTATGCAGCGAAAGATTTCGGCCCCTATGCCGTGAACGGCGAAGTGCCGACCTGCTTCCTGACCAACAACGACATCACGGGCGGCAATTCGGGCAGCCCGGTGTTAGACGCCGAAGGGCGGCTGATCGGGCTGGCGTTCGACGGCAACTGGGAGGCGATGAGCGGCGACATCGCGTTCGAACCGGAGGTGCAGCGCACCATTGCGGTGGACATCCGCTACGTGCTGTTCCTCATCGACAAGTATGCGGGTTGCAGCCGGCTGATCGACGAAATGACGATCGTGCGGTAGCCGCGGCAGGCGGGATAGAACAGCGGGGTCGCTCTTTCGACAAAGAAAGAGCGACCCCGCGCTGTTCTATGGATGGTCCCGCTACCTGTACCGTTCGATCCAGTCGACGACCGCCGCCGGGTCGTCGCAGCTCACCACATACCGTCTCCCGTTTCCGGTTTCGATCCGGACGAAGTTGCGCCACTGCGAAGCGCACATCCGGAACACCTTTCGCTCCCGCAGGTCGAGGTAGTAGCCGTAGTATCCCCCCAACCCGTACACCCCCCAGATCGGGAAGCATCCTTTCATGTCCCGCCGTTCGACGAATCGGACGTGCTGAATCTCCCGGATCGGAATCTTGACCAACTCCAAAAGGCAGTGAATTTCGACCGAATGAGGCGACACCCGCATGAAGCGCGGGATCGACAGCGCCGCCAATAGCAGCGAGGCCACCACTACCGTCGTACACCATGCCGGCAGGTAGCTCCCCCCCGACGTATAAAAGAACCACCACACTCCTGCGGCAATCACCGTCAGCGCGGCGATGGTCAGCACTTTGGCGCGCCGGTCGAGCCGGAAGCGGAATTTTTGATCGGTATCGGTCATCATGTCTCAGGAAAAAAAGGGGCCGGCCCTCCCCGCCGGGCAGCCGGTTAAAAGAAAATCTGTCGGGCCCGGGCCGTCGTTGCCGCCAGCACCGCTTCGACCGGAACCCCTTTGATCTCGGCGACTTTTTCGGCAATGACCGGGATGTGCGCGCTCTCGTTCCGCGTCCCCCGGAACGGCACCGGGGTCAGGTACGGGGCATCCGTCTCCAATACGATGTCGGTCAGTTCGATCTGCTCCAGAACCGGAACGACCGAGGAGTTTTTGTAGGTGATGAAGCCGCCGATCCCCACGGCGAAACCGCCCAGCTCCTGAATCTGCCGGTAATCCTTGAGCGTCCCCTGGAAACTGTGGAACACCCCCCGGATCTGTCCCCGCAGCGGCTCTAACAGCGGGAATATCTCGTTCCACGCATCCCGCACGTGCAGGATCAGCGGCAGGTCGTATTCGATCGCCAGCTGCATCTGGATGACCAAGGCCTGACACTGTTCGGTGAGCGAACTCGTGCTCCAGTGGAGGTCCAGCCCCACTTCGCCGATCGCGCACCACTCCACCGGACGGTCCCGGAGCAGGTTCCGTACGATTTGCAGTTCGTCGCGCCACTTGGTGTTTTCGTTGACCGAGGTCGGGTGCATCCCGATCGCCGCGCGGCAGATCTCCGGGAACTGCCGCGCGGTGTCGATCAAGGCCCGGTGGCTGTGCGAGTCCACGGCCGGCAGCACGATCTTCTGCACTCCCGCCGCCACGGCACGCGCCACGGTCTCCGCCCGGTCCGAATCGAAATCGGCGTCGAACAGATGTGCATGGGTATCCACATAATACCCTCCGCCGGACACCGCAGACGATGCGGCTGCTACGGCTTCTCGATGAGTCTGTCGTAAACTTTCCATGCCATTTCTATTGGGTTAGTCTCTGCGTGGATCGGGTAGGGCTGCACCCCGGCGGCCCACTCCGCCTCCATCGGGTAGTAGTCGGCCGGCGGCAGGTCGCCCCGGATGATCGCGTCGAAAAAGGTCTTCCACCGCGGATAGTAGAGGTCGTGCAACAGCCCGGCCCACTCCCGGTGGGCATAGTCGTGCAGCCCGCCGACGTTCGCTGCGTACCGGTTCCCCCACGTGGTAATCAGCGTCCGGGCATTCCGGCGGTAGAAGTCCTGCTTTTCCGGCCGCCGGCCGCCCCACCGCATCGCGGCTTCGATCCAAGGCCCTGTCATGAACTCTTTCCGCGACCGGAGCAGGTCGTCCTGCAACAAAATCAACGACAGAAACTGGTCCGACAGCTGTTTGAATGCCGTCCGGTCGCTGCGGTCGAATGCCGCTTCGATGCGTTTGAGCAGCACGTTCCCCCGATCCGCCAGCGCCTGCCGCGCCACGTCGACCAAGTCGTATTCAAAGTTGTTGCATCCGCGGAACCGTTCGGCCACTTCGAGCAGCAGCCCCAGCGCCCGCTGTGTCTCTCCGGCCTCGTAGGTCAGTTCGGACGAGCCCCAGCCCGACACCCGTTCGACCCGCAAGGCCGGCCGGGCACAGAATACCGATTCGGTGGTCCCCTCCTGGAGGCTCTCGTAAGGCGGGTCGTAGACCGTTCCGGCCAGAATCCGCCACGCCTCCGCCACCTGCGGCAGCGTATGTCCGTACCGCGCCTCGGCAAAAGTCTCGACCCACGCAGTCCGGTCGAACCGCTCCGGCCGCCAGGGGAGTTCGTAGAGCAACTCGAACATCGCCGGGTTGTTTTCGATCCCTTCGGGCACCGCTCCGATCCCTTTCAGGTACCGTGCACAGGCGCTGTCGGCCTGCTGCATCTCCCGCGCCAAGTAATAGCTGTCGATCACGCGCTGCATCTTGCCGTACATCCCGACGTTCCCGCCGAAGTTCAGGAGCATGCAGTAGACCCAGTCGTGCCGTCCGTATCCCTCCGCCCGCCGCCACGGCGACCGGAGGTCTCCTCCCCACATCGGCCTGCTCTCGCTGAACAGGTCCAGCACCAAGAGATCTCCGCCCGGCAAGTCGCGTATCATCTCGGGGTGCGGACACGACTGCCACCCCTGCACCACCCAGACGGCGCCCGGATCGGCGCGTTTCATCGCTTCGTAAATCGCTGTCCCGGCTGCGGGAAGGTCGACTCCTGCCGTGGAGCCTCCTTCGTGAAACGGGTCGACGGCGAAATACCGTGCCTCTTCGCCGTACAGGGCTTTGAGGTTTTTGTAATAGGTGTCTGCAATCTTCGGAAAGACCGGATCGGTGGGCTGCAGGAAGGCCGGCCGCCGGTATCCGCACCACAACCCCGGCTCCTGAACCTGTGTCAGACCGAGCTGCCGCCACACGGCCGTATCGCTGGGCACCATCCCGCCGTATCCCGCAAAGACCGGTTCCATCCCCCACTCCCGGCACCGTTCGACGATCCGCCGCTCCAGCCGGGCCTGTCGTTCGTACCACTCCTCCGGATTGGGTCCGCCCCATGCCTCTATATTGTTCATCAACCACCAGGCCTGATGGGCCGGCCCGGCAATGAAGCGGTCGATCTGCTCTTTGCCGACTCCCAATTCCAACAGGGTGTTCCGCCATACGGTGGCGGCGCCGGTCAGCGACAGGGGCATGTTGACGCCGTGCAGGGCCATCCAGTCGATCTCTTGCTCCCACCGTTCCCAGTCCCAAAACGGGGCGGAGTACGAAAAGGTGCAGTAGTTCATGTAGTACCGCACGAGCATGTCGGTGGTGTGCCGCTCCCGCTGTTTCGGTTTCGGGAACCGGATGTTGCTGAGCCGGGGCCGGGGGTTGTTCCATGCGATCTGCACGCCGGCATAGTATTTCAGATACCAGTTGAGACCGGCGGCGATGGAGAGGTAGTTGTTCCCTTTTATGAGCACTTTCCCGCCTCGCGAGCCAAGCTCGAAAAAGTCGGTCGGGGACTGCTGTTCGTCCAACTCGAAGACGAACCGGGAACTCTGGCCGGGCTGAATCCGTTCGACCAGTGCGGCCACCGGATTCAGTCCGCGGCCGGCGGCGAAAACGGGGCCGAGCAGCCCGAACAGCAGCATCCAAAGGCTATGCCGGAATCTTCGGAACATGGTTCTATGGCTGAATGTTTCCGGGGTTGTTGAATGCGCCGGCGATCTGCTCGGCGATCGTGTCTATCGCTCCTTGCAGCTTTCCGCCGATCAACATCTTCATCATCAGGTTCAACTCGATCTCCAACACGATCCGCAAGTGGGTCTGCGGCGCAACGGCGCTCTCTCCCGTGCTGTCTTTCATCTGAACCCAAAAGGTAAAAGGCATCGGAACGGCACCACTCCCCACACTGTCGTCTGCACTCACTTTGATGAGTTTGTTGGGCTGGCGCTCGACCATCTTCAACCCGACGGGCATCCCTTTCACGCGAAACCGACAACGCTCCGCGGTGGCTTCCCACCCTTCGACTCGGCCGGCTACGATCGGACTGAAGTGCTGAAAGTCGGACAATATGCGAAATATCTCTTCGTCGCTCCGCGCAATCCGTACCTGCTTGCTCGTATAACGCATAAACTCTGTAATTTAACCTTTTTCTGTTGTTCTTTCTTTGTGTCGGGTATGGAACCGTTCTTTTTCTGAAGAAAAAGAACCAAAAAGACTTTCGGGAATGCTTGCGCATTCCATGACCGTTCGCGGTGATATGCTTCGCCTTGTTTCTTGGGTTGGGGTAAGGGAGCGCTTAGGGAGAAAAAACACTTTTAGCGCT
>JAFLSI010000075.1 GCA_022511025.1 Rikenella sp. | reverse complement strand
TATGTTTGTTTTGCTTTTGGGTTGGGGTAAGGGAGCGCAATTGAGTTTAACTTACAAGAAGCGCTCCCTTACCCCAACCCAAGAAACAGGGCGAATCACATCACCGCGTACGGTCATGGAATGCGCAAGCATTCCCCAAAGTCTTTTTGGTTCTTTTTCTTCAGAAAAAGAACGGTTCCAGACCCCAGCCCCAAAACACAACACAGCAAAAACAGTAATGATTTAAGAAACGAGACATGGAGACAGTACGAGTGGTCAAGATCGGCGGGAACGTCGTCGACGACGCCGGGAAATTAGAGCGGTTTTTGAGCGATTTCGCCCGGTTGGAGGGTCCGAAAGTGTTGGTGCACGGCGGAGGAAAGATCGCCACCGCAATTTCGCACGGATTGGGCATCGAGACCCGGATGATCGACGGCCGGCGCGTAACCGACGCCGAAACCTTGCGGATCGTAACGATGGTGTATGCCGGATTGATTAACAAGAGTATCGTCGGTGCGTTGCAGAGCGAGGGGTGCAATGCGTTGGGGCTGTGCGGGGCAGACGGCGGGTTGGTGCCGGCACGGAAACGGGCCGCAAAGCCGGTCGACTACGGTTTTGTGGGCGATCCGGCAGGATTCGGATTAGATACGGCCACTGCATTGCTCGACAGCGGGTTGGTGCCGGTGGTGGCGCCGATTACCTACGATCCGGACTGCCGGTCGTTGCTCAACACCAACGCCGACACGGTGGCGCAGACGGTGGCCGTGGGTCTTTCGGAGAGGTATGCCGTGGAGTTGGTCTACTGTTTCGAGAAACGCGGGGTGTTGCGGGATGTAAACGACGAAGAGTCCGTGATTCCGGAGATCGTACCGGAACTTTATGCCCGGTTGAAAGCCGACGGCATTGTGGCCGACGGCATGCTGCCGAAGTTGGACAACGCATTCCGGGCGATCGCCGCCGGCGTGAAGAACGTCGTGATTTGCGCTGCCGAACAGCTTTTGGAGCCGGGCTACGGCGGAACGACCCTTCGGCGATAGCCTCGTGGGAGAGACGGAATGCTGTAGTAACATGGCAACAACTGTTACCCGCAGCAGAAAGGGAAGAATATTTGGCAACTGAGTTCTAACTTATTGCGTCATGAACAAAATAAAAAAAGCATGGATTGGACTCGGTGTGGTCATCGCTTTGACTGCCTGCAAAAAGGAGTCGCAGGTAATCACCGGGCCGGGCGGATTGAGCGGATTTGCACAAACCGAGATGGAATTCGTCGTAACGAATCAGAATCGGGAGATCGAAGTCCCGTTCGTCTACACGAAGTATCATTCGGCAAAGCAGCGGGGAATGATCTTTTCGATCGACCCCAAATCGACGGCACAGCGGGCCGTACAGTTCGAGCTGCCTACAGCCATTATTTATGATAATGTCAATGGATTGATATTCAGCGCTTTTGTAAACGGAAATAAAGACGGATTCGGCGGAACCTTTCCGATCACGTTTTATCCGGACAAGATCACCGAACCGGTGGTGCTGGTGCTGAACGCCGTGAACTCCTCCGACGAGGAACCGGTCGAAGGGTGTTATCCGCAACTGACGATTTATATCCGGCCGGGGAGGACAGTGGCTGCCGAATAGGAGCGGCCCGGAAAGGGATTGTCGAGCGGGCTGTTTTTTCACGGAATGGAAAAACAGCCCGCTTCGCATCCGCCCGGTTCGGGAAAACCGCCCGGAAAATGTTATTTTTGCCGAAACCGACAACCCCGCCACACACCGACCGCCTATGGAACTCTTTATCCGTCTGCTCAACATCATCGGTTCGTTAGGCCTCTTCCTCTACGGGATGAAACTCATGAGCGACGCCCTGCAACGCATCGCCGGCAGCCGCCTGCGGCGCACGATGGGCCGCATCGCCGCCACCCCCCTCTCCCAGATCACCTCCACCGCAGCCGTTACGGCCACCGTGCAGTCCTCCAGCGCCATCACCGTGATGATCGTCAGCTTCGTCAACGCCCGGATCGTCAACCTCCGCCAAGCGATCGGCATGATCATGGGAGCCAACATCGGAACGACGGCAACCGCATGGTTAGTGGCCCTGTTCGGATTCGCGCTCGACTTTTCCGTCATTTCGATACCGTTGGTCGGTTTAGGCTTCGCCCTAATTTTGATCCGCAAAAACCACTACCGCGAATTGGGCGAAACGCTGACCGGCTTCGCCCTGATGCTGTTGGGGCTGGCCGTCTTGCAGTCCGCCATGGGAGCCATCGCAATCCACACCGGGCTGTTCCGCGCGCTCTCCACCTATGCCGATCTGGGCTACCTCTCGATCGTTCTCTTTCTGCTGATCGGATTGGGGCTGACCGCCGTGCTGCAATCGTCGAGCGCCACGATCGTCCTGACCATCATCCTCTGCCAGAACGGCTGGATCCCCTTTGAAGCCGGAGCAGCGATGATTCTCGGCGAAAACATCGGAACGACCGTTACCGCCCTGCTGGCCTCGATGACGACCCACACGCAGGCCAAACGGGCCGCCCTGTTCCACACACTGTTCAACGCAACGGGAGCGCTGTGGGCCGTGCCGCTGCTGCCGTGGCTCGCGCAGGGGATCGACGGACTCTTTGCCGGGATGAACCGGACGGCAGCGATGCCGTTCATGCTGGCCCTTTTCCATTCGGGTTTCAACCTCCTGAATGTCTGTCTGACGGTCGGATTCATCTCTCCGTACATCAATCTGCTGAACCGGCTCGTACACCGGCCGCCGGCCGAAGGGCGGAAACGGCTCCTGACCCTCGATTCGGGTCTGCTCTCATCGCCGGAGTTGTCGTTGATGCAGGCACAAAACGAGGTGGTGAACCAGGCGGAGCGGCTGCGCAAGATGTTCAGCATGGCCCGGTCGCTGACGACGATCACGCAGGGACAGGAGTTTCAGCAGGTGTACGAGCATGTCGAGAAGTACGAGCGGATTACGAACCGGGTGGAGCGCGAAATTGTCGCCTACCTGTCGCGCATCGCGTCGCAGGACAAGAGCGACCGGACTGCCCGGCGCTTGCAGCGGCTGTTCCGCGCAGCGGCCTGCATCGAGCGGATCGGAGACGGCACGTGGGAACTAGCCCGCACGCTCAAAGCGAAAAGGGAGGGGGATATCTGGTTTCCCCAAGAGTTGAGGGAGCGGTTGGAGGAGTTGTTCGACCTGACGGAGCAGGCGTTGTACTGGATGGCGGCGAACATCGCATCGCCGATGGACGAAGGGGTGGAGCGGGCGCGGGAGATTGCGGCCCGGATCGGCCACTGGTGCCATGTTTTGCACGACGGCCAACTGGCTGAGGCACAGAGCGGAGAGGAGAAACTTTCGACAGGCTTCGCTGTGCTCGAACTGGTACGCTGGTGCCGGGAGATCGGGACCACGGCGACTCGGGTCTCGGTCGAAATAGCGGAGGATTTATAGCAGGCCCTCCGCTATTCTATTCCTTTTCCGGTCTTCGCTTTGCCTAATTTCGGTGCCCGAACGAACGGCTTGGAACGGTCGAACAGGTAGCGGTACGTTACGTGCCGTTTATACTTTTCCGCCCGCACATAGCTTTCCACCATCCGCATCATGAGCGGATTGAAATCGCCGATCCACGCAATTTCCAGCGACCGGTACCGTCCCGGATCCCGTTCGATGTGCTGTTCGAAGCGACGGATCATCCCTGCCTCGACCCCCCGTCCCTGAAACTCCGCAGCCACTCCGAACACCAAGCCGAACAACCGGTCGCAGCGCCGGCGCACCTTGAGCCGCCACATCAGTTTCAGCTTCTGCCACAGCCCGAACCGCCCTCCGAAGTCCCGAATCAATCCGTTGAGGTCCGGCACCATGACGAAAAATCCGATGGCCTGCTCCCGGTGGAAAGCGAAATAGAGCACCTCCGGGTCGACGATCGGCGCCATGGCGTCGACCATCTGCAAAGCATGCTCGAACTCCATCGGTTTGACTCCGGAAAAGGTGGCCCAGCCGCTGTTGTAGACGCTCATCAAATCGTGCGCCACTTTCTTCCGGTCGTGCAGGTCCACCGGTTCGAACCGGTAGTCCGGGTTGGCGAACAGCCGCTCGGCTTTCTGGTACAAGGCTTCGGGCATCGTATGGACGACCAAAGGGCGGAGGTAGGTGTGCTGATTGAAGTAGTTCTGGAATCCGTAGGTCTCGAACAGCCGGCCGTAATAGGGCGGGTTGTAGTTCATGCCGTACAGGGGCAGTGTAAACCCTTCGACTAACACGCCCCACCATTGCATCCGGTCGCCGAAGTTGACCGAACCGTCCATCGCTTCCAATCCGCGCGCCGCAAGCCATTCCCGTGCGGCATCGAACAGCGTGTCGGCAGCCTCCTGATCGTCGATGCACTCGAAAAATCCGCACCCACCGGTCGGCTGAGGCTCGTTGGCACTCAACTCGCGGTTGTAAAATGCGGCGATCCGACCTACGATCCGCCCGCCGGTCTGTTCGTCGTGCAATGTCCACCGAATGGCTTCGCCTTCCTGAAACAGGGGGTTTTTCTTCGCATCGAATACGTTCTCTATATCGGTGTCCAAGGGCTGAACCCACATCGGATCGCCGGCGTATATCGAACGAGCCATCGCTCGGAATGCACGAGCGTCGCTGCGCGTTTTTACTTCTCTCAAACTATATCTTCCCATATTTTTTCACTACTTTTACTTTTATTCGTCAGGAGTTGTGGCATTCTTTGGCGACGGGGAGAGAACAGTTCTCTTTGTGAACAAAGAGAACCAGAAAAATTTCCCGAAATACTCACGTTCTCATGTGAGCGGTGCCGGCGCCAGCGGAGGCGCAACCGTCGTCGCGTCAGCGAAGAAAGGTTGCGGCCCTCCGCCGGGGGTGGCGTCGGCCCGCAGCGCCTCACGGCGCACAACCGGACGAACCTCTTTTCAAAGAAAGAACGGTTCTCTCCCGACAACAAAAAACAAACACACACTCCTGACGAGTAAGGCAAAAATAGGGATAAAATGGCGAAGTACAGCGAGAAATTCTATGTAGACATTGACTTCAGCAGTTTGATGCAAGAGCGGATTCGGCGGATCATGCTCGTGTGCAGTTCCTACGATCAGTTCACCCTCGAAGAAGACGGGCACATCGAGAGTCAGATCGTCCGGGAGTACAGCGAGCTGAGTTTGAGCAATCCCCCCGCATTCGTGCACGTCAGTTCCGGTGCCGAAGCCCTCGAACGGTTGCAGAGCGGCGAACAGATCGACCTGATCATCTCCATGTTCAACATCGGCGAGATGGACGTTTTCACCCTCTCGCAGCACATCCGGCGTGCCCGGCCCGGCATTCCGTTTATCCTGCTCAGCTCCTTTTCGCGCGAAGTCTCCCGGCGCGTCGAAGAGGCCGACACCTCCGCCATCGACTACCTGTTCAGCTGGCAAGGCAATGCCGACCTGCTGTTAGCCATTATCAAGATGCTCGAAGACCGGAAGAACGCCCGTCAGGATATCCTCGGCACCGGCGTGCAAGCCATCCTGCTCGTCGAAGACAACATCCGGTTCTACTCCGCCTACCTGCCCGCCCTCTACCGCATGATCATCCGGCAGAGCAAAGAGTTCGTCCGCGAAGCACTGAACGAACAGCAGCGAATCCTGCGCCGCCGCGCCCGCCCCAAGATACTCTTCGCCCGGTCGTACGACGAAGCCGCCCGGTACTACGAACTCTACCGCGACAACCTGTTGGGGATCATCTCCGACGTCTCGTTCCGCCGGAGCGAATCCTCCGGCGAGATCGACACCCGCGCCGGACTGGAATTCTGCCGCCACGTCCTCAGCGACCGGCCTACGATGCCCATCGTCCTGCAATCGACCGACCCCGGCCACCGGCACGACGCCGATGAAATGGGCGTCGACTTCATCCACAAAAACTCCAAACACCTGCTGAGCGAGCTGGCCGACCTGATCGACCGCCGGATCGCCTTCGGCGACTTCGTCTTTTACGACCCGCAGAGCGGCGAAGAGATCGCCCGCGTCCACGACCTCGGCCAGATGCAAGCCGTCCTGGAACGCATCCCTGCCGACATCATGACCTACTATACCGCCCGGGACATGCTCTCCAAGTGGCTCTACGCCCGGGGGATATTCTCCTTGGCCCACATGCTGCGGGCCATGACCAACAGCATGTTCGAGAACCCGGACGAGATGCGGACCTTCATTCTCCGCGCCATCAAAGGCTACCGGCGGCAGATGGGGCAAGGCGTAGTGGCCGAATTCGTTCCGGAGACCTACAACCAGTTCATCAGCTTCGCCCGCAGCGGCTCCGGCTCGTTGGGCGGCAAGGCCCGCGGACTGGCCTTTATCGGCAATATGCTCGAAGAGCACAAACTCTACGACCGGTGGGACGGCGTGCGGATCACCATCCCCCGCACCTTGGTGCTGACCACCGACCACTTCGACCGGTTCATCGCCGAAAACGGACTGCAATACCTGCAAAGCGAAGACATGGACGATGCCGACATTCTGTCGGAATTTTCCGGTTCGCGGCTGCCCGACAAAGCGGTCGAAGACCTGCGCGTCTTTCTGCGAAACGTTCGGCGGCCGTTGGCCGTGCGCTCCAGCTCGAAATTGGAGGACTCCCATTTTCAGCCCTTTGCGGGTATCTACTCCACCTACATGGTGCCGCACGTCGACAACGAGGACCAGATGCTCCGGATGCTCGGCAAGGCGATCAAAGGGGTCTACGCCTCGGTCTACTACCGGGCGAGCCGGGCCTACATCGAGGCCAGCGCCAACACCTTGGCCGACGAAAAGATGGCCGTGGTGATTCAGGAGATCTGCGGCACGGAGGACAACGGATATTACTTCCCGACGCTGTCGGGGGTGGCCCGGTCGTTGAACTTCTACCCGATCGGCGACGAACGGCCGGAGGACGGGATCGCCAATATTGCGTTCGGTTTGGGCAAGTTGGTGGTCGAGGGGGGGATTACGCTGCGTTTTTCGCCGGCCTACCCGAAACATGCGCTGCAACTCTCGACGCCGGAACTGATGCTGCGGGATACGCAGCGGGTGATGTATGCGCTGTCGCTCGACCCGTCGCGGCTGCGGACCTCGACGGACGATGCGGTGAACCTGACCCGGTTCGAGATTCCGAAAGCGGCCCATTTCCGGAACATGAAGTATGCGGCATCGACGTGGGACGCACTGAACCAGTCGGTGAGCGACTCGCCGAACGAAAAGGGGCGGAAACTCATCACTTTCGCCCACATCCTGAAATACGACACCTTCCCGTTGGCCGAGATTCTGCGCGAGCTGCTGCGGATCGGGGCGGAGGAGATGAAGGCGCCGGTCGAGATCGAGTTTGCGGTGAACATGGATGTGCCGTACGGCCACGAGAAGATTTTCAACTTCCTCCAGATCCGGCCGATCGCGGAGGCGGCTCAGCGCGACCGCTTGGACTGGTCGTCGCCGGAGGCGCAGCCGCAGGGGGCGATTCTCTATGCGGAATCGGCGCTGGGATTAGGGCGAATCGAGGGGCTGCGGGATGTGATCTATGTGAAACCGGGCGCGTTCAAACGGGCGGAAACGACGCAAATGGCGGCGGAGATCGATGCGCTCAATACGGAGATGAAACGGGAGGGGCTGAATTATGTTTTGATCGGTCCGGGACGCTGGGGGTCGAGCGATCCGTGGTTGGGAATCCCGGTCAAGTGGCCGCAAATCTCGGAGGCGAGGGTCATCGCGGAGTGCGGTTTGGAGGATTTCCGGGTCGATCCGTCGCAGGGAACGCACTTTTTCCAAAACCTGACGTCGTTCGGGGTCGGCTACCTGACGCTCAACCCGCCGACCGGGGAAGGAATCTTCGATGCTTCGCTGTTGGATGCGCTCCCGGCGGTGGCGGAAACAACTTATTTCCGACGGGTCGCTTTCCCGACTGATCTCTTCGTCTTCGTCGACGGACAAAACAACCGCGGCATCGTCCGAAAATAAATCCCCTCTTTATTTGTGATCTTTGTTTTTGGTAACGGGAGAGAACTGTTCTCTTTGTGAACAAAGAGAACCAGAAAAACTT
>JAFLSI010000074.1 GCA_022511025.1 Rikenella sp. | reverse complement strand
GAAAGTCTTTTTGGTTCTTTTTCTTCAGAAAAAGAACGGTTCCAGCCGGCTCCAAGAATAAACAGCAAAAAACGAACAGTTATTTTCGGTAAATGACCAGTGTTTGTCCCGGTCGGAGCGTTTTTTCGTTTTTGATATTATTCCAGCTCATCAGCTGTTTGACCGTAACATGGTATTTCGCCGCGATCCGTCCCAAGATATCCCCGCTTTTGATTTTGTACGTAATTTTCGTTCCCCCGCCCCCCGCCGGGTTGGAAGCCGACAGTTGTTCTTGCGACAGGTTGCTGATGTTCAGGTACTTCGCCAAGTAGAGGCTGTCTTTTCCGTAGATCTGTTCGCTCTGTCGGATGAACGACGCCACATACTCCTGCGGCAGCGTCAGCGGATAGGTTTGCACCTTTGCCGGCACCACATCCATCGAATATTGCGGATTCAGTCCCCGGAGCACCTCGATCGGGATGTCGAGCGTCGAGGAGACCTGTTCCAAGTGGAGCATCCGGTCGATGTGCACCGTATCCGTCGCCAACGGATGCCACGGCGTTGTCGGATTGAGGTTGTGCGCTTTGTAGTAGGTGTAGGCATACGACGCCGCGATGAAAGCCGGAATGTATCCCCGCGTCTCCCGCGGCAGGTATTCGTAGATGTCCCAGTAGGTCTTCGCCTCGCTCCCGCCGTGCGAAGAGCGGAACCGTTCCAGCGCCTTGTTGACATTCCCCGGTCCGCAGTTGTAGGCCGCGATGACCAAAGTCCAGTCGCCGTACATTTTGTAGAGGTCTTTCAGGTATCGGCAGGCAGCGTCGGTCGATTTGACCGGGTCGCACCGTTCGTCGATGAACGAGTTGATTTCCAGCCCGTAATATTTACCCGTCCGGAGCATGAACTGCCACAGCCCCATCGCCGCTGCGCGCGATTCGGCCCGCGGAATCAAAGCCGATTCGATCACCGGCAGCATCTTCAGCTCCATCGGCAGTTTGTAGCGGTACAGCGCCTCCTCGAAGATCGGAAAATAGTAGCGCGCCAGCCCCAGCACCCGTTCCATCACCCCTCCCTTCTGGGTATAGTTCTGGATGTATTTCTTGACCACCTCGTTGTAGGGGAGCTGGATTTCGGTGGCCATCATCCGGAGCCGGTCGGCATAGACTTCATCCGGCAGAGCGCCCCGCATGTCCACCCGGTCCAGATCGACGTCGATAAATTCGTTGACAAACGTTTCGTAAGAGTCCACGACGGTCCGCTGCGTATAGTGCGCCAGCAGCGAGTCGTAGGTGCTGGCCGAAACGCCGTTGAGGGCCAGCCGTCCGAAAGCGCGGGTGTCGCCGGTCTGTGCCCGGCCGATGCCGGTTGCCGCCGCGGCGGTCAGCAGTACCCAAAAGACGGTCAGGAGTGTTTTCCGCATGGTTGTCTGTCGTTTTTCGGTGTGTTTCTTTTATTCGGACGCCGGTGGAGCCCGAAAGTTAAAACCGGAGTTTCACGGCCAATCCGTACAGGTTTCCCTGCGACGGACTCATCGGCCGTCCGTTGAACCGGGTGTCGATCATCGTCGGTTCGACGCGGACGGAGAGGTCTTCGTTCACGTCCCAGTTTTTGAGCGACGCGATGACGTAGGTGTCCACGATGCTCAGCAGGTAGGCTGCGGCCATCCCGATGATCGCCAAGTCGCGATCCCGCCGGTAGGCGCTCCGCACGCGGGCGAGCAGTTCCGGCGAATAGCGGCCGTTGAATTCGTCGACTGTCGAAGGATTCCCGTCGGTCAGCGCGTCGTAGGCGGTCTTGTAGCGGTGGTAGTTCCGGTTGTTGTAGTCGATCACGGTGGCCAGTGCGATGAAGCCGCCGTAATAGATCGGCAGCCGCCAGTAGGTCTTTGTGTAGACGAACCCCATGCCCGGAAACACTGCTGCGAGGGTGGTCGCTTTCCGCATCGGGTCGACCGGCCCGCGGTAGTGGAACACGGCGTCGGAGACGAAGTAGAGATAGGTCGCACCGGCCATCGCATACATCAGGGTCGCTCCGCTTCCGGCGTTGCGCATCCGGGTGCGCGCCTGCTTCTGCACCTCCGGCGGCAGCCTCAGGTCCACGGTGTGCTGGTATTCCGCCTTGTAGGTCCGGTGTTTGTTCCCGAACAGAATCCCGCCGGTCAGGAATCCGCCCACGCCGCCGTACAGAATCGGCAGTTTCCACGCCTGCCGGTTGTAAATCTGTCCGAATCCGGGGGCGATCAGCGACAGAAGGGTGTGTTTGCCCGCCGCCAAGGTGTCGCGGGTGATCCGGAACCGCGGTTTGAACAGCAGGGCGGAGTCGGCGGCGGTCAGCTGCCGGCCCTCCTGTGCCGCCGAGTCCCTCTGCGGATAGGTCAGTCCGTGGACGGTGAACGGCGCGCGCCACAGCACGGAGTCGGCATATTCGGCCACGAGCACCGAGTCGCTGAACCGGCGGGCCACAACCGAGTCGGGGGCCTCCCGAAAGGCCGGCAGGCTGTCGAATCCTGCCGCAGCGATCCGGGCGCTGTCGGGCTTCAGCTGGAGCCGCACGAACCGGGCCCGCCGGGCAATGCTGTCCTGCACCGAGTCGAACGGGGTGCCGCGCAGGCCGCCCGAAACCCGAATGTGCTGACCGACAGCCAGCCCGTCCATCTCCTGAATGCGTTCGTTGAGCTGCTGACGCTGGTCGTGGGTCAGGTCTTGCTTCATCATCCGCCGGAGCCGCTGTTTCTCGGCTTTCTCGGCCGCTTTTTCGAGCCTCCGCAAGGTCTTGGCGTCGAGCTGTCCGGCTTCGGCTGTCGTGCTGTCCGCCGGCTGCATTGGTTCCGTGCGTGTCGCAATCGGGCCGGAAACTGCCGTTTGCTCGCCGGCCGAAAGCGGTCCCCCGGCCGACAGCAGGAGGCTCGTGCAGGTCAGCACCGGGAGCCAGCGGCGGAGGTATGTCGAACGGCGTTGCATGAATCGGCTGGAGGTCTGTGGCGTTGAGGGCGATTGGGTTTTAGGGTCTTGACAGGCGTGCGTGTGTATGGTTTTGCTTGGGGTACTTCCTCGCGCAATCACTTCGCAGTTTTCCCCGATCCGGTCTTTTCGAGCCGGGCGAGTATCTCTTGGATCTGCTCGTCGGAACTGAATTCGATCGAAATCCGGCCGCTGACCACCGTATCGCCGTTTTTGGCCTCCGTAACCTTGCGTTTGATGCTGATCCGGCTCCCCACCAACGGTTCGAGCCGTTCGACCAACCGGGAGTAGTATTCCGGATACTCTCTCCCCTCGTCGGCCTTTTTCCGCCGGGCCGGTGCGGCCGCCAGCATCGTCTGGACCGCCTGTTCGGTCTGCCGCACCGACAGGCGCCCCTTGACGATCCGGGCCAGCATCGCCGATTGGCGCTTCTCGTCCGGCAAGGCGAGCAAAGCCCGTGCATGCCCCATCGTAATCATGTCGCTGTTCAACGCGCTCTGCACCTGTGCCGGCAACTTGAGCAGACGGATGTAGTTGGCGATCGTCGACCGTTTTTTGCCGACCCGCTCCGCCAGAGTCTCCTGGGTCAAATGGCACTCGTCGATCAGCCGTTGCAGCGACAGGGCCACTTCGATCGCCCCCAGATCCTCGCGCTGGATGTTTTCGACCAAGGCCATTTCGAGCAGGGTCTGGTCGTCGGCCTCCCGCACGTAGGCCGGTATCGTGTCGAGTCCTGCGATCTGCGAAGCCCGGAACCGCCGTTCGCCGCTGATAATCATGTATTCGGCTCCGGAACCGGCCGCTTTGGCGTCGGCGGCGATCCGTTTGACGGTGATCGGCTGGATCACTCCCAACCGGGCGATCGACTGCGCCAGTTCGTTCAAGGTCTCCTCGTCGAATTGCGTGCGGGGCTGGTCCGGATTGGGTACGATCTGGGCTATCTCCAATTCCGATACGGTGTTGTCGCGGCGCGAGGAGGCGGTCTGTTTGGGGATGTTCAACTCTTCGATCTCGAAGATCGCGCCTAAGCCTTTGCCGAGTCCTGTGGTTTTCGGTTTCATGCGAAATGTGGGGGAATAGGGTATATGTATGCTGGAAAAAGGTCCGTTGTTCCGTTATGCGTTCCCGTTGCGCTGCAAAAACTCGCGCGCCAAGTTGAGGTAGTTCATGCTCCCGCTGCTCGCGGCATCGTAGGTGATGACGGGTTTCCCGTAGCTGGGCGACTCGCTGAGCCGGGTGTTCCGCTGGATGATGGTGTCGAACACCAGACCGCCGAAGTGGTTCCGCACTTCGCCCACCACTTGGTTGGCCAACCGAAGCCGCGAGTCGTACATGGTCAGCAAAAAGCCTTCGATCTCCAACGCGGGATTCAACCCGGCCTTGACCATCTTGATGGTGTTGAGCAGTTTCCCCAACCCTTCGAGGGCGAAGTATTCGCACTGCACCGGAATGATGACGCTGTCCGAGGCGATCAATGCGTTCAGGGTCAGCATGCCGAGCGACGGCGAACAGTCGATCACGATGTAGTCGTAGCTCTCCTTGACCGTGTCGAGCAGGGATTTCATCCGGAACTGTCCGCCTTCGGTCTGGGCCAGTTCGGTCTCGGCTCCCACCAAGTTGATGTTGGAGGGGAGCAGGTGCAGATTGGGAATGTCCGGCATGGGCAGAATGGCTTCCGGCAGGGTCGCCTCTCCGGTCAGGACGGTGTAGGTGTTGCGTTCGCCCGGCTCGAATCCCAAACCGGAGGTGGAGTTGGCCTGCGGATCGGCGTCGACCAGCAGGATGCGCTTTTCCAATACGGCTAACGAGGCGGCCAAGTTAATGGAGGTGGTGGTCTTGCCGACGCCCCCTTTCTGATTGGCCAAGGCTACGATTTTTCCCATAAGTTCGATCGTGAGCGGCTCCTCTGTCGGAGCGGTTTTATTCAATCTGCAAATATAGCTTTTTTCCTTGACATCGGGATGCGGGGGTTTTCGATGCAGGTTCGGGAAGAGACGCTTCTTTTTGCTATCTTTGACACGAACAGGCGCAAAGGTGCAAAAAGCCCCATGGGAAAAGTCAAGATATTGAAAGCGTCGGCCGGATCGGGCAAGACCTATCGGTTGGCATACGAATATATAAAAGGGGTCGTGCGCGATCCGTCGCTGTACCGGGAGACGCTCGCCGTTACCTTCACCAACAAGGCGACCGAGCAGATGAAGCGGCGGATCGTCGAGAGCCTCCATGCACTGGCCGCCGCGCCGGAGGTCGCTCCGGCCGGCGGCGACCGGATCACCTACCTCGACGACTTGATCCGCGAGACCGGTCTGTCGCGAAGCCTCATCGTGCGCCACGCTGCGCAGGCCCGGACGATGATCCTGCACGACTACTCGCGGTTCGCGGTCTCGACCATCGACAAGTTTTTCCAGCGTGTGGCGCGGGCTTTTTTCCGGGAGCTGGGACTCGATTTCGACTACACCGTGGAGATCGACCGCGACTGGGTGCTGTCGGCCGCCGTCGACCGGCTGTTGGAGCGGACGGCCCTCGACCGGACCTTGCGCGAGACGGTCGAACGCTTGATCGACGAACGAACCGAACAGGGAAAAGGGTGGGACATCCGACCCGACCTCGTGCGGATCGGCACCGAGCTGTTCAAGGAGAGCTACCTCCCCAACCCGAACAGCGCCGAGCGGATCCGGGCGATTTTTCAGTCGATCGGCCGGACGGTTGCCGACCGGTTCGGGGCGGTGAAACGGGCGGCCGTCGCAGCGACGGAGCTGATCGGGGCGGCGGGTCTCGAACCGACCGACTTTTTTCAGGGGAACCGGGGTTTTGTCGGCTATCTCGTTCGTTTAGCGGCGAGCGATGTGCCGCTGCCTTACGGCGCCTATTTTTCGCAGGCGGCGGAGCGGGCGGAGGCGTGGTGCGGCAAGAATGCGCCGGCCCGCGACCGCATTCGGGCTTTGGAGGGGGCGTTGATGCCGCTGCTGCACGAGGTGCGCAAGGGGATCGACTGGCTGGTCCGGGCGGACAATTCGCGCGAGTTGGTGGGCGAGAATCTGAGTAAGAGTCTGCTGTTGACGCAGTTGGGTGCGGAGGTGAAGGCGGTGTCGGCCGAGCAGAACCGGGTGATGATCCACGAAACGGCGGCGTTGATCCACCGCTTGGTAACGAACAACGATGCGCCGTTCATCTACGAAAAGGTGGGGAATGCCTATTCACGCTACATGATCGACGAATTTCAGGACACTTCGGAGCACCAGTGGCAGAACTTCGTGCCGCTGCTCGACAATGCGCTGGCGGAGAACGACGGCGAACCGGTCATGCTGATCGGCGATGTGAAGCAGTCGATCTACCGTTGGCGGGGGGGCGACTGGCGGATTTTAGGATACGAGGCGGAGGAGCATTTCGCCGGGGCGCTGGCCGAAACGGCACCGATGGATACCAACTGGCGCAGCGAACGGAACATCGTCGATTTCAACAACGGTTTGATCCGGCGGGTGGTGGAGCGCGATGCCGAGGCACTGGCGGCTTTTTTGGAGCCGGCTCCGCCGGAGGTGCGTCCGATGGCCGGGATGCTGCACCGGTCGTACGAGGGGTTCGAGCAGCGGGCGGCACCGGACAAAACGGTGCGTGAGGCGGAGGGGTATGTCGAGGTGATCCCGGCTTTCCGCGAGCAGGTCGGGGCGCTGCTGACGGAACGGGTGGCCGATCTGCGGGCGAGGGGGTATGCGCTGCACGATATGGCGGTGCTGGTGCGGAACAACTACGAGGCGCCGGTGGTGGCGGATATCCTGTTGGGGGCGGGCTATGCGATCGTGAGCCAGGAGGCGCTGCTGCTCGGCGGATCGCCGGTGGTGGAGTTCGTCATGGCGGTCTTCGCGCTGGCGGCCAGTCCGGAGGATGCGGTGGCGCGGGCGGAGTACAATGCCTTTCTGGGACGGTCGTACGGGGAGGAGCTGCCGGCCGGGGAGAGGGACTTTATCGCTGGTCTGCTCCGCGGTGCACTGACCGAAAGTTTCGAGCGCATTTTGGCGCGCTATGCGCTGGGTGAACGGCAGGAGGCGGTGTCGTACTTGCAGGCGCTGTACCAAGCGCTTCTTTCGTACAGCAAACAGACGATTTCGGATGTGCCGCTGCTCTTGGAGTGGTGGCGCGAGAACCGGGGAAAGGCGACGGTCTACCTGCCGTCGGAGCAGGATGCGATCACGATCATGACGGTGCACAAAGCGAAGGGGTTAGAGTTTCCGTGCGTATTGATTCCGTTCTGCGACTGGGATTTGCTGCCCAAGTCGACGGGCGGCGGTACGACGGTTTGGGCGCGGGCGGAGGGGGAGGAGTTGTTCGGGGAGCTGGGTCCGGTGCCGGTGGGGTACAAAAAACGGATGGCGGATTCCTGTTTCGCGGCGGATTACTACCGGGAGAGTGTCTATGCGCATGTGGACAACCTGAATCTGCTCTATGTGGCGCTGACACGGGCCGAGCGGGAGTTGTACGTGATGTACGATCCGGCGGCGCGGGGCGAGGCGCGGGTCTCGAAACTGATCGATGCGGTGCTGCCGGAGTTCGGTGCTTTGCGGCGCGAACCGCTTGCGCAGTCGGAGGAGGGTTTCTTCTATGCGTTCGGCACGAAAACGGTGGCTTCTCCGGTGTCGGTCCGGCCGGAGGCGGGGGAGGAGAGGCGGATCGTTTTGGAAAATTTCCCGGCTTGCGATGCGGGGCAGCGGGTGCGGGTACGTTGGTCGTCGGATCGCTATTTCGGTCAGGACCGGGAGGCGGTGTCGCCGCGTCGGTACGGGATTTTGATGCACCGGCTGTTTGAACTGACGGAGACTCCGGAGGGGGTGGAAGAGGCGCTGACGAGGATGCGGGTGGCGGGGGAGATTGCGTCGGAAGCGGAGGAAAATCGACTGAGGGAACGGGCGGCGGAGGCGCTGCGGAATCCGGTGGTGGCGGGTTGGTTCTCGTCGCGGTGGCGGGTGGTGCACAGCGAACGCGACATCATCGCGGCGGGGGGACGGGTGCGGCGGCCGGACCGGGTCATGACGGCGGAGGATGGCCGGGCGGTGGTGGTGGACTACAAGTTCGGGGTGCTGAGGCGGGCGGGCTATCGCAAACAGGTGGAGGAGTACATGGAGTTGCTGCGGTCGATGGGCTACGGACCGGTGGAGGGTTATCTCTGGTTCGTGGAGTTGGGCGAGGTGGAGCGGGTGGGGTAGAGACTGCCAGTAAAACACCCAACGGGTGCGGGTCAGCCGTCCGGCGCGAAGACACGAGCACCGTCGAGTGTCGGAGCCAGCCG
>JAFLSI010000073.1 GCA_022511025.1 Rikenella sp. | reverse complement strand
TTTTTTCCGCGCCCCGACCCCGTTTTTGTTGCCGGCCGAACAGCGAACCGCAGTCTCGCTCCGCGAAACCCGGTCTCCGCCTATCCGATCGGTTCGGCCCGGAACCCGGCCTCGGACACGATCCGGACGATCTCCTCCGCCGACCGGTCGCTCTGTACGGTCAGCACCTTGTCCGGCGTCGTCAGATCCAGCGTCCACTCTCCGGCCCGGATGCCGTGTTTTTCCAATTCGGCACCGATCTTGGCCGAACAACCGCCGCATTTCGCATTCGTTTTCAGTTTCAAAGCTGCCATAGGTTAGGTTGATTTAGGGTTATTCTTTGCGCCATTTCAGCCTCAGGCTGTTGAGTACCACCGACACCGAGCTGAAGGCCATCGCTCCGCTGGCGATCATCGGGTTCAGCAGCACCCCGAACGCCGGATAGAGCACCCCCGCCGCCAGCGGAATGCCGATCAGGTTGTAAATGAAAGCCCAGAACAGATTCTGGCGGATCGACCGCACGGTCTGCCGCGACAGCTGTATCGCCCGCGGCAGCAGAGCCAGATCCGACGTCATCAGCGTTACCATGGCTGTCTCCATGGCAATATCCGTTCCCCGTCCCATCGCTATGCCCACATCGGCTCGGGCCAGGGCTTGCGAATCGTTGATCCCGTCGCCGACCATCGCCACCCGCCGGCCCTCGGCCTGCAACCGTTCGATGCAGGTCTGTTTGCCGTCCGGCATCACCTCCGCCTCGAAATGCCCGATCCCCACCTCGGCCGCCACCGCTGCCGCCGTCTTTTGTCCGTCGCCCGTCAGCATATGCACCTCGATCCCCATGCGGGACAGCGCCGCCACCGCCCCGGTCGAACCCGCTTTCACCCGGTCGGCGACTGCCGCCACCGCCAGCAACTCCCCTCCCCGACCGTACCAAATGACGCTCTTGCCCGCCTCTTGCCACCGTTCGGCTTGCCGGGCCGCCGTTTCCGGGACTTCCGGCAGATACTCCAAGGCCAATCCCCGACTTCCGGTCCAGTAGTCCACTCCTCCGACCTGCACCATCACCCCCTGCCCCGTCCGGCTCTCGAATCGGTCGACCGCAGCCGGCTCCCTCCCCTCCGCCTGAAGCGAGGCGACTACCGCTGCACCCAACGGATGTTCCGACCGCTGTTCCGCCGCCAAAAGGATCGCTTTCAATCCGGCTGTCTCCTCCTCCGGAACCCGCCACGACCACTCCGTTACGGTCGGCCGCCCCTCGGTCAGCGTTCCCGTCTTGTCCAATACCACCGTATCGATCCGGCACAGATTCTCCAAAGCGAAGGCATCTTTAATCAGGATATGATTTTCCGCGGCCTTGCCGATTCCCACCATCAAAGCAGTTGGGGTGGCCAGTCCCAAGGCGCAGGGACAGGCGATCACCAAGACCGAAACGGCCGAAAGCAGCGCATGGGTCAAAGCCGGCATCCCCCCGAAGACGAGCCAGAGGACGAAGGTCAGTCCCGCGACTCCGATCACCGTGGGTACGAAAACGGCGCTCACCCGATCCACGATCCGCTGTACCGGCGCTTTGCTCCCCTGCGCCTCCTGCACGGTGCGGACGATCCGGGCCAGCACCGTCCCGGCTCCCACCTGTTCGGCTGTCAGGACGAAGGCTCCACGTTGGTTGATCGTCCCGGCCCATACCGGATCGCCGGCAGTTTTCCCCACCGGCAGCGGTTCGCCGCTGATCATGCTTTCGTTGACATACGAACTCCCCTCGGCCACCGTGCCGTCCACCGGAATCCGTTCGCCGGGCCGCACCCCGATCCGGTCGCCCGGCCGGAGCTGCCCGATCGGCACCTCCCGTTCCGTTCCGTCCGCTTCGATCCGTCGCGCACTTTTCGGCTGCAACCCCATCAACCGGCGAATCGCCGACGAGGTCTTCCCTTTGGCCCGCTCCTCCAACAGCTTGCCCGACAGAACGAAAGCGACGATCATCGCCGCCGCTTCGTAATAGACGTGGGCTTCGATCCCCCGGTCGGTCCAAATCTGCGGAAACAGGGTGTTGAAAAGGCTGAACAGAAAGGCGATGGCCGTGCTGAGTGCCACTAAGGTGTCCATATTGGCGGTTCCGTGCCGGAGCTGCCGCCAGCCGGTAACGTAAAAACTGCGGCCGCATGCCGCCAATACGGGCAGCGTGAGGCCCAGCTGCACCCACGGCGACCACGGAGCGTGCATCCAGACCATGCCGAACAGCATGACCGGCAGGCACAATCCCCAAGCCCACAGGGTTCGCCGTTTCAGGTCGAGATAGTGTTTGCGCTGCTCCTGTTCTTGCCGCTCGACGGCCTCTTCCTCCTCGATGATCAGGTCGTAGCCGGTCGCCTGTACCGCTTCGCGCATGCGGGCGGGGGCAATCTGGGCCGGATCGTATTCGACGTTCAGTGTTCCGGCGGCGAAGTTGACCGATGCCTCCCGGACGCCGGGCAGGGCACGTATCGTCTTTTCGACGCTGGCGGCACAGACCGCGCAACTCATTTCCAAGACGGGTATCGTCCGTTTTTCCATATTTTTCCTAACTTCGTCCGGAGCGCAGTGAATGGCTCCGATCACAAAAATATGGAAATTTTACACGGTTTCGCACCGGTGATCGCTCCGGCGAGCCGGATTTTGATCCTCGGTACGATGCCGGGCGCGATGTCGCTCGAAAAGCAGCAGTATTACGGATTCCCGTACAATGCGTTCTGGCGGATCATGGCCGAGCTGACGGGTACGTCTCCGCTTCCGGAGCGGTACGGGGAGCGGCTGGCGATGCTGACCGGCCACGGCATTGCGCTGTGGGACGTGTGCTGCACCTGCCGCCGGGCGGGGAGTCTCGACAGCAATATCTGCGATGAGCGTCCCAACGATATTCCGGGTTTGCTGGCGGCTCATCCGACTCTCCGGGCCGTCGCTTTCAACGGCGCTCCGGCTCACCGGCTATTCAAAAAGCATATCGGTCTGACTGCGATAGGAGAGGACCGGGAGGTGTTTGTGCTGCCGTCGACCAGTCCGGCGAATGCTTCGTGGTCGTATGGACGGAAACTCGCGGCATGGTCGGTCCTGAAACGGTATTTGGAATAAGACAGCCCGGTCTGGCTTGTCGAACTCCGGCTCCAAGAGCCGGGCGAGTCGCCGCTGGCGCCGATCCGCAACCAAAGGGTACAGGCTGCTTCACCGGGATCTGCCGCGCATCCGGCGCGGCAGCTTCGGAAAGAGCTTCCGGAACCGTACCAAGTAACTCCCGATGCGCCCGCCCGCAATGATGAGCGTAACGGACAGAACGATCAGCACGATTCCGCCTAAAATCCGTGTCGTCATCGGTTCGCCGAAGAGCATGACCCCGAAAAAGACCGCCGTGAGCGGCTCCAATGCGCCTAAGATAGCGGTCGGCGTCGCCCCGATGTACTGAACCGCCTTGGTGGTCGAGACGAATGACACCGCCGTGGGCAGGATGGCCAGCGCCGCTATGTTCAGCCAAAGGTACCCGTGTTCCGGCACCGTTATCGCCCGGCCGAAATCCACCTGTACGCAAAAGATCGCCAGCCCGGACAGCAGCGTGTAGAAGGTCAGTTTGACCGTCGGTATCTCTTGCAGCGAAGGCCGGTTGACCCACACCATGTAGATGGCGTAGGCCAGCGCCGAAGCCATCACCAACGCGACCCCCGCCGCATTCAGCGTTTCGCCCCCCTCCCCTTCGTAGAGCATCCCGATGCCGAGCAAAGCCAGTGCGATGCACGTTACCGTCAGCAAGGTTACCTTTTCCCGGAAAAAGACCGCCATGAGGAGGGCGACCATAATCGGATAGACGAACAGCATCGTCGAAGCGATGCCTGCCGCCATGTAGTTGTAGCTCAGAAAGAGGGTCAGCGACGAGAGCGCCATCAGGATGCCGAGCGCTGCCAACGGCAGCACCTCCCGCCGTTTCAGCCTGAAATCGCGTCCCCGCCACCGGATCATAACCCCCAGAATCACCACCGCCAGCAGGTATCGGAAAAACAGCACCGAACCGGTATCCATGCCGTCTGCATAGAGCGGCAGGGTAAAAAGCGGGTTCATGCCGTATGTCGCCGCCGCCGTCGCTCCGTAGATGCAGCCTTTGAGCCTGTTGCTAATCATATGCCCCCGACTTCAGTGCCGACACTTCGCGCGGCGTCAGATACCGCCAGAAACCGCGCCGCAGCCCCTGCTTCGTCAGCCCTGCGAAATAGACCCGGTCCAACTTCACCACCTCGTATCCCAAGGCCTCGAACATGCGCCGCACGATCCGGTTCCGCCCCGAATGCAACTCGATCCCGACCTCTTTCCGGTTTTCCTCCACGAAGCTCACCTCGTCGGCATGAATCGGCCCGTCCTCCAACTCGATCCCTTCGGCCAACCGTTCCAAATCGGCTTCCGTGCAGGCCTTGTCGAGAAAAACGTGGTAGATCTTTTTCTTGGCGAAGCTCGGGTGGGTCAGCTCTTTGGTCAGGTTCCCGTCGTTGGTCAGCAGCAGCACCCCCGTCGTATTCTTGTCTAACCGCCCCACCGGATAGACCCGTTCGCGGCACTCCCCTTTCAGCAGGTCGATCACCGTCCGGTCGGCATGCGGGTCCTCCACGGTCGTTACATACCCTTTCGGCTTGTTGAGGAGGATGTAGACGTTGCGCTCCCCCTTGAGCAGCTCCCCGTTGAGGCGCACTTCGTCCCGCCCCGGCCGCACCTTCGATCCCAAGCGGTCGACCCGCACGCCGTTCACCGTAACCTCGCCCGTCTCGATCAGCTGGTCGGCCTCGCGCCGCGAACAGACCCCCGACATGGCGATGTACCGGTTCAACCGCATCTCCGCCGGCGCCGCATCGGTCCGGCGGCCCGGTTTGGCGTGCCCGTGCGAATGAGGCTTCTCCCCGCTGCGAACCGGGCGTGCCGGGCGGCGGTCCTTCCGTTCCTGCCTCTCCTGTCTCTCCTGCCTTTCTGTCGGCTCTTTCTCCCGCTCGTTCGTCCGAATCGCCCCTTCGTGCCGCATCCGAAAAAACGAGCGCCCGCTGCGGTCGTCCCGACCGAACGGACGCTTTTTGTTGGTATTCTGATTCTCCATAGTGGCTGTAACTTAAGGCCCGTTCCGGCGCATTTCGGCCGGGTCCGGTCAAAAACGTTGCAAAGTTATCCCTTATTTTCTAAATTTGCGCAACTTTTAATCCATGCCGCTCATGAAGAAACAATACGACTTCGATACCTATATCGACCGTCTCGGATCCGATTGCGAAAAATACGAAACCTTGACCGATGTCTTCGGTACCGACCGGGTGATTCCGCTGTGGGTGGCGGATATGGACTTTCCGACGGCCGATTTCATCGTCGAGGCGATGAACCGGCGGATGCAGCATCCGATTTTCGGGTACACGTTCCGTCCGGCAAGCTATTTCGAGGCCATTTGCGGCTGGGTGAAGCGGCGTGGAGGCTGGGAGATCGATCCGTCGTGGGTCGCCTTTTCGCCGGGGGTCGTGGCGGGCGTTACGTTCGGCATGCTCGGCTGTACCCGCCCGGGCGACGGGGTGGTGATCCAGCCGCCGGTTTATCATCCTTTCGGCAATACGATCCGGGCCAACGGGCGTGTCGTGCTGAACAATCCGCTGGTGCAGGATCCGGAGACCGGAACCTATCGGATCGATTTCGAAGACTTGGAGCGGAAATTGTCGCAGGCCAAGGCGTTCATCCTCTGCAACCCGCACAATCCGACGGGGCGGGTCTTCACGCGGGACGAACTGCTCCGCATGGGGGAACTGTGCCGGAAATACGACGTAACGATCATCTCGGACGAGATCCACAGCGACTTCATCTTCCGGCCGAACGAACACCTGCATATCGCTTCGCTGAACGAAGATTTGGCCAACCGGACGATCACGCTGATCGCGCCGAGCAAGACGTTCAACACGGCAGGCTTTTCGACAGCAGTGGCCATCATCCCGAATCCGGAGCGCCGGGCGGCTTATCAGGCCGAGGTGGAACGGATTCACATCGGAAACGGGAACATTTTCGGCTCGCTGGCACTGCGGACCGCTTATGCGCAGGGAGACGAATGGTTGGAACAGCTGCTCGGCTATCTGCGGGGCAATGTCGATTTCGTGTATGATTTCCTGACCACGCATCTTCCGTCGGTGCGGTGTTACAAGCCGGAAGCGACTTTCCTCATGTGGCTCGATTTCCGGTCATGGGGGATGACGCAGGAGGAACTCAACCGCTTCTTGGTGCACGAGGCAGGTTTGGGGTTGGGCGACGGCTCGATTTACGGAGTCGAAGGGACAGGGTTCGAGCGGCTCAATGTCGGTACATCGCGGTCGGTGCTCGAACGGGCTTTGAACCAGCTCCTTGCGGCGGTGCGGAAACGCGGATTGTAGAACCGTGTGCGGATACCGCGGATACGAATGACGGGGCCTTGCCGGGCGGGGCGCCCGTTTTTTGCATACTTCCGATCATGGATTTCGTTACTCTTCTCTGGTTTGCAGTCGGACTGTGCTTCGACTCGTTCGCGGTGTCGCTTTCATGCGGCATGGCGTGTCGGGCCGTTTCGCGGTGGCGGCAGTTCCGTTTTGCGGCCGTGCTGGGGTTCTGTCAGGGGGCGATGCCGATCGTCGGCTGGGCGGCGGCGACTCGCTTCCGGGCCGAAATCGAGGCTTACGACCACTGGGTCGCCTTTGCGCTGCTGCTCTTTTTGGGCGGAAAGATGGTATGGGAGGCGGTCGGCGATGCAGCAGACGAGGAGCTGCCGGCCGGAGATCCGTTTGCGTGGAGTCGCAATATGCTGCTCGGCATTGCCACCAGCATCGATGCCTTGGTGGCGGGAATCGCCATGGCGCTGCTGATGCTGACGATCGTTCCGGCCGCTTCGCAAGGACTCAACATGGCAGTGGCGGCGGGGGTTATCGCGGTAGTAACGATCCTCTCTTCGTTGACGGGACTCGCTGTCGGTCGGCGCAGCCGGGGACGCATCGGAGAGCGGGCGGAGTGGATCGGAGGCGTGATTTTGATCCTGATCGGTTTGAAAGTGCTGGTCGAGCATTTAATGGCATAGCAGCGGGCGACCCAAACAGTACATTAACCCGTTTGGGAGCCGCTGTCCGGCGAAAACGGTTTTGAGTAAACGCATCCTACATGACGCACAAGTTTTGGAGTTTGATCATCGGGCTGTTGGTGTGGCAGACCGCGGCATCGCGGGAGATCAAGGTCTTGCAGCTGAATATTTGGCAGGAGGGGACCTCGGTGCCGGGAGGCTACGAGGCGATGATCGACGAGATCGCCTGTGCCGATGCCGACTTCGTGATGCTCAGCGAGGTGCGCAACTACAACGGGATCCGTTTGTGCGACCGGATGATCGCCTCGCTGGCGGCGAAAGGAAAGCGCTACTACTCGTTCGGGAGTCAGGATTCGGGGTTGCTCAGCCGGTACCCGATTTCGGACAGCACGACGATCTTTCCGGAGTGCGGCGACCACGGGAGTCTGTATAAATCGGTGGCCGTGCTGCCCGAAGGCCGGCGGGTGAGCGTTTACACGGCCCATTTGGATTACAGGCATTGTGCCTATTATCGCGTGCGGGGATACGACGGGAGCACTTGGGAGGAGCTGCCGGAGCCGGATACCGATTTGGCGAGCCTGCTGGCCGACAACGCAGCCTCGCAGCGCGACGACGCGATCCGGCTGTTTATCGCCGATGCGGCCCAAGATGCTGCGGCCGGGAATTTGATCTTTTTGGGCGGCGATTTCAACGAGCCGTCGCACCGCGACTGGATCGAAGCGACGAAAGACAGCGCCGACCACCGGGGAATGATCGTGCCGTGGACGGTAACGACCCTGCTGGAAGAGGCCGGGTATGCCGACGCCTACCGGGTGAAATATCCCGATCCGACGACCCATCCGGGCTACACCTATCCGGCCGACTGTCCGGGGGCGGAGCTGAGCCAGCTGCTGTGGGCGCCGAAAGCCGACGAACGGGAGAGGATCGACTTTGTCTTCTATCGGCCGGACAAGCGGCTGAAGCTGAAAGATGCGGTGATTTTCGGGCCGAAAGGGTCGGTGCGTCGGGGCGAGCGGATGACGGAGACTTCGTGCGACCCGTTCCTGCTGCCTTCGACCGACAACTGGCCGACCGACCACAAAGGCGTGCTGGCGACTTTTCAGGTCAGATAACCGCTGGTTTTCGATGAAATTGTTTCGGGCGGTTTGCAAATCGGGATAAAACCCCTTATCTTTGCCCCTGCCGTTCCGGGAACGGAAGGGTTGCAGTCATAGAGTTCGGTGCGGTAGTTCAGCTGGTTAGAATACCTGCCTGTCACG
>JAFLSI010000072.1 GCA_022511025.1 Rikenella sp. | reverse complement strand
TCTGGTTCTCTTTGTTCACAAAGAGAACAGTACCCTCCCGACACCAAAAAACAAAGCAGCAAAAAACGAATCATTCATTTGTGATAGACGTTATGGACAATCGTGTTTATTTGAGTTATTGGGCCGAGCGGTATAAGGCCGATTTGGTAGAGAACATTCTGCCCTTTTGGATGCAGCACGGGTTGGACCCGGAGCACGGTGGTGTGTACACCGCCGTAGACCGCGACGGGACCTTGATGGACAGCAACAAATCCGTTTGGTTTCAGGGTCGGTTCGCCTTTGTTTGCTCGTTCGCCTACAACCACATCGAGCGGAATCCCGTCTGGTTGGAAGCCGCGAAGCATACGATCGACTTTATCGAGCGGTATTGTACCGACAGCGACGGGCACATGTTTTTTGAAGTTACAGCCGACGGCATTCCCGTGCGGAAGCGCCGGTACGTTTTTTCCGAAGGATTTGCCGCCATCGCCATGTCCGAATACGCCATTGCCTCCGGCGACCGGAGTTACGGACAGAAAGCGCTCGAACTTTTCAAGCGGATTCTGCACATGGCCTCGACCCCCGGTTTTTTGGAGCCGAAGTTTCGCGAAGGATTCGTCGGGAAAGGCCATTCGCTGACCATGATATTGATCAACACCGCCTCTCGGATTCGCGAAGCCGTCGGCAGCGACCCCGTTCTGACCGCACAGATCGACCGGTCGATCGCCGAGATCCGGAACGACTTCATGCACCCCGAATTTCGGGCCGTGTTAGAGACCGTCGGGCCGAACGGCGAGTTTCTCGACTCCATGGCCGGCCGGGTCATCAACCCCGGCCACTGTATCGAGACCTCGTGGTTTTTGCTCGAAGAGGCCCGGTTCCGCGGGTGGGACAGCCAGCTGACCGAGATGGCCCTCACCATCCTCGACTGGTCGTGGGAGTGGGGATGGGACAACGAGTACGGCGGGATAATCAACTTCCGCGACTGCAAAGGATTCCCCCCGCAGGATTATTCGCAGGACATGAAATTCTGGTGGCCGCAGACCGAAGCGATCATCGCGACCCTGTACGCCTACCTCGCCACCCGCGACGAAAAGTACCTCCGGATGCACCGGATGATCAACGAATACACCTACGGCCACTTTCCCGATGCACAGTACGGAGAGTGGTACGGCTACCTGCACCGCGACGGAACCGTCGCACAGCCCGCCAAAGGGAACCTCTTCAAAGGACCGTTCCATATCCCGCGCATGTTGATCAAAAGCCATACCTTGTGCCATGAGATTCTCGCTGCTTTGCGTTAGTTGGCTGGTTGTTTCGACCGTCTTCAGCCTCTCTTGCAGTTCGTCCGGCGGCAGGACGGAGCCGGTGCAGCGGTTGCCCGAAGTTCCGGCGGCGGGAGGATATGCGGCAGGCGTTTCGGCGCCGTTCGTCGGGAGAATAGAGGGCGGGCGGATCGTGGCGGCCGGAGGGTGCAACTTTCCCGGCGTGCCGGCGGCACAGGGAGGGAGTAAGCGGTTTTACGACGATATTTTCGTGTTCGATCCGGCGGTCGGCGCATGGCAGGCCGCGGGTCGGCTGCCGAAACCGTTGGCCTACGGCGCTTCGGCGACGATGCCGGAGGGGGTGATCTGCGCCGGAGGGACCGACTCCGCAGGCCGTGCCGTGCGGGACGCTTTTTTGATCGCTGGCGATACCGTTCGGACGCTGGCCCCCCTGCCGGAGGCGATGGACAACTGTGCCGGAGCCGCTCTCGACGGACGGTTCTATGTGGCCGGGGATACCCTTTTCTGCATCTACGACCCCTCGGCCGATGCGTGGCAGCGGGGAGCGGTGTGGCCGGGGGCCGAACGGCGCGTCCAGCCGGTTTTAGTGGCTCAGGCCGGCCGGGTGTGGCTGTTCGGAGGGTACGATCCGGCCGGACCGGAGTTCGTGCATCGGGGCGGATATGGGTACGATCCCTCGACCGGCGCTTGGGAGGCTGTGGCCGGGCCGGAGGATGCCGACGGCGAGCCGCTGTTGGCGGCCGGCGGTGCCGGGGTAGCTTGGGGCGAAGATTCGATCCTCTGTGTCGGCGGGGTGAACGCTGCGGTGTTTGCGGCGGCTTTGCAGCGGGGACAGGCCATAGCGGCCGATCCGGAGCACGACAGCCTCCGGCAGGCGCAGCGGGAGTATATGGAGCGGGAGCCGGTCTGGTACCGGTTTAACGACCGGGTCGCGGTGTTTCATCCCGCAACGGGGCGGTGGTCGCTCGGGGCCGACCGGTTGCCGCAAGGGGCGCGGGCAGGCGCCGGAGCGGTAGTGTTGCAGCGGAACGACGGAGCGGTTTCCGGTGTCGTGCTCTTCAACGGCGAGATCAAGCCCGGAGTTCGGACCCCGGACGTATGGCTCTGGCGGCTGTCAAAGAATTAGACATCGAATGTCTAATTCTTTGACAGCGCCGAACCCGGCCGGCTTGTAATGGCCGCTGGTTATCAGTCTCTTCGTGGCTTTGGCACGATTTCGGTACGGGATCTTTTCCGTAAAAACCAACTTTCAATTCGTTATGGAAAACGCTGTTTTGAATGCCGAACCGATGCTGCGCATCGAAGAGTTGAGCAAATATTTCCGGACCGAAGAGGTGGAGACGGTTGCCCTGAACCGGATCTCGTTGGAGGTGGCCCCGAGCGAATTCGTAGCGATCATGGGACCGTCGGGGTGCGGCAAGTCGACGCTGCTGAACATCCTCGGCCTGCTGGACAATCCCTCCGAGGGGCGCTACTACCTGCTGGGCCGGGAGGTGGGGTCGCTCCGGGAGAGGGAGCGCACGCTCTACCGCAAGGGGAACATCGGTTTCGTATTCCAGAGTTTCAACCTGATCGACGAACTGAACGTGTTCGAGAATGTCGAACTGCCGCTGATCTACCTGCGCATCCCGGTCAAGAGGCGCAAGGAGATGGTGAACGACATCCTGAACCGGATGAACATCAGCCACCGGGCGAGCCACTTTCCGCAGCAGTTGTCTGGGGGGCAGCAGCAGCGGGTGGCGATCGCCCGGGCGGTGGTCGCTCAGCCGAAACTGATTCTGGCCGACGAGCCGACGGGAAACCTGGACACGAAAAACGGTCAGGAGGTCATGACGCTGCTGTCGGAACTGAACAGCGAGGGGACGACCATCGTCATGGTAACCCACTCGCAGCGCGACGCAGCCTATACCCACCGGATCATCAACCTGCTGGACGGACAGATCGTCGAGAGCGTCAAAAACAACCTGTAACGGCTTGAGGCCGGTTCGTGCGTATCCCGGTAGGTTTCGTACCGGGATACGCTTTTTTTCTGCGGAGGCGGTCCGAACGAACCCGAAATCGTGCGGCCGAACCGGAAATTCGCTATCTTTGGGGAAATATCCACGAGCAATACCCAAAAGTCGAGGCACACCCTCTCCTCAGAAACACGCTTATGAAAGGCATCGTACTGGCCGGCGGGTCCGGAATCCGTCTCTACCCGATCACCAAAGGGGTGAGCAAACAGCTGCTCCCGATCTACGACAAGCCGATGATTTATTACCCGCTTTCGGTGTTGATGTTGGCCGGGATCCGGGAGATTCTGATCATCTCCACCCCGCACGACCTGCCGGGTTTCCGCCGGCTGTTAGGCGACGGGTCGGATTACGGCGTGCGGTTCGAGTATGCCGAGCAGCCCTCGCCCGACGGACTGGCCCAGGCGTTCCTCATCGGCGAACGGTTTATCGGCCGGGAGAGTGTCTGTTTGGTGTTGGGCGACAATATCTTTTTCGGGCAGAGTTTTTCGACCATGCTGCACGATGCGGTGGCCCGGGCCGAGGATCCGGCCGATCCGCAGGCGACCGTTTTCGGCTACCGGGTGAGCGATCCGGAGCGGTACGGCGTCGTCTCGTTCGACGCCGAGGGCCATGCCGAGACGTTGGAGGAGAAACCGGCCGAACCGAAATCCAATTATGCGGTGGTGGGACTCTATTTCTACCCGAACCGGGTGGTGGAGGTGGCCAAGGGCATTCGGCCGTCGGCGCGCGGCGAACTGGAGATTACGGCGGTCAACGAACGCTTTTTGCGGGATCGCCAGCTGAAAGTGCAGCTGTTGGGGCGGGGGTTTGCGTGGTTGGACACGGGGACGCACGACTCGCTGTCGGAGGCTTCGACCTTTATCGAAGTGATCGAAAAGCGGCAGGGGCTCAAAGTGGCCTGCTTGGAGGCGATCGCATACAAAAAGGGGTGGATCACGGCAGACCGGCTGCGGGAGATCGCCCGGCCGATGGCGAACAATCCGTACGGCCGGTATCTGCTGTCGAGAATCGGGGAGGATTAATGTTTTTTCTTTATGAGTGAAATACGGATCTTGCCGGGAGGGATCTTCCGGGACGAACGGGGCGAGTTGGTGCATATGAACGATTTCCATTTGGAGGGGGCGCACCGGTACTACATCATCAAACACGACGACACGGCGGTGATTCGGGGCTGGCACGGCCACCGTTTCGAGGGAAAATGGTTCCAGTGTCTGCGGGGCGGTTTCCGGCTGGCATTCGTGCGGCCGGACGACTGGGAAAATCCGTCGGAGGATTTGGTGCCGGAGGTGTTTGCGCTGACTGCGGAGCGGAGCGAACTGCTGTGTCTGCCGCCGGGGTATGCGAACTGCATCCGGGCGACGGAGCCGGAGAGTATGCTGCTGGTCTTTTCGGGCAAGGTGCTGGAGGAGGCGGTGCATGACAGCTGGCGCTGGGCGCCCTCCATGTGGGGCGGCGACCGGATTTAGGGGGGCGGTGGCGGAGTCCGGCAGGCCCTCTCTGCGGGCTTCGGCCTGCCGGCAGGGGCAGAGAGGTTGCCCGTAAAACACCGAAAAGTTAAGCATGACGATACGATGAGCAGCAACGATTGGAAACGCCGGTCGGGAGTCGTTTATTCGACCGATCCGGCATACAGCTATGCCGCCGCCGGCGATCCGGACCGGCCGGCGACCTTGGCTCCGGCGAAGCAGCAGTTGCGCGTCGCACTCGACCGGAGGCACCGCGGCGGAAAACAGGTTACGGTCGTGGCCGATTTCGTCGGGTCGGACGACGACCTGAAAGAGTTGGGCAAGCTGCTGAAACAGCGCTGCGGCGTCGGCGGAACCGCCAAGGATGGCGAGATACTGATTCAAGGCGATTTCCGCGACAAAATCGTCCGGATACTCGTCGAAGCGGGCTACAAGGCCCGTAAGATATGAACCCTCTTTTGTTTGTGCGACCCTTTATGTCCCGTTCCTGTCGAACCCTTCTCCGTCTGTCGATGCTCGTGCTGTCGGCCGCGGTATGGCCCCGGGAGGTCCACGCGCAGTTTTACCACAACGGGCGCGGGCCGGCCGGCATGCGGTGGCGGCAGATCAAAAGCCCGCACTACAAACTCGTCTACCCCGATTTTTATGCCCCGACCGCCGCTGCGATGGCCGGGTTTCTGGACTCCATCGCTCCGACGATTGCCCACGGCTTTACACGGCAGCCGCAGCGGATCCCGATCGTTTTGCATACCGAAAACCTCTACTCGAACGGCGAAGTGGTGTGGGCTCCGAAGCGGATGGAGCTGATGACCACGGCCCCTGCCGGGGATATCTATGCCGATCCGTGGCTCAAGCAGTTGGTCGTCCACGAGAGCCGGCATGTGGTGCAGCTGTCGGCCCTGCGGAGCGGCGTAACGAAGGTGGCGTCGTGGCTTTTCGGCCAGGCCGGAACCAGCCTCGGGATGCTTGTCGTTCCGAGGTGGTTCATGGAGGGGGATGCAGTCCTGGCCGAGACCCAGTATTCGGAGTTCGGCCGCGCCCGGCAGCCTTCGTTTACGGTCGGGATGCGGGCGCTGTTCGCGGAGGACAGTGCCTCTGTCCGGCTCAAAAGCGACCGGTGGATGGCCGGCTCCTACCGGCGGTATGTGCCCGGCCTGTACGAATACGGATACCAGATCGTGGCGGCCGGCGAACGGTATCACGGAGCCGAAGTGTGGAGCCGGGCGGTGGAATATGCCGGGCGGTGGCCGATTTTCGTGGTGCCGATGCGGATTTATCTCAAACGGCACTACGACACCCGTTTGAGCGACCTGAGCCTTCGCGCCTTGGGCGATCTGTACGAACACTGGCGGCCCTATGCGGCGGTGGAGAATAGCTACCGGACGCTGACTGCGCCGGTGCGGAGACGGAGCGGCTTTACGGTCTATGCTGATCCGGTGGCCACCCCGCGAGGGGTGGTGGCGGTCCATACCGATTACGATACCCCGCCGCGGTTGGCGGTGCTCGACACGACCGCCGACGGCAGGCAGGGCGGACGGAGGGGGCGGACGCTGCGGTGGATCGCTCAGCCGTCGAGCCGGCCGGCTTTCGAGGCGGGGGATAACGGCCGAGGAGCTTTGTGGTGGACCGAGTTCAAACCGCACCCGGTCTGGGAGTACAAGAACTATTCGTTGGTGCGGCGCTTGGATTTGGCGACCGGTCGGCAGCGGACCTACGGACGGCACGGGGTCCGCTATTTCGCCACGCCGCTGACTGTTTCCGACGGCGGTCTGACGGGGCGGTTCGTGGCCGCCGTGGCGCCGGACAGCCTCGGAGGGAGCGATTTGGTGCTGCACGAGGCAGACGGGTTTCGGGAGGTCGATCGGCTGCGGCTCGACCGGCTCATGACGGTGCACGGTCTGGCGTGGGACGATTCGACACGGACGCTGGCCTTCATCGCCTTGGGCGAACGGGGGATGCACCTGTGCCGGACATCGGTTTCGGCGGAGGGGCGGTTCGCGGCGGTCGGGGAGCTGACCGAACCGTCGATGGTTACCTTGAGCGGCTTGCGGGCGGACGGGCGCGGGCGGCTCTATTTCAGCTCGATCGAGTCGGGCAAGGACGAGATCCACACGATCGACCTGACGGCGGCGGGCTTTCCGGAGCGGCGGATGACTGTTTCGCGTTTCGGGGCCTATGCGCCGGCGGTAGACACGGTGCGCGGCGAGGTGCTCTTTACGACCTACACGGCGGAGGGCTATTTTGTGGCCAAAACCGGCATGGAGGCGGTGGAGGATACGGTGGTGCGGAGGCGGCTGCCGGCGGATTTGTTGAACCTTCCGGCACCGGCGTGGGGGGTGCCGGCGATGAGCGGCCTGCCGATGGAGGATTCGACGACGGAACATCCGGTGCGAAAGTACAACAAGGCGCTGCGGTGGTTCAACGTCCACAGCTGGGCGCCGCTGACGGCCGATATGGACGACCTGTTGAATGCGAACGAGCGGGAGGTGGCTTTGGGGTTCGGGGCGAGCCTCTTTTTCCAGAGCGTGATGGGCGACAGCTACGGCTCGGCGACCTACGGCCGGATGCGGGGGAGCGACTGGCTGCAAGCCTCGTGGACCTATGCGGGGCTGCCGGTGCAACTGACGGCGAGCGTGGAGTACGGGGGGGGAAAGCAGAGTGTCTATATTCCGGTGAATGCGTACGACGAGGGGGTGCGGGCGCCGGACGACCGGCGAAACTACCTGCATGCGCAGGCGGTCCTGTCGGCGCCGCTCAACTTTTCGGGGGGGAACCGGCTGCGGCTGTTGCAGCCGTCGTTCTCGGTAACGCACTACAATTCGCTGCTTTACGACCCGGAGCGGGCGCAGTTCACGAAGGGCTATCGGATGTATCAGGGGGCGCTGTGGTGGAGCGAAAACCGGCGGGCGTCGGTGCGGTGCATCGTGCCGAGGTTAGGGTATGCGTTGCGGGGGTCGGTTGTCGGGGCGTTCAGCGACCGGTTCGGGATGATCTACAGCATCTGGGCGCGGGGCTACCTGCCGGGGATCCTGCCGAACCACAGCATGACGCTGCGTGTGGCGGGGATGTGTCAGACGGCGGCGGAGCTGGGGTTCGGCTACAAACCGCTCGCCCCGCGCGGGGCGTACAACGGTCGGGCGGCGAGATACTACGGTGCGGCGGCGTACGACTATACTTTCCCGCTGTGCTACCCGGACGGGGGGATCAACGGGATAGTCTATTTCAAACGGATCTGGCTCAACCTGTTCGGGGACTTCAGCCGGGGGGCCTATTTCGCGGGCGGAGGAGGAACGCAGCTTGGGAATGTCTGGTCGTATGGGGGGGATGTGGCGTTCGAGCTGAATGTGGCGGGTTCGCCGACGCCGGCGACGGTCAAGTTTACGCTGGCTGCGCCGTCGAACGATAAATTCTATTTCGGGGTCGGCCTCTCGCTCGATTTCTGACGGGGTGGGCGCGAGGCTGAATGGAGGGGTAGAGGCGGCTGGCAAAAGAGTCAGTGCGTCCACTCCGCAGGAGTGGCAGGCCGAAGCCCCCGGCAGCGGAGGCCTGCAAGCAGTCCCCGCCGGCTCCGG
>JAFLSI010000071.1 GCA_022511025.1 Rikenella sp. | reverse complement strand
GCCGGCCTCCGCGGTGCCGCTGGGCACTCCAACCGGGAGTTTGCTTTGCCTTAGAAGGGTGGGCGCGAGGCCGAATAGAGGGTCAGAGGCTTCCAGCAAAAGCCACTTCGCAGAAGTGGATAGGCCGAAGTCCCCGGCTGCGGAGGCCTGCAAGCAGTCCCCGCCGGCTCCAGCCCGCGAATGGGGTAAAGGCGGCCAACAAGACACCCGAAGGGTGCGGCTCGAATGCTGCATACGAGACCGGATATAATCCTTACGAAGAAATATGATTACGGCCAAACAAAAAAGACGCGAAAACATTGCCGAATATATCCTGTACCTCTGGCAGTTGGAAGACATGCTGCGGGCGCTGGAGTTTTCGCCGGAGAAGATCTATTCCACGTTAGTCGAGCCGCATGCCGAGTTGGATGCCGAGCAGAAACAGACCCTGTTTTTCTGGTACATGGATCTGGTGAACCTGCTCCGGACAGAGGGCAAAGAGAGCGGCGGGCATTTGGAACATACGCTGCACCTGATTGCCGACCTGAACGATCTGCATCTGCACCTGCTTCGGGCGCCCGTCGGACGAGAGCAAGGGTATGATCGGGTTTGGTCCGCCTTGGCCGCCGAGCTGCCGAAACTCAAGACCGCGATAGCAGGGGAGAGCCGGATGACGGCGGACGGAATCAGCGACATGGAGGCCTGTTTTCGGGCCTTGTATTCCGTGATGTTGTGCCGGCTCCGGGGAACGGCCGAAGCCGAAGAAAGCCCGGCGGGGCAGAAAAAAGCGGAGGCTGCGGAGCGTTATATCCGCGATGTGTTGGAAGTCGTTTCGCCCGTGGTGGCCCGTTTGGCAGCGATCCACGGTGCGGCGGAACGCGGAGAACTCGACCTGTATCGAGACATGGAGTAGAGTTTGCGTTTGTCCGGCATCCGACCGGCCGGAATGGCCCGATCGCCGCACAGCGCCCTACTCCCGCTTCCGCCCCCCGAAGATCGAAAAGTGGACGTACCGTCCCGGATGCTCTTTTATGTCCTGGAACAGCAGCGCCAGATTCTGCGATGCTTCCGTCAAGTTGTCGTACAACGCTTTGTCGTAGATCAGTTTTCCGACACTCCCTTCCGCATCGTTCACCGCCGTCATCGTCTTGTTGAGTTTGTCGATCGTCTGTATGGCATCCGCCAGCAAAATCGGCACCGAAACGCTCAACGAATCGGCGATCGTTTCCATCCGTTCCACGATCCGGGCAATTTTCGGTCTGGCAGTGTTCAACTCCGCCGACAACGCATGCAGGTTTTGCATCGTTCCGTTCAGCTCTTCCGCCACGATCCGGTTCACCGACGCGCTGATCGAATGGGCATTGGTCAGCACGCCCGAAAGATGCTCCACATTCTCTGCGCTCAGGATGGCATTGACCCCCTCCAGAGCCTGCGACACATCGGCCAGCAGGTCGTTCGCCTTGTCTTTCAGCTCGCCGGCCGCCTCCATCAACCTCGGTTCGGTCAACGCCTGCACCGTATCTCCGCTCTCCAATATCCGCTGCTCCGAACCCAACTGGAGGTCGAGCACCGTAGCCCCCAACAGCGAAGCGCTGGCGATCTTCGCTTTGGAGTCTGCCGGAACCGGATAGGCCCGTTTGACCGAGAATTCCACGACGATTTTTCCGGTCGGCACGTCGTACCGGACCCGGTCGACGGTGCCGACCCGCAACCCTTTGACCGTAACCGGAGAGGAGGCCTCGATGCCGTACGAGTTGTCGTACACGGCGTAGTAGCTGTTCTCGCGGCTGAAAATATCCTGACTCTTGATGAAGTTGATCCCGAGGTAGAGCAGCAGGATCATGCAGATCCCGTAAATGCCGATTTTTACTTCGCGGGAAAATAGCTTCTTTTTCATGTTGTTCCGAATTAGGTTTCGTGAAAGCGGCCGGCCTCAGGGAGCGTCCGACACTCGATCCCGTCGGGGACGCCCGCCGCACCGGGTCATTTCCCGATCGCCTCGGCCAGCGGCACCGGTTGTCCGTCGCGGAAAGCCACCATAAAGGCATCCGGGAAGGTGCATCGCACCCGACGTTGCAAAATTAACGCTTCTTGGTAAGAAAAACTCGACCCGCAGAAATATTTGTAGCGGCCCTCGATCCGCAACTCCAACAGGGAGTCCGCATACTCTCCGAAGTTCGCCCGCGTCGGCGGAATCCGCGAAAGCGCACTCTTCACTTGGATGCGGAAAACGGAACGTCCGTCCCCCTCCGGCCGGTTCGGCACCGGTCGGGGTGTTGTGTTCGGTTCCGGTTTCGGGGCAGCCGGCGCCGGTGCTGTCCGCTTGGGCGTGGAGGCCGAACCCTTTGCCGGAGAGCCTTTGGCTGCGGCCGGTGCGGCTGGAGCCGCACCGGCCGGTTTGGACGGCGGCACCGGCGCCGGTGCCGCCGTCCGGCTGTCCGTCTGCCGCTTGTACTCCCGAACGGCCCGGAAAATCGACGCGGCGAGCCGCTCCTGTCCCGCCGCCGAACCCAAGTACTTGGCCTCCTCCGGATTGGAGATGAACCCCACCTCCGTCAGCACGCTCGGCATCGGCGTCCGCCACAGTACTAAAAAACCCGCCTGCTTGACCCCTTTGTTCCGACGCTCCGCATGCGCGGCATACTGCCCCTGGATCAACTCCGCCAGCGAGAGGCTCTGGCTCTGGTAGACATACTGCATCAGCGAGAAGAGGATCAGCGACTCCGACGAATTGGGGTCGTAGCCCTCGTACCGCGACGTGTAGTCCGGTTCGAGGCTGATGACCGCATTCTCGCGCATCACGACCGACAGGTTCCGGTTGTCCTTGTCCTCCCCCATGACGAAGGTCTCGGTACCCGTCGCCGAGTTGCTCGGACTCGAATTGGTGTGGATCGACACGAACAGGTCGGCCCCCTCCTGCGCCGCAAACTTGCTGCGGTCGGCCAGCGAGACGAACCGGTCGTCGCGGCGCGTGTAGACCACCCGCACCCCCGGCAGCTGCTCCTCGATCATCCGTCCCAACTTCAGGGCGATCCCCAGATTGATCGCTTTCTCCTGCTGCCCGTTCCCCACCGCTCCGGGGTCTTTGCCGCCGTGTCCGGGGTCGATGGCGATGCACCGAAGCCCCCCCCTCCTTTCGGCCGCTTCTCCCGGTCCGGCCGAGGCCGCGGCCGACATACTGAGGGCGAGGAAAAATACGTTATATATGACCGTTGCGAGCTTCATCCGCTGCTTTGCGTTTCCCTCAAATTTGATTACTTTTGCAAGTCGCGGCGTGCGCCTTGCGCGCTGAGGCTGCGCGGACAAATTTAACCTATTTCATCGGATTTTGCGCCCGGCACAACCAAAACGGATCATTTTTCCCCTCCTTCTGCTCTTTTGGTGGGCTGTGGCGGGGGTGTCGGCTGTGCCGTACCGGACGGTTCCGGCGGCAGACTCTTTGCCGGGGGCCGGGGCCGACAGTTTGTCGATACCGGGAACTGACAGCTTGTCTATGCCGGCGGTCGACAGCTTGCCGGCGGCGGAGATTTCGCAGGGCGGCAGCGCGGACAAACGGAAAGGGAAATCGCCGCTCGCCGACCGGGTTACGGGGACGCAGCAGGACTCGTTAGTCTACGATGTGCGGAGCGGCAAACTCTACATGTTCGGCCAGAGCGAGGTGCGGTACACCGACCTGCAGATCAAAGCCGAACGGATCACCCTCGATCTCGACGACAAAACCGTGGTGGCGCAGGGCAAAATGGACACGCTGCTCGAAACCTACGTCCGGCCGCAGTTCATACAGGACAAAACCACCTACGAACTGGACTCGGTGCACTACAACATCGACACCAAAAAGGCGCTGATCTGGGGGGCGCACACCCAGGAGGGCGAGGGGATCATCACCGGCGGACTGGTCAAAAAGATGCCCGACGACGTGCTGCACATGAAAGGGGGGACCTACACCACGTGCGACGCCGACCACCCCCACTTCTACCTCCAGATGACCAAAGGGACGGTCGAACCGAAGAAAAAGGTGGTCTTCGGGCCGGCCTACATGGTGATCGAAGATGTACCGTTCTACCTGCTGGGGGTTCCGTTCGGCTTCTTTCCGCAGCAGGGGGCGAGGCATTCGGGGTTCATCCTGCCGCAGGCGGGGGAGGAGGCCACGCGCGGCTTCTTTCTGCGCGACGGCGGCTACTACTTCGTCTTCAACGACTACCTCGACCTCAAACTGACCGGGGGGATCTACACCCTCGGCTCGTGGGAGGCCGGCGCGGAGTCGAGCTACCGGAAACGCTACAAGTACAATGGCCGGGTCCAGTTCGACTTCGCCAAAGACATCTTCGGCGAAAAAGGGAGTACCGACTACGTAAACCAGCGGAACCTCCGCCTGCAGTGGACCCACCAGCAGGATCCGAAATTCCGGCCCAACTCCACCTTCTCGGCCAGCGTCAACTACTCCACCAGCAAGTACAACAAGTACAACGCGACCGATATGAACGACTACTTGGCGGCCCAGACCAGCTCGTCGATCGCCTACTCCAAAAACTGGGCGGGAAAGCCGTTCTCGCTCACGGTCAACGCCAGCCACAGCCAGAGCATGCGCGACAGCACGATGTCGCTCACGCTGCCGACTTTCGTTTTCAACGTAACGCGCATCAACCCCTTCAAACGCAAAAACGCGGTGGGTAAGGAGCGCTGGTACGAGAAGATCGCCTTCACGTTCCAGACCAATTTCAGCAACAGCGTCAGCAGCTTCAAACAGAACGAGTTCATGAAAAAGGGGATGTTCGACCGGATGCGCTTCGGGTTCGACCACCGGCTGCCGGTCAGCGCCTCGTTCAACGTGCTGAAGTACCTGAACATCACGCCGAGCATCAACTACCACGAGCGGTGGTATTTCCGCAAAATCTACCGCGACTGGAACCCCGAAACCGAACGGATCGAAAATACCGACACCACGCGCGGATTCTATCGGGTGTACGACTACAGCGCGGCGCTCTCGACCAACACGCGCCTCTACGGGACCTACGTTCTGGGGCGCAAGGGGATGATCAAACTCCGCCATGTGATGGCGCCGAGCCTGAGTTTCAGCTACACGCCCAATTTCGGCAAGGCCCGCTACGGCTACTACCGGACGATCCAGAGCGACAAACACGGGGGGACGACGACCTATTCGCCGTTTGCCAACGAAATGTACGGCGTGCCGGGGAACGGCGAGAGCATGAACCTCTCGTTCGGGATCAACAACACCTTAGAGATGAAGGTGCCGAGCGCGCGGGATACCAGCGGGTTCCGGAAAATCAAGATTTTCGAGGCGTTCAACATCAATTCGGGCTATAACTTTCTGGCCGATTCGCTGAAGCTCAACGTCTTTTCGGTCAATGTGCGGACGACGATCGTCAAGGGGCTGAGTCTGAACATGAACGCGACGTTCGACCCTTACATGGCGGACGAAAACGGACGGCGGATCGACCGCTTCGTGGCGGCGCACGGAAAGGGGATCGCCCGACTCACCTCGTTCAGCACAGGGTTCAGCTACGGTTTCAGCTCGAAGGCCCGACGGGGGTCGGCGAATACGCCGGCCAGCAACAACCCGAACAACAATACCCGCTCGGAGGTCGAGGCGGCGCTGAACGACCCGAACCAGAACGGCGGCTTCTTCGACCAGACCGAAAACCAGTATGCCACGGCGATGAGGCGGGCGCAGATGTTGGCGACGCAGTATTACGACTTCAACATTCCGTGGAGTTTCTCGTTCAACTACAACTTCAGTTTCAGCCGGCCGGGGCGGACCATCTCGCGGATGCAGACGGTGAGCTTCAACGGCTCGGTGAACCTGACGGAAAAGTGGGCGGTGGAGTTCGGGGCGGGTTACGACTTCGTGCAGAACAAACTCACGCCGGGAACGGTGATGATCCGGCGCGATATGCACTGTCTTCAGGCCACCTTGTCGTGGGTGCCGGTGGGGTTCCGGCAGAGCTGGACCTTCTCGATCCGGGCCAAAAGCTCGGTGCTCGCGGATTTGGTCAAGTACAAGAAAACCAACAGCTTTATCGACAACTATTACGGGTATTGATGCACTTTCGGATTCATACGACGATGCGACAAAACAGGAAAATACGATTTATGATGACGGTTACTGCTGCTATGGTGGCCGGGGGCGGACTTGCCGGCTGCTCGTCCGAAAACGAAAATCCGCTGTTGAGGAAGGAGTGGGGTACGCTGCACGGGGTGCCTCCGTTCGCCGAGATCCGGCTGGAACACTATCGACCGGCGATCGAACGGCTCGCGGCCGAGAGTCGCAAGGCGGTCGGGGCGATTGCGGATGCGGAGGGGGAGGCGACGTTCGAGAATACGGTCGTGGCATTGGAGTTTGCACAGCAGCCGTTGGAACGGGTGCTCGGTGTGTTTTACAACCTGAACAGTGCGGAGACGTGCGAGGCGATGCAGGAGCTGGCGGTGGAACTGGCGCCGATGCTGACGGAGCTGGCCAATGACATCCGGCTGAACGAACGGCTGTTCGGGCGGGTGCAGGCGGTGTACGAGGCGGCGGCGCGGGAGGATTTTCGCGGGTTGACGCCGGAACAGCGGATGCTGTTGGAGGAGACCTACCGGGGCTTTGTGCGGTCGGGGGCGCTGCTCGATGCCGCTAAGAAAGAGGAGTACCGGGCGATTACGGGCGAACTGGCGCAACTGACTTTGCGGTTCGGGCAGCATGTGCTGGCGGCGACCAACGGCTGGCGGCTGCATCTCACCGATTCGGCGGAACTGGCGGGGCTGCCGGAGTCGGTGCGGGAGGGGGCAGCGGCCGAAGCGGCGGCGGAGGGATTGGAGGGGGGATGGCTCTTTACGCTGCATGCGCCGAGCTACATCCCGTTCATGACCTACTCCGAGCGGCGGGACCTGCGCGAACGGATGTACCGGGCTTACAACAGCCGGGCTTATGGCGGGGAGCACGACAACGGACCGGTGGCGGTGCGGATTGCGGAGCTGAGACGGCAGTTGGCGCAGTTGTTGGGGTATGAAACCTATGCGGACTATGTATTGGAGGAGCGGATGGCGGGATCGGCGGAGCGGGTGAACGGCTTGTTGGACGAACTGCTGGCCCGGACGAAACCGTATGCGGAACGGGAGATCGCCGAAATACAGAACTATGCGGAGGCTCAAGGCTTCGAGGGGCTTTTGATGCCGTGGGACTGGGCGTTCTATACGGAGCGCTTCAAGGCGGCGAAGTATGACTTGGACGACGAAATGACGCGGCCTTACTTCCGGCTCGAACGGGTGCAGGAGGCGATGTTTATGCTGGCGGAGCGGCTCTACGGCTTGACGTTCCGGGAGAATCGGACCATTCCGGTCTATCATCCGGATGTGCATGCGTTCGAGGTGTACGACGCTCCGGCGGATGGGGCGTCGGAGGGACGGCTGCTGGCGGTCTTGTATATAGACTACTTCCCGCGGACGGGAAAACAGGGAGGGGCGTGGATGACGTCGTTCCGGCAGGCGTATGTCGATCCGAAAGGGGGCGGGGAGGTGATTCCGGTGGTGTCGTTGGTCTGCAACTTCACGAAACCGACCGGCCGGCGACCGGCGCTGCTGAGTTTTAACGAAGCGACGACGATCTTCCACGAGTTCGGCCACGGGCTGCACGGGATGATCGGACGGGGAAGCTATCCGAGTCTGACGGGGACGAATGTGCGGCGGGATTTCGTGGAACTGCCGTCGCAAATCATGGAAAACTGGGTCGGGGAGAAAGAGTTTCTCGACTTGTGGGCGGCTCACTACGAAACGGGGGCCAAAATGCCGGCGGAGATGATCGACCGGATCGGGGCGGCGAAACGCTACTTGGCGGCGTACAGCTGTGTCCGGCAGTTGCAGTTCGGTCTCTGCGACATGGCGTGGCATTCGGTGGTCGATCCGTTGGATTCGGCGGCGTGCGATGTGGCGGCTTTCGAGCAGGAGGCGACCCGGCGAACGCAGGTGATGCCGCGGGTCGAGGGGACCTGTTTCTCGACAAGCTTTACGCATATTTTCGACGGGGGGTATGCAGCGGGATATTACAGCTACAAGTGGGCGGAGGTTTTGGAGGCGGATGCGTTCGCTCTGTTTCGGGAGCGGGGGATTTTCGACGGGGAGACGGCGCGGGCGTTTCGTGAACACATTCTGACGCCGGGCGGCTCGGTGCCGCCGATGGAGTTGTTCTGCCGGTTTGCCGGGCATGAACCGGAGGTGGGACCGCTGCTCGAAAAAATGGGGATCTCTCCTGCGCCGACGGAGTAGATTGGGGTAAAGGCAGCCATCAAGACATCGGGTTCGGCGCCCCCTGCGTGGGGGCGGCGTCGAGCGCGCGACCCGGAGGTCGCAGGTATTTTTTTGATCGCAGCTTGCGCGTTTTGGGGCAGAGGCTGCCGACAAAACACCCGAAAGGTGGGCGGCGCCAGCGCGGACGCAATGGAGCGTAGCGAGGGATTGCGGCCGGCGCAGGGGGTGGCGCCGCCCGCCCGACTCT
>JAFLSI010000070.1 GCA_022511025.1 Rikenella sp. | reverse complement strand
TCACAAAGAGAACAGTACCCTCCCGTCGCCAAAGAACAAAACAACAAAAAAACGAGCAGATAAAAGAGGATTAGAGCAGTTTTCGGGCCATGATTGCCGCACAAAGTTTTTCGCGTGCACGGTGGATTCGCGTTTTGACCGTACCGATCGGCATCGTCAAGTGTTCCGCAATCTCCTCGTAAGAGAGTTCGCAGACGAAGCGCAGTTCGATCATCGTGCGGTAATTCGGCGGGAGTTCCGCCATCAGTTTGTCGAGCAGTCCGCTCCGCTGCCGCGCGATGATCCGTTCCTCCGGGTTGAGTGCATCGCACGGCGGATTGAACTCCGTTCCGTGCGCCCCGTCGTCGTCGATCGACACCGTGTTTCCCGCCGACCGTTTCCGGCGCGCGAAATCGACACACAAGTTCCGCGCAATCGTATAGACCCACTGGCCGAACGTATATTTCGGATCGTATCGCGGCAGGTTGAAATAGGCTTTGACATAGGTCTCCTGTACAATGTCCCCCGCCTCCGCCTCGTCGCCGCACCGTCCCACCACCGCCGCAAAAATCCGGCGCCGGTAACGCTCGAACAGAGTCGCATAAGCAGTCGTTTCGCCGGCCAGCGTCCGTTCGATCAAGTGTTTGTCTGTCGCATTCCGGACCGTCATATCCATAAGCGCTGGCTGGGTCTGAGTTTGCGTGCGAGCCACAAGAGCGTCTCCCCGACCGGCGCCCACCAGTCATGAATCAGATAGACCCCCATCAACCGCCGCTCGCCGACCCTTCGGGCGATCATCTTCACCACCAAGAGCATCGTCAGTTCGCGCAGCAGGAACAAGCTGCCCGCCACGATCCAGAGTACCGGCGGCAGCAAGATTCCCAAGGCGACCGATCCCGCTAACCACAGCAGCCGGGTGAAAAGCTCGATGAAGACCGAGAAGCGCACGCGCCACGGGTAGAGATCGAACGTCGCACTCCGGTAGCGCCGTTCGGCGCGCCACCACTGCAAGCCCCCCCATTGGAACTGCCGGACCGCCGCCGACGGATTGAGCATGACGCTGGTCCGTTTCGAGCAGATGGGAGCGATCTTCTGCACGAAGAGATCGTCCTCGCCGAGGGTCATCCGCAGGTGGGTATAGCCCTTGTTTTCAAAGAAGATCCGTTCGGTGTATCCGATGTTGTTGTAGATTCCGCGGTAGACATGCCCCCGGATCGCCGCATTGAGGTAGCGGATCGAAGAGGTCAGCCGCTGGCAGCGCATGATCTTGTTGACCACCCCCGGCCGCCGTTCGATACCCGTGTATCCGATGACGAGCTGCCCGCCGTTGAATCCGCGCGCCATGATCGAGAGCCATTTGTCGGATGCCGGAACCGCATCCGAATCGGTAAAGATGATGTTCCCGTACCGGGCCGCCTTGATCCCGACGGTCAGAGCCAGTTTCCGGCTGTGCCGGAAGACCGGGTCGGCCTTGATGGTCGTGAACCGGAGGTGGGGATACTGCGCCTGCATCAGGACCAATTCGTCGGTCAGGTCGGTTTCGCTGCTGTCGTCCACCACCACGACCTCGTAATTCGGATGGTTCTGCGTGAGCAGCCTCGGCAGACACTCCGTGATATAAACCGGATCGTCGGCCACCACAACGACGACCGACACCGGCGGCGTAGTGGCTCCTTCGGGTTCGCGCAGGCTGTGGCGATGCACCGCCACACGGCCGTAACGGATCCAATAGATGAGTTGAATGGCGGTGCAAACAGCCAGTATGAGGAGAATCAGTATCTGATACGGAGGATAGTGGGCAATAAACTCTTTCATGCACGGAATCGAAATGGGGTGTGCGCCGTTCCCGCCGCCGTCCTATGGGGCGAAAGCGGTGTGCAAATATACGACATTTCCGCACGAATTCTACCGTCGGAAACGACTCTCGAGCCGCAAGAGTTCGGATTTCCGGCCGATGCCGCTGCTGTATCCGGTCAGCGAGCCGTCGGCGCCGACCACCCGGTGGCAGGGGATGAGGATGGGAAGCCGGTTGTGTCCGTTGGCATGGGCCACGGCGCGAACGGCGGTCGGCCGGCCGAGCATCCGGGCTTCGTCGGCGTAAGAGCAGGTTTCGCCGTACGGAATGGTCTGCAACACGCGCCACACCTCGAGCTGGAAAGGGGTGCCGACGGGGTGCAGCGGGACGTCGAACCGCTCTCTCGCCCCGGCGAAATACTCGTCCAACTCAACGGCCAACTGCTCCAGCAGCGGGTGTTCCCGATCCTCCCGGCGCATGTCGGGCAGACAACGTTCCAATCCCCGCATCTCCCGCCCGAAATGGGGGCTGTCGGTAAATTCGCAAAACACAATGCCCCGTTCGGAGGCCCAGGCACTCATCTCGCCCAACGGGGTAACGATCGGCTTTCGGAACAACGGGGTCGCCATGGCAGTCGTGTATTTAGTGGTGTTTTTCAGATATATCCAACACAGCCATATAACTTGCGATCCCGAAGGAATCGCAGGCCTCGCCACTCACTCGCCGCCGGTCAGCTTCGCCAGCGCCGTTTCGACCAAACGCCGCACGAAACCCGCATAATCGGGCCGGCTGTCGCTCGCCACCCGCTGGGCGATGACGGTGCAAACCGTCAGCGTCCGATGTCCCGCCAAGGCTCCCAACCCCGCAATCGCCGAACTTTCCATTTCGAAATTGGCCGCCCGCAAACCCTCGTATTCGAACCGCCTGATCCGCTCCAAATAGTCGGCACAGGCCAACGGCAAACGCACGACACGCCCCTGCGGAGCATAAAAGCCGGGTGCCGACAAAGTCAGCCCCGCTATCGCCACATCGCCGAACAGTTCGATCAGCGACGGATCGTTGTGCACGAAATAGGGCCTCGCCCACCGTTCGCCCCACCCTGTCTGCCGGACAAAAGCCTCCTCGATCGCGCGGTCGCACACCGCATCGCCGCCGGCATAGAAGTTCAGCAGCCCGTCGATCCCGCCCGACACGGCCGACATGACCAAATCGCCGAGCCGTATCTCCTCCCGCAGCGCCCCGCAGGTACCCAGACGCACGATGCGCAAACTGCGCCGCTGCGCCGGCGGTTTCACGGTCCGCGTCGCAAAGTCCACATTGGCCAGCGCATCGAGTTCATTCATCACGATGTCGATGTTGTCGCAGCCGATGCCGGTCGAAACGACGGTCAGCCGCACGCCGCCGAGCGTCCCGGTATGGCTGCGGAACTCCCGGTTGGCCGAGCTGCTTTCGATCCGGTCGAAATAACGGGCGATCCAGTCGCTCCGTTCGGGGTCGCCGACCAGCAGCACGGTATCGGCCAGCGCTTCGGGCCTCATGTGCAGATGAAAAACACTCCCGTCGCCGTTGATAATCAATTCCGACTTGCCTATCATAAATTTTGCAGAATATGTTTCGGAGTCTGTCCGTTCGCTCACCAAATATACGAAAAATTGCCGGACCGCCGAAACGGCGGACGGATCGGCGTTCCCGAAAATTTCACTAATTTTACCGCCGTAACCCTCTGTTTGCTGCGGCCGCAATGAAAATCAGCATCGTCGTCCCTGTTTATAACGTCGCTCCATGGATCGAATCTTGCTTGCGGTCCGTATTCGCCTGCTGCGCCGAAGCGGACCGGGTCGAGGTAGAGTGTATCGTGGTGGACGACTGCGGCACGGACGACTCGATGGCGACCGTCGAACGGATCGCGCCGGAAGCTGCGGCTGCGGGGGTGGATTTCCACATCGTCAGCCACATCCGGAACAGGGGTTTGGCGGCGGCACGGAATACGGGAACCGCTGTAGCGACCGGAGACTACATCTTCTATTTGGACGGCGACGATGCTTTGGAGCGGGGGGCGTTGGAGGCGATGGCGCGCGTGGCGGTCGAGACGGACTATCCGGACTGGGTGCAGGGCAATTTCCGGCGGATCACCTCCTCCGGAGAGGTCTGTGAGGAGACGCTCTATTTCGATCCGGAGGAGCCGATGTACGGCGACCGGGCGGCTGTGGTGCGAGGCTTCGACCGGCTGAACTTCACCAATGCGACCAACAAACTGATCCGGCTGGATTTCATCCGCGACAACGGACTGCTCTTCTGCGAAGGGTTGATCTACGAGGATGTGCTGTGGTGCATGCAGGCTTACGGTTCTGTGGAGCGGATCGCCGCCTTGGAGGCGATCACCTACCGGCACAACTTGCGCAACGGGTCGATCATGCGCAGCACGATGACGGAGGAGAAGATGGAGTCGCTGCTCTACATTTTGCAACGGTTACAGGAGTTGCCGCGGGACGCGAATGTCGAACACCGGGCGGTGTTCAATGCGGTGTACGGGATGAAGAGTCTGTACCTGAACCCTTTTCCGGGGAGATACCGGGCGAAATGGATGGCGGCGCTGTGGGCGTTGGAGATTCGCCGCATGGAGGTGGACACCGGGGGGTTGCAACCGCTCGGCCGCCGGGTGGTGCGGGCTTTTCGCTACCGGTTGGGGTTGGCGAAAATATACCTGCACGGACTGCTCCGGGCTTACCGGGTCTGGCTTCGGCTACGGGCAAAACGGGCGGAGGGATAAATAGCTGCTGTCGTTGTTCGCCTGTTCTATGTCGGCAGCTTCTGTCCCCAATCGCGGGACGTCGCCAGCGCGGGCGAAACCGAGCCTGCGAGGGTGGCAGCCCGTCGCAGGGGGTGGCGACGGCCTGCGGCGCCTACGGCGCGAATACATTGCATCTTTTGCGGCAACCTCTACTTTCCGATTCAGCGAGTCGGGCGGACCGCAGCCTCCTCCCGCGGCAATCTCTACTTTCCGACTCGACAGAGTCGGGCGGGCCGCAGCCTCCCCCCGCGGAGGGACGCACAGCGTCTTTTGTCGGCAGCCTCTACCCTCCGAGTCGGAGAGTTTCCCCGCAGGCTGCGACCCTCAAAGACCAAGCAACTCCGATCGAAGTATTCGGCGACGGTCTGCAAGCAATCTGCACCGGCTCCGACCCGCAAACAAAAACAAAAACGACCCCGAAGCGCACCCGAAAGTGCGCTGCCATCCAACATCAATCCATCTTGAGCACCGCCAGAAAAGCCTCCTGCGGCACCTCGACCCGCCCCACCTGACGCATCCGCTTTTTCCCCGCCTTCTGTTTTTCGAGCAGTTTCCGTTTTCGGGAGATATCCCCCCCGTAACACTTCGCCGTAACATCCTTGCGCACCGCCTTGACCGTTTCGCGCGCGATGATTTTGGCCCCGATCGCCGCCTGAATCGCGATGTCGAACTGCTGCCTCGGGATCAACTCCTTGAGCTTTTCGCACATCTTGCGCCCGAAGTCGTAGGCATGATCCACATAGATCAGCGATGAGAGCGCATCCACCGGTTCGCCGTTCAGCAGAATATCCAACTTCGACAGCCGCGACGGTTTGTAATCCGTCATGTGGTAGTCGAACGAAGCGTAACCCCGCGAGACGCTTTTGAGTTTGTCGTAGAAGTCGAATACGATCTCCGCCAACGGCATGTCGAAATTGACCTCCACCCGGTCCGTCGTAATGAAAGTCTGGTTCAGCAGCACCCCCCGCTTCTCGATGCAGAGCTTCATGATCGCCCCCAAGTACTCCGTCTTGGTAATCACCTGCGCCAGAATGTACGGTTCTTCGATTTTATGGATATGGTTCGGTTCCGGCAGCCCCGACGGATTGTGCACCATGAACTCCTCGCCCTTCGTGGTAAAGACCTTGTACGAGACGTTCGGCACCGTGGTAATCACATCCATGTTGAACTCCCGGAAGAGCCGCTCCTGGATGATCTCCATATGGAGCAGCCCTAAGAATCCGCAGCGGAACCCGAAGCCCAAAGCCAACGACGATTCCGGTTCGTAGGTCAGCGAGGCGTCGTTGAGTTGCAGTTTTTCGAGCGAGGCCCGGAGGTCTTCGTACTGGTCCGTTTCGACCGGATAGATCCCGGCAAAGACCATCGGTTTGACATCCTCGAAACCGGCGATCGCCTCCCGGCAGGGTTCGGCCACCGATGTGATCGTATCCCCCACCTTGACGTCCACCGAGTTTTTGATCCCGGAGATGATATACCCCACGTCCCCCGCGCGGACTTCGTCCCTCGGCGACATTTTGAGTTTCAGCACCCCGACCTCGTCCGCTTCGTACTCGCTGCCGGCGTTGAAAAACTTGACCCGCTCCCCTTTCCGGATCACGCCGTTCATCACGCGGAAATAGGCGATAATCCCGCGGAACGGATTGAACACGGAGTCGAAAATCAAGGCTTGCAGCGGGGCCGTTTCGTCCCCTTTCGGGGCCGGCACCCGTTCGACGATCGCCCGCAGAATCTCTTCGACCCCTTGGCCGGTCTTGCCCGATGCGGCGAGTATCTCCTCGCGGCGGCACCCCAACATGTCGACGATCTGGTCTTTCACCTCGTCGACCATGGCCGATGCCATGTCGATTTTATTGAGTACGGGTATGATTTCGAGGTCGTTGCCCAAGGCGAGATAGAGGTTGGAGATGGTCTGGGCCTGAATCCCCTGTGTGGCGTCCACCACCAACAAGGCCCCCTCGCACGAGGCGATCGCCCGCGACACTTCGTACGAAAAGTCGACGTGGCCGGGGGTGTCGATCAGGTTCAGCACATACCGCTCGCCGTCCTGAAAATACTCCATCTGGATTGCATGGCTCTTGATGGTGATCCCTTTCTCCTTTTCGAGATCCATGTCGTCGAGCACCTGCGCCTGCAATTCCCGTTCGCTGACGGTCTTGGTTACTTCCAACAGCCGGTCGGCGAGGGTCGATTTCCCGTGGTCGATGTGGGCGATGATGCAAAAATTCCGGATATTTTTCATAAAAAGCTCTCCCGTCAATTCACCACCGAACCGCGGTCCCGATTTGCCGCGGCCTCGCCGTTATCCTCCAATTCCATTTCGCGTTGCAGTGCCACCATTTTGATCGCTGTCGCCGCGGCCTCATCGCCTTTGTTTCCGAGCCGTCCGCCTGCCCGGTCCAGCGCCTGCTGGCGGTCGTTCGTCGTCAGGACTCCGAAGGCGATGGGCATGTTCCAGCTCAGCTGCATCTGCTGCACTCCGACCGTAACTCCTTGGCAAACGAAGTCGAAATGACGCGTATCGCCCTGAATGACACACCCCAGCACGATCACTGCATCCACATTGGTATATTCGGCGAAATACTGTGCCCCCATAGCGAGTTCGAACGTACCGGGGACCCATTTGACACTGATTTTTTCTTCGGGGCAGCCGGCGGACCGGAGGGTATCGAGCGCTCCTGCGAGCAGGGCTTCGGTAATGGCATGGTTCCACTCCGCCACGACGATGCCGAATGACATTTCGGCGGCCGACGGCACGGGGCGTTCGAAAACGGAAAGGTTTTTCAGATTAGAGGCCATATCACGGAGTATCTGTTGAATCTGTTAGTTACAATGCGTAGAGTCGCCGACAGAGCAAGACGAAAAAGTACGGCCCCTGCCGTCGATCGTTGTGTGCCGATCTGCGGGCGGCCGTACCGTACCGTGAAAAATCGCAAAGATTCGCTCTGTCCGTTCCGCCCGAAGCGGGAACCGGAATCCCGATGCGCCGCCCCGATCCGAGACTCAGAGCTGCTGCCGCACCCGGGCGATAAATTTTTCGACATCCCGCGCCTGCATACTCTGCGGATAGTCGTTCCGTATCGTTTCGTACTGTTCCAGTGCCCGTTCCAATCGGCCGAGCTTTTCGTTTACCAACCCGGCTTTTTTGAGGTACACCGGCGCTGTCCCGACATTGTCGCTGTATGCTGCCGCCCGTTCATAATATTTCACCCCTTCGTCCAACTGCCCCAGCTCGACATACGCATCGCCGGTCAGCCCCAGATTCTGTGCGGCCACAATGACGCCCGCGGCGCCATCCCCGTCGACCGCCTTGTAGGATTTGAATGCGTCGATGGCCTGCTGAAAATCGCCCAAATGGAGGTAGCACAAACCGGCATAATGCCGGGCCAAGTTCCCCGGCTGGGTATTCCCGTACTGCTCCGCGATGGTCAGAAACCCGTCGAACGAAGCGTTCCCGTTCAAGGCCAGCGCAAACGAATCGCGGGCGAAAAAGTCCTGTGCCTCGAACATGGCGGCCGATGCTTTCTCTGCCCGCGGCGCAAGGTAAAGGTACTTGTAGGAAAAATACCCCCCCACTACCACGATAACTGCTCCGAGCAACAACAAAAGCATCTTCCCGTTGCGCTCGATAAACAGTTCGAATCGACCCAATCCCTGTTCGATGATCTGTTCCGGATCTTGTGCATGCCCGGTTTTATTGGTCTCTGCCATAGTCTGTCTGTTCGGTTTTTTTGAATTCCGGGAACAAAAATAAGGCTTTTTTCCAATTGTGCGAAAACCGTATGCCGTTTTTTCTCCTCGCTCCAAAAAACCTATCTTTGCCCTATTATATTATCATGCGTTTTTTGTTGGATTTGCTTTGTGCCGGATAGAACCGTTCTTTTTCTGAAGAAAAAGAACCAAAAAGACTTTCGGGAATGCTTGCGCATTCCATGACCGTGCGCGGTGATATGCTTCGCCCTGTTTCTTGGGTTGGGGTAAGGGAGCGCTTCTTGTAAGTTAAACTCAA
>JAFLSI010000007.1:15932-35361 GCA_022511025.1 Rikenella sp. | reverse complement strand
AGCGGCGAAGCCGCTCGGGGGGGGCGCGAGGCCGAATAAGGGTAAAGGCTGCCAGTAAAACACCCTTCGGCGGAGCTTGTTGCTTCCACCGCTGGCGTTGGCCCGCACTTTCGTCCATTGAGGGTAGAGACTTCCAGCAAAAGCCACTCCTACGGAGTGGGCAGGCCGAAGCCCCCGGCAGCGGAGGCCTGCAAGCAGTCCCCGCAGGCTCCGGCCCGCGAGTTGGGGTAGAGGCTGCCAATAAAACACCCGAAGGGTGTCCCGCAGACTCTCCTTGCGAGTCGGAAAATATATAGCCGGCAGGTTTGGTTATCCCGCGGCGAATGGCTATTTTTGTTCGGAATATCCGATGCGGATCGTGATCAGCGACACCTATCTCACCATCGCCGCCCCGGCCGAAGGGCTTTACAAAGACAAAGGCAGCCGCTTTATGGCCTTTGCCTATCCGATATTTTCCGAAGCAGATGTCAAGCCCCTTGTCGACTCGTTGAAAGCCGAATATTATGATGCCCGGCACCACTGTTATGCGTGGCGGTTGGGGATCGAAGCCTCGGACGGAGGCATACGGTTCCGGGCCAACGACGACGGCGAGCCGGTCGGGAGTGCCGGCCGGCCGATTTTGGGACAGCTCTTGTCCAGAGAGTTGACCAATTTGTTAATCGTCGTCGTGCGTTATTTCGGCGGGATCAAGTTGGGCGTGCCGGGATTGATTGCCGCTTATCGGGAGGCAGCGACGGATGCTTTGGACCATGCCGAACTCGTGGAGCGGACGGAAGATCGGGAAATGGCGGTCGAATTCCCTTATTTGGCGATGAACGACGTGATGCGGGTCGTGAAAGAAGGGGAGGCGAAGATTTTGGAACAACAGTTCGACTTGGCCTGCCAACTCCGGCTGGCCGTCCGGTTGCGCGATGCAGCGGCCCTGACGGAACGGTTGGAGGGAATAGATAGCGTAAATATTTCATTACCATAATGATATGAAAGAGAAACAAAGTTTGGTCTCGATCCACGACTTCACGAAAGAGGATATCCTCCGGATCATGGAGTTAGCGGCCGATTTCGAGGCCTACCCTGACCAGCGACTGCTGTACGGCAAAGTGGTTGCGTCCCTCTTTTTCGAGCCATCGACCCGGACACGGCTCAGTTTCGAGAGCGCGATCAACCGGCTGGGGGCTCGGGTGATCGGCTTTTCGGATATGAACAACACCAGTGTTACGAAAGGCGAGACGCTGCACGACACGATCCGCGTGATTTCGAACTACTGCGACATGATCGTCATGCGCCATCCGGTCGAGGGGGCGGCCCGGTATGCCAGCGAAGTGTCGCGCGTGCCGGTGGTCAACGCCGGAGACGGAGCCAACCAGCACCCCAGCCAGACCCTGCTCGACCTCTATTCGATTCTCAAGACCCAGGGGCGGTTGGACCATATCAACATCATGATGGTCGGCGATTTGAAGTACGGGCGGACGGTGCATTCGCTTTTGGAGGCGCTGTCGCACTTCAAGGCCGAGTTTACGTTCGTCTCGCCGCCGGAGTTGCAGATGCCGACCGAATACAAGATGCAGCTTTACGAGCGGGGGATTTCGTATTACGAGACGACCGATATGATGGAGCGGATGGAGATGGCCGACATTATCTACATGACCCGCGTGCAGCGCGAACGGTTTTTGGACATTATGGAGTACGAACGGGTCAAGAATGCCTACATCCTGCACAACGACATGCTGGTCGACACGAAGCCGAACATGCGGATTCTCCATCCCCTGCCGCGGGTCAACGAGATCGCTCCGGATGTGGACAACAATCCGAAAGCCTACTGGTTCCAGCAGACCGAAAACGGAGTTTATACCCGAATGGCAATAATGGCTTACTTATTCGGAGTTAAATAATTGGATGTATTTATCTAAAGCGATTGAATACGATGTCAGCACAATCGGAAAATCATAAAAAAGGAATTTTGGAGGTCAGTGCCATCGAGAACGGGACGGTGATCGACCACATTCCGCCGACCAGCCTTTTCAAAGTCATCAAACTGCTCAATCTGGACCAGACGACACACCAGGTAACCTTCGGCACCAACCTTCGGAGCGAACGGATCGGGACCAAAGCGATCGTCAAGATTGCCGACCAGTACTGTGCGGATACGGAGATCAGCTACATCTCGTTGGTGGCGCCGACGGCACGGATCAGCCGGATCCGGGATTACGAGGTGGAGGAGAAGCGTCAGGTGGAGGTGCCGACCCATGTCGAAGGGTTTGTCAAGTGTGCCAACCCGATGTGCATAACGAATCATGAACCGCACATCAAGACCCGGTTCGACGTGTTCATGCGGGGCGGAGAACTGGCGCTGCGGTGCAGGTACTGCGAGAAGATCACGACGCAGGAGCAGATCGAAATTATACGGTAGCTTTTCCCGCAGTTTTCTTTTTTCCTGCCGGGAAAGGAGGTTAATGGGGCTTGTTGAATGGAACAATATATTCATGTAAAGGGCGCCAGAGTTCATAATCTCAAAGATATAGAGATTAAAATTCCGCATAACCGGTTGGTGGTGATTACCGGTTTGTCGGGTTCGGGGAAGTCGACGCTGGCATTCGATACGATCTTTGCGGAGGGGCAGCGGAGGTATGTCGAAAGTTTGTCGGCCTATGCCCGGCAGTTTCTGGGGAAGATCGAAAAGCCCGATGTGGATTTTATTACCGGCATTGCGCCGGCCATCGCGGTGGAGCAGAAGGTCAATACGCGCAATCCGCGCTCTACGGTGGGGACGACGACCGAGATTTACGACTACCTGCGGCTGCTCTTCGCGCGGATCGGGCGAACCTATTCGCCGGTCAGCGGGGCGGAGGTGCGGGCGCATACGGTGCAGGATGTGGTCGACAGCGTGGCGGCTCTCGGGGCGGGGACCAGAGCGATGGTGGCGGCTCCGGTCGTGCTGGGCGAAGGGCAGGGGCTGATCGAGAAGCTCACCTTGTTGATGAAAGAGGGGTTCGAGCGGCTTGTTCTGTCGAAAACGGGGGAGGTGAAGTATGTGCAGGAGCTGCTGCCGGAGATCGACCGTTTCCGGGCGGAGGAATTTTCCGTTTTGATCGACCGGCTCTCCGTGCCGGAGGAGGCCTCGGGGAATGCGGAGTGGGCGAGCCGGTTGTTCGACTCGGTGCAGCGGGCATTCGAAGTAGGGGAGAGGGGGTGTTTAATAATTGCTGTTCCGGTTGATAAACAGGGTAATAATTCGGTTCAGATAAAGGAATACTCGAACCGGTTCGAGGCGGACGGGATGGTGTTTCAGCCGCCGTTCGAGCATATGTTCAGTTTCAACAATCCCTTGGGGGCCTGTCCGCGGTGCGAAGGGTACGGACGGGTGGTCGGGATCGACGAGGAGTTGGTGATTCCGGACAAATCCAAGACGATCTACGAGGATGCGGTGGTCTGCTGGCGCGGCGAGACGATGAAGTGGTGGAAAGAGCAGTTGGTGATGAATGCGTCGAAGTTCGGCTTTCCGATCCACCGGCCGTTCCACGAACTGACCGGCGAGCAACGGAGGCTGCTGTGGCGGGGGAACGAGTATTTTCACGGGTTGGACGAGTTTTTCGAGTTTCTCGAAAAGGAGCGCTACAAGATTCAGTACCGGGTGATGCTGTCGCGGTACACGGGGAAGACGACCTGCCCGGATTGCGGCGGGGGAAGACTGCGGCCGGAGGCGTCGTACGTCAAGGTCGGAGGGAGAGCGATTACCGAGTTGGTGCGGATGCCGGTGGGCGAACTGAAGGCGTGGTTCGAAGGGCTGGAGCTGGATGCGCACGATGCGGCGGTGGGGGAGAGGGCTTTGACGGAGATCAAAAACCGGCTGCAATATTTGGAGGATGTCGGACTGGCCTACCTGAATCTCGACCGGTTGTCCTCCACGCTGTCGGGCGGGGAGAGCCAGCGGATCAACCTCGCGACCTCGTTAGGGAGCAGTCTGGTAGGGTCGCTCTACATCTTGGACGAGCCGAGCATCGGGCTGCATCCGCGCGATACGGAGCGGCTGATCGGAGTGCTCCGGCAGCTGCGCGACTTGGGAAATACGGTCATCGTGGTGGAACACGATGCGGAGATCATCCGTGCGGCGGACGAGGTGATCGACATCGGGCCGCTGGCGGGGGTCGAGGGGGGCGAAGTGGTGTTTCAGGGCGCTTTCCCGGCGATGGAGGCTGCTGCCGAAAGAGGAGGGAATCGCAGTCTGACGGTGCGTTACATGACGGGGCGCGAAGCGATCGAAATGCCGAAACAGGGCAGGAAAACAGGGAGTTATATCGAAATCAAGGGGGCGAGGGAGCACAACCTGAAGAATATCGACGTGCGTATTCCGTTGGGGGTGATGACCTGCATCACGGGGGTGAGCGGGAGCGGGAAGTCGTCGTTGGTGAAGAATATCCTCTACCCGGCGCTGCGGCGGGAGTTGACCGAAACGGGCGACCGGCCGGGGGATTTCGACGGGATCGGGGGCGATCTGTCGCGTATCAAAGGGGTGGAGATGATCGACCAGAACCCGATCGGACGGTCGCTCCGGTCCAATCCGGTAACCTACATCAAGGCCTACGACGAAATCCGCAAACTCTTTGCCGAGCAGCAGTTGGCGAAACAGTACAAGTTCGATGCGTCGAGTTTCTCGTTCAACATGGCGGGGGGACGGTGCGAGGAGTGCAAGGGCGAGGGGGTGATCCGGGTCGAGATGCAGTTTATGGCCGATGTGGAGTTGGTGTGCGAGGCCTGCAACGGACGGCGTTTCCGGGACGAGGTGTTGCAGGTGCGGTATCGCGGGCGGTCGATCTACGATGTGCTGGAGATGAGCATCGACGAGGCGGTCGAGTTTTTCGGACGCTATGCGGAACAGGACCGGATCAACAGCCGGATCGTCGAAAAACTCAAAACGTTGCAGGATGTCGGGTTGGGGTATGTCAAGCTGGGGCAGTCCTCCTCTACGCTGTCGGGCGGGGAGAGCCAGCGGGTCAAATTGGCCTCGTTCCTGCTCAAAGAGAACAGCACGCAGCCGCTGCTCTTCATCTTCGACGAACCGACCACCGGGCTGCATTTTCATGACATCAAAAAGTTGTTGCGCGCGTTCGATGCTTTGATGAAGCGGGGGCATACGGTAGTCGTGGTGGAGCACAACATGGATGTGGTGAAGTGTGCCGACTGGGTGATCGACTTGGGTCCCGAAGGAGGGCGGGAGGGTGGACGGCTTCTGTTTGCCGGTCCGCCGCGGGAGTTGGCGGCGAATGAGACAGAGGGTTATACGGGGCACTATCTGAAAGCGGCAATCGAACAGAACAGCAATGGCAGAGCCTGAGTTCGACATATTTACCTTGCCGAACGGGATTCGGTGCATACACCGGCGGCCGGGTGCGGCTGCGGGCCGGGTGGCGCATATCGCCTTGACGGTCGGCGCCGGGACGCGGGACGAAAAGGCGGATCAGCATGGGGTGGCCCATTTGGTCGAACACCTGCTTTTCAAAGGAACGGAGCGGAGGTCGGCCTATCGGGTCAACAGCCTGCTGGAAAATTCGGGCGGAGAGCTGAATGCCTTCACGACCAAGGAGGAGACGGTCATTCATGCCGCTTTGTTGCGCTCTGAGCTGGCGAAAGGGGTCGATTTGCTCTCGGACATGGCATTTCATTCCCGTTTCGATGCCCGGGAGTTGGACAAGGAGCGGGAGGTGATTATCGACGAGATCAATTCGTACAAAGATTCGCCGGCGGAGTTGATTTTCGACGAATTCGAGGAGTTGCTCTTCGCGGGTTCTCCGCTGGGGCGGAACATCTTGGGAACGCCGCGGAATCTGAAACGGGCGACGCGCGACCAGTTGGTCGATTATGTGGAGGGGCATTACCGGCCGGACCGGGTAGTCTTTTCGGCCTCGGCACAGCTGTCTCACCGGCGGTTCCGGGAGGTGTGCGAACGCTATTTGGGAGCGTTGTCCGTTCCGGCCGGACGGAGAGAGGCCAGCCGGCGGACGCCACCGGAGCGGCAGGCCCGGTTCGATGTCGTCAAACACAGGAATACCTATCAAACCCATTGTGTCATAGGGGGTTACGGGTACGACTTGCAGGAGGGGAAGCGGATGCTGCTGGCTTTCCTGATCAATCTGTTGGGCGGACCCTTTGCCGGGTCGAGGCTCAACATGCAGTTGCGGGAGAGGTACGGGCTGACCTACAATGTGGAGGGAGGGTATGTGCCTTATGGGGACAGCGGGGTCTATACGATCTATTTGGGGTGCGACCGGGACAACCTCGACCGTTCGGTCGCGCTGGTGCGGCGCGAGTTGCAGCGGCTGCGGGAGGAAAAACTCACGACCGTACAGCTGGCGCGGGCCAAAAGGCAGTTTATGGGGCAGCTGCTCCTTTCGTCGGAAAATACGGAAAATCTGATGCTGGGAATCGCCAAAAGCATCTTGGTTTACAACACGTTCGACAGTACGGCGGAGATTGCGGCCAAGATCGGGGCGATTACAGCCGATGAACTGCAGGAGGCGGCAAACGAAATCTTTACCGAGGCTAATCAATATTCGTTGATATATAAATAGTTATGGATTCCGATCTGGACCGTTACATCCTCGACCACATTTCGCCGGAAGATCCGGTGCTGGCCGATTTGGACCGGCAGACGCATCTGAGGGTGATTCAGCCGCGGATGCTCTCCGGACACCTGCAAGGAGAGCTGCTGACGATGCTGACGGCGATGATTCGTCCGCGTTATGTACTTGAATTGGGGACTTTTACGGGCTATTCGGCGATAGCGATCGCGCGGGGATTGGAGCGGTCCGACGCGGTGCTCCATACGGTGGAGAAGAACGACGAGTTGCAGGACCTGGCGGCGGAGTATATCGGCCGGGCGGGGCTGCGGGATCGTATCGTGCAGCACATCGGGCCGGCGTTGGAGGTGGTGCCGGGGTTGGGATTGGTGTTCGACTTGGTCTTTATCGACGCGGACAAACGGGAGTATCCGGACTATTACCGGATGCTGATGGAGGGCGGTTTGGTGCGGTCGGGGAGTATTCTGCTGGCCGACAATGTGTTGTGGAACGGGAAAGTGGCGGAGGAGAAAGACCGGGGCGGCAGCGACCGGCAGACGCAGGGCATTTTGGAGTTCAACCGGATGGTACGCGAGGATACGCGGGTCGAGAAGGTCATCGTGCCGTTGCGCGACGGACTGACGATTATTCGGGTGAAATAGCTTTGCGTCGCCTCAAGGCCAAGACCCAGCGTCCTGTTTTGGTCAGGCCGTATGCTGCCGCCAGCACGGCGACCGCCGCCGCTCCGGACGGTACGTTGCTCATATAGCTGACATAAAGCCCGGCGAACGTAGCCGCGCAGCCCACGCCGCACGAGCCGATCATGATCCGTTTGTAGCTGCGAGTCAGCGTGCCGACAATCACCGCCGGCATGGTCAGCAGCGACATCAGCAGCACGATTCCCATCGTTTTGATATTCAGGACGATCGTTATCGCAATCAAAATCATCATTCCGCCGTTGATCGCTGCCGCCGGCAGCCGCTGGGTGGCGGCGAACTCGCGGTCGAAAGCGATGTAGACGATGGCCCGGTAGCAGAGGCCGAAGAGCAGGATCAAGCCTGCATCCAATGCGCACAGCCACAGGAGATTGGCCCGGTCGACCAACAGGATGTTTCCGAACAGAAAGCTCATCAGGTTCGGCGCATAACCCGGTGTCAGGAAGACGAAAATAATCCCGACCGACATGCCGACCGACCACAAAACACCGGTGGCCGCATCTTCGCTGATCCGTCCTTTGCGGCTGAACAGTTCGATCCCGACGGCCGAGCAAACGGCGAAAATCAAAGCTCCGGCCAACGGATTCGCTCCGAAGTAGTAGGCGATTCCGATTCCGCCGAACGAGGCGTGGGTGATGCCGCCGCTCATGAAAACCAACCGCCGCGAAACGATGTAGCTCCCGACGATTCCGCATGCGATGCCCGCCAGCACGGCAGCCAAGGCCGCGTGTCCCAGAAAACGGTAGTTGAATATCTCCTGTATGAATTCGATCATCGGTTCGTCGGTGTGGAATTTGGGGTATGGCGTTCGCAGCAGTTGCAGCCGTCGTGCGGCGACAGAACGGTGTGGGGGACCGGTCCGTGCGAAATGAGTTGAATCGGGCAGTCGTATTCCTGCAACTGTTCGGGCGTGATGAGGTTCGAGGGGTGATAGTGGAAGCATCGGTTGATGCAGACGATGCTTTTGACGTAACGGCTGGTGGTGCCCAAGTCGTGCGACACCATGAGGATGGCCATTCGCCGGTTCAGCTCGGCTAACAGTTCGTACAGCTCTTTTTCGAACCGGTTGTCCACGAATGTCGTCGGTTCGTCCAAGATCAGGAGTTGCGGGTCGGAAATCAAGGCCCGGCAGAGCAGCACGCGCTGCAGCTCCCCGCCCGACAGCTCCCCGACCGTGCGCCGGGTCAGCCGGCCGATGCCGGTCTCTTCCAACAGTTCCGATGCCCGCAGGCGCTCCCTCCGACCGTACCGTCCGAAAAGCCCCTTGCGGGCCGAGAGACCGGAGAGAACGACGTCGACGACCGAGAGCGGAAAGCTCCGGTCGATGCTTTTGACCTGCGGCAGGTAGCCGATTTTCAGTCCGTTGCTGTATTCGATCCGGCCGGCTAACGGTGTCAGCAGGCCGACCAACGTCCGGATAAAGGTGGTTTTTCCGCCTCCGTTCGGCCCGATCAGCCCGATGTAGTCCCGTTCGTGAATGGTCAGCTCGATGCCCTTCACGACAGGTGTTTCGCCGGGATACCCCACGGCCAGGTCTCGGATCCGAATCAGTTCCATCGGTGGAAATTATTCATTCAGAATTACTTGCAGTGTGTCGGCCAACCGATGCAGATTCTCTGCCCAGTTCTCGGCCAGCGGGTCGAATACTGTGGTGCGCCCTCCCGGCAGTTCGCGGGCAATCGTCCGGGCTGCCGCATCGCTCGTTTGCCGCTGGTAGAGAATCGTCCGTATCCCTTGCCGCCGCAAAGAGTCGGCCAACTGCTTCATCCGTTGCACGCTCGGCTCTTTCCCCTCCTCTTCGATGACGATCTGCTGCAAACCGTAATCGTCGGCGAAGTAGCCGAGCGAGGGGTGTCCGATTGCAAAACCTTTCCGTCCGGCACCGGAAACCGCTTGTCGAATATAGCGGTCGAGCGTGTCGATTCGTTCGGCAAAGTGTTCGGCACGAGCCTGATACACCGATGCCGAGTCCGGATGGAGTTCCCCAAAAAAGGCGGCAATCTTTCTCCCCATCCGTCCGACCCGCTGCGGCGACAGCCAGATGTGGGGATCGTACGCATGGTGATGGCCGTGCTGCTGCCGGAGTGGCTCGCTTTGTCTCCGACCGTCGACGGGGTCCGAAGCGGCCAGATTCAGCTGTGCCGTATTCGGTGCGATCGCTTCGATCTTTCCGGCCAAAACCTGCTCAAAGTCGATCAAACCGACCGAAATGCAGGCTTGTGCATCGGCTAATCGCCGAATCTGTTGCACGGTCGGTTCGTAACTCTCCGGCGATGCGGTTTCCGGAACGAGCACTTCGACCCGAAAAGCGACCGTATCGAGGATCTGTTCCACTACATATTTCAAGGGTGCGATCGAGACGAAAACGACCTGTTTCTTCGATTCGGGTAGTGTATGACAACCAACTAAAAATAAGGATAATATAAGAATAAATTTATTCATTCGATTCTTGCAGTTTGCTTTCGATTCGCCGCATCAGCCGCTCCAATTCGTGCCGGTCGGTCTCGGAAAAGTCGTCCGGACGGTCGCTGTCGATGTCCAAAACGCCGGCGACCTGCTCTCCGGTCCGGTCGAAAAACGGTACGACGATCTCCGACTTCGACTCTGAACTGCACGCGATGTGTCCCGGAAAAGTCTCTACGTTGGGTACGACTATCGTCTGCCGCTCGCTCCATGCCCTCCCACAAACTCCTCGGCCGAGGCCGATCCGGGTGCAGGCCAATGGTCCCTGAAACGGTCCCAATACCAACTCCCGCCCGACTACGCGGTAAAATCCGACCCAGAAAAAGCCGAATGCTTCCCGCAGTCCGGCGGCTACATTGGCCATATTGGCCACCGGGTCGCTTTCTCCGGCAACCAAGGCTTCCAACTGAGGGAGCAGTGCGGTGTAGATCGTTTGCCGGTCGCGGGTTTGCGGCAGGGTGAGTCGCTCGGCCATCGGTGTCTTTGGGATTGATGCGCTGAACAAAGGTAATGAAAAAAGCCTTTTTCCCGCTCTGTCGGGAAAAAGGCTTCGGAGTCGTAGTATAAAAAGGGTCTAATCGTTCAGCGAGAAGCGTTTGTAAGCCACCACCGTCGCCGCCGGATTGGCCTGATGGATGAATTGCTCCACCGTCAGTTTGTTGTCTTTCACCAACGCTTGGTTCAGCAAGGTCGATTCCTTGAGGAATTTGTTGACTTTCCCTTCGGCGATCTTGTCGAGCATCGCTTCGGGCTTGCCTTCCAGACGAGCCTGTTCGCGTCCGATTTCCCGCTCTTTTTCGAGCACTTCGGCCGGACAGTCGTCCTTGCTGATCGAGATCGGGGCCATAGCCGTCGCCTGCATCGCCACGTCGTGCGCCACTTCGGCCGGAATCTGGGCGTTGAAGCCGACCAGCGTCCCCAACTTGCTGTTCATATGCACGTAGCAAGCACACTGTTCTGCCTCGATCTTGGCATAGAAGGCGAGTTCGATTTTTTCGCCGGTCTGTCCCGACTTTTCGGTAACCATCTCTTCGACGGTCTGCGAGCCGACTTTCAATGCTTTGAGCGCGTCGATATCCGCTACGTCATGCTGGATGGCGATGTCGAGCATGTCGTTCACCGTCTTGACGAACTCTTCGTTTTTGGCTACGAAGTCGGTTTCGCAAGCTAAACAGAGCATGTATCCTTTCTTGTTCCCGTCGGTCAACCGGGCGGCAACCACGCCTTCCGTAGCATCGCGGTCGGCCCGTTTGCTGGCAACGAGTTTCCCTTTTTCGCGGATGATGTCCTGTGCGCGGTCGAAATCGCCGTTGGCTTCGGTCAGCGCTTTCTTGCAGTCCATCATGCCTGCGCCGGTCATTTTACGTAATTTCGCTACGTCTGCGGCTTTGATTTCCATGATTTGTGTTCCTTTCTTTATGTATTGTAAACGTAACGTTCCGTTGTGTCGGAATATTATTCGGCGGCGCTGTTTTCTTCAGCTGCAGCGGGCTGTTCTGCCGTTGCTGCTGCCTTGGTCTCGGTTTCCGCCGCTGGAGCAGGATTGCTGCTGCTCTTGGCCATCCGCGGCCGTGCTTCTTTCTTCGATGCGGTCGTCGTGCCGGCCGCAGCGGCACCGCCTTTGGCTGCCTCTGCTGCCTCTTTTTCTTTCTCTACCTTGCGTTCGGCCAGCCCTTCCTGAATCGCTGCGGTTACGGTGTCCAGAATCACTGCAATGGATTTGGTCGCGTCGTCGTTCGCCGGAATCACGTAGTCGATATTGGTGGGGTCGCAACAAGTATCAACCATGGCGAACACCGGAATATTGAGGCGTTTGGCCTCTTTTACGGCGTTGGCTTCTTTCTGCACGTCGATGACGAACAGGGCGGCCGGCAGTCTGGTCAGGTCGGCGATCGAACCGAGGTTCTTTTCGAGCTTGGCCCGCTGGCGGGCGATCTGGAGTTTTTCGCGTTTGCTGAAGTTGTCGTAGGTCCCGTCGCTGTTGAGTTTGTCGATCGTGGCCATCTTCTTCACCGCTTTGCGGATGGTGGGGAAATTGGTGAGCATCCCGCCCGGCCAGCGTTCGGTAACGTACGGCATGGCAACCGCCGAAACTTTCTCAGCCACAATCTCTTTGGCCTGTTTCTTGGTGGCCACGAAGAGGACTTTCCGTCCCGACTTGGCGATCTGCTTGAGTGCGGCGGCCGCTTCGTCGAGTTTGACAACGGTTTTGTGGAGGTCGATGATGTGAATCCCGTTCTTTTCCATAAAGATATACGGGGCCATTTTCGGGTTCCACTTCCGTTTGAGGTGTCCGAAGTGTACGCCGGCCTCCAAAAGTTGATTGAAATCTGTTCTTGGCATGGTTTCGATTTTTTTAATCTGTTTTTACTCGTTCATCACCGTCCCGGTAGCGCATCGCTCTTTGGGTTTGAACCGGAAAGAGGGCGGTCCGGAGCGGTTTTCCGCGGCTTATGCAACGAAGCGGTAGTACTGTATGGGTAGTCTGCTTTCGTTTGGGCCTGCAGTGGGGCCGGTAACATAAGCCGTGCAAAGGTTTCGGGACAATAAACGGATATTCTCCCGAATGATGGACCGGCTGCGGTTAGCGCTTGCTGAACTGGAACCGCTTGCGTGCCCCCGGCCGACCCGGTTTCTTCCGTTCCACCACCCGTGCGTCCCGGGTCAGGAATCCGTTTTTCTTCAGTTCGGGCCGCAGTTCTGCGTCCATCTCGATCAGGCAGCGCGAAATGCCTAATCTTGCTGCTTCGGCCTGTCCTTTGATCCCGCCGCCGGTGAGGTTGATTTTGATGTCGACCCCTTCGGTGAGGTTGGTAACCAGCAGCGGTTGTTTGACGACGTACTGGAAGATTTCCAACGGGAAGTAGTTTTCCATCGGACGGTCGTTGATGGTGATTTTCCCGCTCCCGCCTGCGGTGAGGTACACGCGTGCGACAGCCGCCTTTCTCCGACCTACCGCGTTTATGACTTCTTGGCTCATTATTTAATTTCGTTTAGTTTGATGGTTTTGGGGCTTTGTGCCGCGTGCGGATGTTCGGCGCCTGCGTAGACTTTGAGGTTGCCGAAGAGTGCCGCTCCCAACCGGTTCTTGGGCAGCATCCCTTTGATTGCTTTTTCGATGACGAAGGTCGGTTTCTTGGCTAAATACTCCGCCGGCGTTGCGAACCGCTGCCCGCCCGGATAGCCTGTGTGCCGCGTGTAGACCTTGTCGGTCATCTTTTTCCCCGTGAGTCTCACCTTGTCGGCGTTGACGATGATGACGTTGTCGCCGCAATCGACGTGGGGAGTGTAGCTGGGTTTGTTTTTGCCGCGCAGGATTTTCGCCGCCTGCGATGCGAGCCGCCCCAGCACTGCATCTGTCGCGTCGATGACATACCACTGCTTATCGGCAGTCTCCGCGTTGACAGAAATAGTTTTGTAGCTTAATGACTCCACTTTTTCTTGCGTGTTTGTTGGTTAATACTCTGTTTGTTGCGACCCATTCCCATACTTTATGGGGCGTGCAAAGGTAACTATTTTTCCGGATTTTACAAATCGGGGCGATACTTTCGGGGCGGGCGGGGTTTTCTCCGAAATTTTGGTTATCTTGCACTTTCTATTCGGAGTTAGATCGATTGGCGCATGGCGAGGTTTTTCATCGAATTGGCCTATAACGGGGCTGCTTACAACGGCTGGCAGAGGCAGCCGAATGCACCGTCGGTGCAGGAGATGCTGGAGCGGGGGCTCTCCATGCTGCTCGGTGCGCCGCACGAGGTGGTGGGGGCCGGACGGACGGATACGGGGGTGCATGCCTCCTGTGCGGTGGCCCATTTCGACGCGGCGACGGAGGAGATGGCGGAGCGGGTGCGCGATCCGGAGTTCGTCTACCACCTGAACTGCATCCTGCCGAAAGACATGGCGGTGAGGCGGGTGGTCGATGTGCCGGACGACAGGCATGCGCGGTTCGATGCGCGGAGAAGGGAGTACAAATATTACATCACCACGCGGAAAGATCCGTTTGCAACGGGGACGGCTTGGCAGATCACGCAGCCGCTCAATGTGGATGCGATGCAGACGGCGGCGGTGTCGCTGATGCGCTACGAGGATTTCACCTCCTTTGCGAAGCTCCATTCGGATACCCGAACCAACCGGTGTACGATTTTCGGAGCCAGTTGGCGGACGGAGGGGGACAAGCTGGTTTTCACGATTGCGGCGGACCGTTTTTTGCGGGGGATGGTGCGGGCGATCGTGGGGACGCTGGTGGATGTGGGGCGGGGCAAACTGACACCGGCCCAGTTTTGTGCGATCATCGAGCGGCAGGAGCGGGCCGAGGCGAGTGCGCAGGCGCCGCCCTATGGACTTTTTTTGACGGATGTGCAGTATTGATTCTCGGAAAAAACCAAACACTATTCAGAATACCATGAAAGAGATAACCGAATTGGAACCGAGGGGGTTGTGGCGGCAGTTCGCCACGATCTGCTCGATCCCGCACCCTTCCAAACACGAAGAGAAGCTGCGGCAGTATGTGGTCGATTTCGCCGGCCGGCACGGATTGGAGTGTCGTCAGGACGAGGTGGGGAATGTGGTGGTGTGCAAACCGGCGACACCGGGCTACGAGGGGCATCCGACGGTGATTCTGCAAGCGCACATGGATATGGTGCCGCAGAAAAACAGCGATTTGAAGTTCGATTTCGAGACCGATCCGATCCGGCCGTATGTGGACGGCGAGTGGGTTACGGCCGAGGGGACGACTTTGGGGGCGGACGACGGGATGGGAGTGGCAGCGATGCTGGCGATTTTAGAGGCGGACCGAGTGCCGCATCCGGCGCTCGAATGCCTCTTCACGGTGGACGAGGAGACGGGGCTGACGGGGGCCAATCTGTTGGGTGAGGGGATGCTCACGGGAGAGATTCTCATCAACCTCGATTCGGAGGATGAAGGGGAACTCTACGTGGGGTGTGCCGGGGCGGTCAATGTTACGGCCGATTTCGACTACCGGGAGGTGGCGACGCCGGACGACTGTGCGGGATACGAAGTGGCGCTTTCGGGGCTGAAAGGGGGGCATTCCGGTTTGGAGATCGTCTTGCAGCGGGGGAATGCGAACAAGCTGCTGGCCCGTTTCCTGCGGGAGAATCCCTATGTGTTGGTGGCCAAGATCGATGCGGGTGGGCTGCGGAATGCGATTCCGCGCGAGGCGAAAGCGGTGGTGGCGGTGCCGGCGGAGCGGACGGAGGAGTTTGAACGGGCGACGGTCGAGTTCGAGCGTACGATTCGCCACGAACTGGCGCATGTGGAGGACGAGATCCGGTTCGGAGCGAAGCGAACCGAACTTCCGGCGCGTGTGGCGGAGGAGGATTTCCGGAACCGGTTCGTTGCGGCACTGACGGCGATGCCGAACGGGATTATGCGGATGAGCGATACGGTGCCGGGGCTGGTCGAAACGTCGACCAACCTGTCGCGCATCGAAATGGGGGAGGGAAAGGCGCAACTGCTCTTTATGGTGCGCTGCATGGTCAATTACGGGAAACCGCAGGTGGTGGCGATGATCGACTCGGTGGTCTCACTGGCCGGCGGACGGATCGAGGCGCAGGGGGATTATGACGGCTGGGCGCCGAATCCGGATTCCAAAATTCTCCGCGTCATGAAAGAGGGGTACGAAAAACGGTTCGGCCGCACGCCGGAGGTCAAGGCGATCCATGCGGGGTTGGAGTGCGGCATCATCGGGGCGAAGTATCCGAAGCTGGATATGATCTCGATCGGGCCGACGATGCGTTTCCCCCACTCGCCGGACGAAAAGGTCCATATCGCGTCGGTGGAGCGGTTTTATGAATTTCTGCTCGATACGCTGAAGAGTCTGTAGCGTTTTTCGATGAATGCAATACAGGGGTGCTCCGCAAACGATGCACCCCTGTTTGTTTTCGTGGATTTTCGGTTACAAAAAAGGACCGATTCGCCTCGCCGCCGGAGCGGTCGGGTCATGCCGTAATAAAAATGCGCATCCGGTAGAGCGGCCACGCAATCAGCCAGCACACGAACACCATGGTGAAAGCCCACATCAGCGAAGCCACCGCATCCGGCACGTGGTAGCTCTGGTAGAATCCGTACACCGCACCCGTTACGCCCCACAGCCCGAACAGTTTGGCGAGCACGACCGAAAGCAGATAGATAAACAGCGAGTTGGTACCGCCGATGGCAAAAAATTCGCACCATTTTTTCGCCTGCATGTATTCGATGACGAACGACAGGATGCTCCATACGATCATGGCCACTCCGGAGGTAAAGAGGACGTAGCTCGACGTCCAGAGCGGTTTGTTCATCGGCGACACCCAGCCGAACAGCAGTCCGGCTCCGGTCAGAAACAGTCCGATTGCCATGAGCGACCCGATTCCTCCGCTGACGCTGTTCGGCCGGTCCATGATCCGTCCGGCCCAGTAGCCGATCAATACGCTTGCGATGGCCGGAATCGTACTCAGCAGTCCTTCCGGGTCGAACGCCGGTCGGTAGAGGTGGGCCGAGCCGAATACCGCCGCGTCGATTCGTCCGACGATCTCCGTCCCCAATGAGTCCAACAGGAACCAGTAGCCTGCCAGCAGGACGATGATCGTAACCGCTGCGGCCCGCATCCGGGGCATATACAGGGTCAGGAGGGCGGCGAAAAAGTAGGCTAATGCGATCCGCTGCAATACGCCGGGAATCCGGACGAATGCGAAGTAACTGTCGAACGGAAACCAGTTGAGCAAAATGCCGAGTCCGAACAGCACTGCGGTGCGGCGAACGATATGCAGCATCTGCCGGGCTTTGGAGCGGCTGCTGTGTATGCCGTAGTCGTGTTTGTGGGTGGAGAACCACAGGGCGGCTCCTGCGATGAAGAGAAAGAAGGGAAAGATCATGTCGGCGAACGTGATGCCGTCTCCGGCGCTGTGTACCAGCGGGGCGAAAACGCTCTTCCCGGTCTGGTTGTTCAGCACGATCATCGCCAGGATGGTCATGCCGCGGAAGACGTCGAGCGACAGAAAACGTTTCATGTTAGCGCATGTCGTTGGTTTGCACAAATATAGCAATTTCGTCGCTAATTGCGGCGAAATTGCTCTTTTGGGAGAGCCTTTGGCCCTTTTCGGCGAAATCGGCGGGTCGGAAAGAGACGGGAAAGATACACAAAGAGGGAGGCTTCCCGACCGAAATCGGAAAGCCTCTCCAAATTGTCGGGAAATGAATCCCTCATCACAGCGTACTCTTCGATTCGCACACCGCTTCGCGATTCACCTTTTTGATCAACCCCGCCAGCACGTTACCCGGTCCCAACTCCGTGAATGACGAGGCCCCGTCTGCCAGCATGTTCTGCACGGTCTGCGTCCAGCGCACCGGAGCCGTCAGCTGGGCGATGAGGTTCGCTTTGATCTGCTCCGGATCGGTGTACGGCCGGGCATCCACGTTCTGGTACACCGGACAAACCGGGGTTGCAAACTGTGCCGTCCGGATCGCCTCTTCCAACTCGATGCGGGCCGGTTCCATCAGCGGCGAGTGAAACGCTCCGCCCACGCTCAGCTTCAAAGCCCGTTTCGCCCCCTTGGCCGTCAGCTGCTCGCACGCCTTGTCGATCCCTTCGATCGAACCCGAAATCACCAACTGTCCGGGGCAGTTGTAGTTCGCTGCCACGACCACCTCCGGAATCGAAGCGCACACCTCTTCGACCGTTTCATCCGGCAGGCCGATGATCGCCGCCATGGTCGACGGCTGCAATTCGCAAGCCTTCTGCATCGCCTGCGCCCGTTTCGACACCAATTTCAACCCCTCCTCGAAACTCAGTGCTCCGGCCGCCACCAAGGCGCTGAACTCGCCCAACGAATGGCCGGCGACCATCTCCGGTTGAAAGTCGGGCAGCGATTTGGCCAGAATGACCGAATGGAGAAAGACGGCCGGCTGCGTTACTTTGGTCTGCTTCAACTCGTCGGCCGTGCCGTTGAACAAAATGTCCGTAATGCGGAAGCCGAGAATATCGTTTGCCTGTTCGAACCGTTCTTTCGCTGCCGGCACCGTGTCGTACAACTCCTTGCCCATGCCGGTGAACTGTGCGCCCTGACCGGGGAAAACGTATGCTTTCATACCTGTTTCAGTGTTAAAATTCGGGGCAAATATAACGAATTTATCCGGTTATTTCGCGGTCGTTCCGACCAGCAGAATACTCGCCTCGTACAGCAGCCACATCGGCAGTGAAACGATCGACAGGGTGAAAATGTCCGAGGTCGGCGTGATGATCGCTGCGGCAATCAGGATCAAGACGATGGCATGTCTCCGGTAGCGCTGCATGAATCCGGCCGAGATGAATCCCAATTTGGCGAACAGCCACGCCAGAACCGGCAGCTCGAATACCAACCCCATCGCGAGACACATTCCGATCAGTGTTCCCATGTAGGATTGCAGGGAGATGAGGTTGGCCACCTCGCTGCTGACCTGATAGGTCCCCAAGAAGCGGAATGTCAGCGGGAAAAGGATGAAGTAGCTGGCCGCTGCGCCGAGCAGGAACAGCAGGTAGCCGCTGCCGACGGTTCGCCACGCGTACCGGCGTTCTCGTTCATACAGCGCCGGCGAGACGAACCGGAACAGTTGGTACAGTATGTAGGGCGATGCGCACAGCACACCTGCGCAGAGCGCCGTTTTCATATGGATGATGAACTGCTCTGCCAGTCCGGTATTGATCAATGGGATGTCGAATCCGGCGGTTTCGCCCAAGACACCGGAACCGCCTATCCGGCGCAACAGCCGGTAGGTGATGAAGTCGGCCTCTTTCGGTGCGAAAACGACGGCGAACAGCTCCTCCTTGAACAGAAAGGCGGCGAGGCCGAACACCCCGGTCAAAGAGACGATCTTCAGCAAAACCGAGCGAAACTCGTCGAGGTGCTCCCAGAAACTCAGCCGGTCGGTGTCCCGTGCCATGATCTACTCCTTGCCGGCGTCTCCCGGTTTTTTCTCCTCTGTGTCGGTGCCGTTCATCCCCTCTTTGAACGAGCGGACGCCCCGGCCGAGCCCTTTCATCAGTTCGGGTATCTTTTTGCCGCCGAAGAAGAGCAGAACGACCAATGCGATGAGCAGCACCTCCTGAAACCCGACGCTGCCGATAAAAAGCAATCTGTTCATGATGACCGTTTTATTTGCGAATTAGGTAATGGATGATTCCCCAGCCGCCGAACACCTGCAACAGCATTCCGGGAACGCCCATGCGAAAATCTTGCAGCGCCGGCAGCAGTTCGCCCCGGATCGCCCATTCGCCTAACGTGCCGACGATCTGGTAGGCCGCTACCACGGCGAGCATCGACCACCACGTGGCTTTCCGGAGCCGTGCGGCGGCGATGCCTGCAAAGATAGCCAGCAGAACGGATTTGAGCAAAACGGCCGGCAGCGCGGCTGCGGGCGGCATGCCGAACAGGAGCGAATTTGCGACCGGTGAGGCGACAGCGATCAAAAGTCCCGGCCGCCAGCCGTATTTGTAGGCGCCGACCAAGGTAAAGAGGTAGATCGGCAGCCAGACCGCTCCGCCCTGCGGAACGAGATGAAAGAGATGCGGGACGGCGATATTGCCCAATACGAACCCGGCGGCCGTCCAGTAGGTCTTCGCCCGGTCGTATGCCAAGGAGTAGAGTTTGACGGATGTTGTCGTTTGCATGGTGTTGTTGTCGTTTTGATTCATCGATTCGGTTGGTCCGGCCGACTCTCCCGCTTCTC